>NZ_CP107942.1:9560000-9905000 GCF_036053395.1 Actinoplanes sp. NBC_00393 | reverse complement strand
CTGTTGGATCCGTCCGCACCGCCCGGCGCTCAACGCAAGCATAGCTCGCCTTCAGCGGCCCTCGTGGCACCTTCCGGATTGTCACTTTCGTGGCGCTCCGTACCGGTTTCCCGCGGGCAGAGAAGAAGTTACGGGACTCGGCCGGGTGACCGCAAATCGACGCCCGTGCCCGCCAGGGCGGCGCGGCGGCCCACGGGGGCAGGAAAGCGTGACAGAGTGGCGTCATGGACGCATCCGAGACGCTGGCGGTCGACGCGTTCCTCAGCCTCATCGTGCCGCTCTGGCAACTCGTGATCGGCCTGCTTGTGCTGGTCACAGTGGCTGTCTCGGTCCATCGACTGTTCCTGAGAGGCCCCTCCCGGATGGGAGGGGCGCTTCTGTTGGTGGGCGGCGCCGTGGTCGGTCTGGCCGTCGTCAGCTACCTCGTGCAGAGCTTTGTGACGCCGACTACACCTTGATCAGAGACGCCGGTTCGCCAGGCTGGGCAGCTCCTCGCGAAGCGTCTCCAGCCGGTCCAGGTCCAGGTCAGCGGTCACTACGCCCACCGTGTCGGGCGCCTGGGCGAGCACCGTCCCCCACGGGTCGATGATCATGCTCCGCCCGAAGCAGGTACGCCCCGGCTCGTGATCGCCGATCTGCCCCGCTGCCAGCACGTAGCACTGGTTCTCGATCGCGCGGGCACGCAGCAGCACCTCCCAGTGGTCACGGCCGGTGTGCAGCATGAAGGCGGCCGGCACCACGAGGATCTTCGCCCCGGCCACGGCGAGCCGGCGGTACAGCTCGGGGAAGCGCAGGTCGTAGCAGATGCTGAGGCCGGTGGGCACATCGTTCACCGCCGTCACGACCGCCTCCTCCCCCGGCGCCACCGAACGTGACTCCTGGTAGGACACGCGACCCGCGATCTCCACGTCGTACAGATGAATCTTGCGGTAGCTCGCCGCAAGCGTGCCGTCCGGGCGAAAGAGAAGCGTGGTGTTGAAGGTCCGGCTCTCGTCCGGGCCGATCTCGTGGAACGAGCCGGCATGCACCCAGATGCCGAGCTCGCGGGCCGCGGCCGCGAAGAACGCGGCGAACTCCCCGTCGACCGGCTCCGGCTTGGGCGCGTCGGCCGACCGGCCGAGGAAATCGACATACTCCGGCAGGACCGCAAGCTCGGCACCGCTTGCGGCGGCTCGCTCGAGCAACCCCCGGGCAACAGCAAGATTGTGGGCACGGTCTTCCCGTGAGTTCAGCTGGCAGACGGCGACGCGCATAAATCCGAGGGTACGACCTACGAAGAGTCCCCACGCAGTCCGGAATAGCTGAGCACGGCGCCAGGCCTTAGTCACCCGCCGGGCTGATGCGCTTGGTCACCCACAAACACGCCGGCCCTGCCCGACAGCTGCCCGAACAGGCCGGCGGTGGAGGCCGCCGGTAAGGGGCGGGCGGCTCTGGAAACGCCCACCGGGAGGGCGGACGGAACGGGAAGGGCGCGTGGCCCAAGAAAGGGCACGCAGACCACGAAGGGCGCGCGACCCGGAAGGCTGGCGGAAAGGCCGGGCGGCCCGGAAAGCTGGCGGAAGGGCGGGCGGCACGGGAAAGCGCGGCTGGAGAGTGGGTGGACCTGGAAACGCCACCACCGCCGGGCCCGAGGCGGGGACGACGGTGGTGGAGACGGCTGGGAGGGCCCGCCAGGCGTTAGGCGGACTTTTCCTCGCGGTCGGGACGACGGCGCCGGCCGACGAACTCGCGCGGGACGATCGTGGGGATCACGTTCTCCACGACGACCTCTCGAGTGATCACGACCCGGGCCGCGTCGGGGTTGCTGGGGACCTCGAACATCACGTTCTGCAGGACCTCTTCCATGATCGCGCGGAGGCCACGAGCGCCGGTGCCGCGAAGCATGGCCTGGTCGGCGATCGCCTCCAGAGCGCCCTCGTCGAACTCCAGCTCCACGCCGTCCAGCTCGAAGAGACGCTGGTACTGCTTGACGTAGGCGTTGCGGGGCTCGGTGAGGATCTTGATGAGCGCCTCACGGTCGAGGTTGCGGACCGTGGTGATCACCGGCAGACGGCCGATGAACTCGGGGATCAGGCCGAACTTCAGCATGTCCTCGGGCATCACCTTGCTGAAGATGTCGTCGGTGTTCCGCTCGGAGATCGACCGCAGCCGGGCGCCGAAGCCGACGCCGCTCTGCCCGACCCGCTGCTCGATGATCCGGTCCAGCCCCGCGAAGGCGCCGCCGACGATGAACAGCACGTTGGTCGTGTCGATCTGGATGAACTCCTGGTGCGGGTGCTTGCGGCCGCCCTGCGGCGGAACGTTCGCCACCGTACCCTCGAGGATTTTCAGCAGGGCCTGCTGCACGCCCTCGCCGGAGACATCCCGGGTGATCGACGGGTTCTCGCTCTTACGGGCGATCTTGTCGACCTCGTCGATGTAGATGATGCCCTGCTCGGCGCGCTTGACGTCGTAGTCCGCCGCCTGGATGAGCTTGAGCAGGATGTTCTCGACGTCCTCGCCGACGTAACCGGCCTCGGTGAGCGCTGTGGCGTCCGCGATGGCGAACGGCACGTTGAGCATCCGGGCCAGGGTCTGCGCCAGGTGCGTCTTACCGCAACCGGTGGGGCCGATGAGCATGATGTTGGACTTGGCGACCTCGACGTCGCTACCCCCGCCGGGGGCACCGTTCGACTCGGCCTGGATCCGCTTGTAGTGGTTGTAGACCGCGACGGAGAGCGCCTTCTTCGCCTGCTCCTGGCCGACCACGTAGTTGTCCAGGAACTGGCAGATCTCCATCGGCTTGGGAAGCTCTTCCCACTTCACCTCGCCGGTCTCGGCCAGCTCCTCCTCGATGATCTCGTTACAGAGATCGATGCACTCGTCGCAGATGTAGACCCCAGGGCCCGCGATGAGCTTCTTGACCTGCTTCTGCGACTTCCCGCAGAAGGAGCACTTGAGTAGGTCGCCACCGTCGCCGATCCGTGCCACCTACGTTCTCCCTGCGTTCATTGGCCGGCTGTGAACCGGACCTTGTGCGAGGACGGATTGCCTCGTTGCCATCTCATCGTCCGCCGACACGCGTAACTGAGGCTGCGGACTCGACGTTACCCGCAAAGGGGCTGTTCTCCGACCCCCCAAAACGGGCGTGTCAGGGGTCGGCCAGTTTAGCTGTCGCCCGGCCGACCCCTGACACCGCACATTCAGCTTCAGACGCCGACGGTCTGCAGGCTCTTCTTACGGGTGGCCAGGACGACGTCGACCAGCCCGTACTCCTTGGCCTCGTCGGCCGT
Organism: Actinoplanes sp. NBC_00393; assembly: GCF_036053395.1. Taxonomy (NCBI): domain Bacteria; kingdom Bacillati; phylum Actinomycetota; class Actinomycetes; order Micromonosporales; family Micromonosporaceae; genus Actinoplanes; species Actinoplanes sp. NBC_00393. Next base: position 9,901,728 of record NZ_CP107942.1, on the reverse strand, counting down.
CATGATCTTGTCGCGGTCGATGTCCTTGCGGACCTTCTCGATCGGCTGCGTGGAGTGATGCGAAATCATCTCCTCGAGCTGGGTCCGCATCCGCATGATCTCGCGCGCCTGGATCTCGATGTCCGAACCCTGGCCGTACCCACCCTCGGTGGCCGGCTGGTGGATGATGATCCGGGAGTGCGGGAGGGCCATCCGCTTGCCGGGCGTGCCGCCGGCGAGCAGCACCGCGGCCGCGCTGGCCGCCTGGCCCAGGCAGACCGTGCTGATGTCGGGCCGCACGTACTGCATGGTGTCGTAGATGGCCGTCATCGCGGTGAACGAGCCGCCGGGCGAGTTGATGTACATCAGGATGTCGCGGTCCGGGTCGGTGCTCTCCAGCGTCAGCAGCTGGGCCATCACGTCGTTGGCCGACGCGTCGTCCACCTGCACGCCGAGGAAGATGATCCGGTCCTCGAACATCTTGTTGTACGGGTTCGACTCCTTGACACCCCACGAGGTGCGCTCGGAGAACGAGGGCAGCACGTAGCGGTTGTGCACCGGAGCGAACCCGGGAGGCATGGTCAGGTCGGTCATGGTTCAGCTCCTCAGTTCAGCGTTCCGGCACCGTCCGGGACCTGCTGCGCCCCGGTGATCACCTTGTCGATGAAGCCATAGTCCTTGGCCTCGGTGGCCGTGAACCAGCGGTCCCGGTCGAAGTCGGCCGCGATCTGCTCCGGAGTCTGTCCCGTGTGGTACGCGATCCGCTCCTGGAACATGCGCTTGGTGTACAGCATCTGCTCCGCCTGGATGGCGATGTCCGCGGCGGTGCCGCCCATGCCGCCGGACGGCTGGTGCATCATGATCCGCGCGTGCGGCAGTGCGTACCGCTTGCCCGGGGTGCCGGCGCAGAGCAGGAACTGCCCCATCGACGCGGCCATGCCCATCCCGACGGTGGAGACGTCATTGTCGATGAACTGCATCGTGTCGTAGATCGCCATGCCCGAGTAGACCGAGCCACCGGGCGAGTTGATCCAGAGGTGGATGTCCGCCTCCGGGTCCTCGGCGGAGAGCAGCAGCAGCTGCGCGCAGATGCGGTTGGCGACCGCGTCGCTCACCTCGCTGCCGAGGAAGATGATCCGCTCACGCAGCAGGCGGTTGTAGACCGAGTCGTCGAGGTTGCCACTGAGTGATTCGGCCCTGCGCAGCGAGGGGCCCGCGGGGATGTGGAGATCGGTCATGGCAGCCCTTCACAGCTGACTGTGTCGGCCGACGTTCCGGCCGGCAGGTTGTCCGTCGTACGACCAACCTAACTGGTCGGATGCGCATCAGCTTCCCGCTCGGGCGACTGTTCGCTGACAGCGCACCCGCGTACCCGTACCCCCGGAAATGACAGCGGCCACCGCGCAAGCGTGAGCGATGCGCGGTGGCCGGGATGCTGCCAAGATCAGTGGTTGTGCCCGGCGTGCTCGTCGTCGCCGTTGCGCAGGTCGTCGAGCGACAGGGTGTTGCCGTCGCTGTCCTTCATCGTGACCTGCTCCATCACCGACGCGAGGGCCTTGCCCCGGCGCACGTCGCCGAAGACGGCGGCCGCGGCGCCCGAGCGGACCAGCTGGTCGTAGTACTGCTGGGGCTGCATCTGGGCGCGCTGCGCCCGGTGCACGATCTCGTGCCCGAACTCGTCGTCGGTGACCTGGACGTCCTCGGCGTCGGCGACGGTGTCGAGCAGCAGCTGGATCCGGACGCCCTCCTGGGCCGCCTCGGTCAGCTCCTGGTCGATCTGCTCCTCGGTCTTCTCCTCGGAGGCGAGGTAGTCGGCCAGGGTGGCGCCGATCCGCTCGAGCTGGTCGGTCATCGCCTGCTTGCGACCCTCGACCTCCTCCTTGACGACGCCCTCCGGAGCCGGGATCTCGGCGGCCTCGACGAGCTGCTTCAGCGCCTCGTCACGGGCGGCGTAGATCTGCTCGACCTTCTTCGCCCGGGAGAGCCGCTCGCGCAGGTCGCCCTTGAGCTCCTCGAGAGTGTCGAACTCGCTCGCCAGCTGGGCGAAGTCGTCGTCGATCTCCGGGAGCTGCTTGTCCTTGACGGTCCGCACGACGACCTTCACCTCGGCGTCGCGGCCGGCGTAGTCGCCACCGACGAGCTGGGTGGTGAAGGTGGCCTCCTCGCCGGCGGAGAGGCCGACGAGCACCTCGTCCAGGCCGGGGAGCAGCTGCTTGCTGCCGACCTCGTGGGAGATGTTGGTGGCCGAGCCGCCCGGCACCTCCTCGCCGTCGACCGTGGCGTTGAGGTCGAGCTGCACGTAGTCGCCCTCCGCAGCCGCGCGCTCGACGGTCTTCAGGGTGGCGAAACGCTCACGCAGGCCGTTGATCTGCTCGTCGATCTCGTTGTCACCGATCTCGACGGCCGGGACCGTCACGGTGATGCCGGAGAGGTCCGGGACGGTGATCTCCGGGCGGACGTCGACCTCGGCCGTGAACTTCAGCGGCGCGTTGTCGGCGAACTCGGTGATCTCGACCTCGGGGCGCCCGAGCGTCTTGACGTCGTGCTCCTGGACCGCGGCGAGGATCTGCTGCGGGATGGCTTCCTGAACCGCCTCGTTGAGCACCGCACCCCGGCCGACCCGCTGGTCGATCACCGCGGCTGGGACTTTGCCCTTGCGGAAGCCCGGCACCTGCACCTGCGCGCCGATCTCCCGGTACGCCTTCTGCAGGCTCGGCTTGAGCTCGTCGAACGGCACCTCGATGGCGAGCTTCACCCGAGTCGGGCTCAGAGTCTCGACGGTGCTCTTCACAGGCGTACTCCTTGTTGCTGCGGATAGTTGGTGACAGTCGGGGTGGCGGGATTTGAACCCACGGCCCCTCGCTCCCAAAGCGAGTGCGCTACCAAGCTGCGCCACACCCCGTGGCGTCGGCCAGTGTATGCGGTCCGCCTGCGCGTGTGTGCGCTGGAGTCACCTGCTGGGGAATCCGGTTCGCGCGGACGGTAGATGATTCAGTAAGCTGTGCACGAACCCCGGACGTTCTCGGGGATCATGCGGGCGTAGCTCAATGGTAGAGCCTCAGTCTTCCAAACTGATTACGCGAGTTCGATTCTCGTCGCCCGCTCAGTTACATCGGCCCTGGTCAGAGGGAAACTCCTCCGACCAGGGCCGTTGTGTTTCACCCGGTAGTGGATCTTGTGTGCCATTGGCGTGCCATTAGCGCCGCTTCTTGCCCTTGCCGGCCTTCGCGCCCTTGGTGATCCGCCGATCCATGCTCTCGGCGATCTCGCGGTCCCGGTCGCTGGTCGCGTGCTGGTAGATCAGGGCCGCCCGCATGCTCGCGTGACCCATCCGGTGCATCAGCTCCCGGGTGCTGGCGCCGCTCGCCGCCGCGAGGTTGTTCCCGGTGTGCCGGAGATCGTGGAAGTGGAAGCCCGCTGGCATCCCCGCGTCCGCCAACGCCTTCGACCACTTCACCGCCCGCCGGAAGTTGCCGGTTCGTAGAGGCATGTCCTTATCCCCGGTGAAGACCAACGCCTCCTCGCCCTTGCCGGTGAACCGGCCCAGGTGCTCGCCGAGCGACTTGCGGGCAACTGCCGGAAGAGCAACGACGCGGATGCCGGCCGCCGACTTCGGCGGGCCGAACTCCAAGCCGCTCTTGAGCGCGGCCAACTTCCGGGGTACGCGTACGGTGCCGGCCGCCAGGTCGACATCGCAACGCCGGAGCGCGGCCAGCTCGCCCCAGCGGAGGCCGGAGAACGCAGCGACGGTGATCAGGGACACGTACCGGGGCGGCATCCGCTCGGCGAGCGCGAGCACCTGGGCGACGGTGGCGATCGGCCGCTCCGGGGTGTGGTACCGGTCGTATCCGGGGATCCGGCACGGGTTCTGCTTCAAGATCTCGTCTTCCCGGACGGCGGTGTTGAGGATCGCCCGGAGCAGCGAATACGCCTTGACCGCTTGCGGCTCGGTAGTCCCGCCGGCGAGCAGCTTGCCGCGCCAGGAGCGGATCGTCTGCGGCTTGATCGCGCCGAGCGCCAGCTGACCGAGGATGGGCTCGATGTGTAGCCGGAACAGGTCCTCGTAGTTCTCCCGGGTGCGCGGCTGAAGCTTGCGATGCGCGATCCACTCCTTGCCGTACCCCGAGAGGTGCACGTCGCCGGCTTCCGGTGCCTGCCACTCGCCGCGGATGATCTCGGACTCGACCAGGGTTAGCCACTGGGCCGCCAGCCGCTCGGTCTCAAAGGTGTTCTTCGCCGTTCGCGTGATGCCGTCCGGTCCCTGGTACCGGGCCTGGAAGCGGCCCGAGGGCAGCTTGCGGATATTGCCGAAACGGCGATGCCCTTTCTGGTTGGCCATCAGTGCGCTCCCCGTACGTAGGCGCGGATCGCCGCCCGATCGGTCGGGGCGACGCGGTGCGAATCGATGTAGTGCACGACGGCGGCCGGCTCGAAGCGGACCAGGCGGCCGACCTTGACGAACTCGATGCGCCGCTCGGAGACGAGACGGCGCACGAACCTCGGTGTGGCACGAAGGCGAGCAGCGACCTCATCTGCGGTCAACAGCTCGTCACCCATTCGGTTCCTCCTCATGTCCGGGGGTCACGCTGCTTGCTGGATCGGGACAGTTGCCGAAAGACTTCTGACCTGGGCTCGCCAGCGGATTCGCTCCGAGACGGCCCGCAATAGCCGGTGTTCCAGGGGCAGAACGTCCGGGTCTTCCGGCCGGGCCAGCTCGAAGCGGTACCGGTCCTTCTCCGGGGTTTCCTCCTGCTCGGGGTCGCCCAGTGCCGCGCGAATCCACGCCCGGTTGTCCGCCCGGTGGTCGGCGAGGGTCTTGCCGGACCACTGCCGAGACACCAGGACGCGGCGGCCGGTGAAGCCGAGCGTCGCCCGTTGGTGGACCTTGCCGGTGCAGCGGCCCGGGGCCAGGCCCGGCTTGGATCGGTCCGGCTGGACGCCGTAGAACAGCCAGTTGGCGCATGTCGGCGAGCAGGGCAGGACGGCCAGCTCGGCGTGCAGCCGGTCGGCGTGCGCCTTCTGGACGCCCGAGTTGGCGGGTGCGTGCTCGGTCAGGTCCTTGGTGACGTACTTCGTGACATAGCGGATCGACCGCTCGGCGTCCTTCGTGCCCTGGGCGATGCCCCGGGCGTCGACACGGCCCAACCGGGCGACGTACGCCGGGCGCGCGTCCGGTTCCTCCAACGCGTCCAGGGCCTCGCCCCACGTCGGCAACGGCTCGCCGGTCGCCGGGTCGACGTAGCCGGCCAGTTCGGCGTTCCAGACCGGCGGCCGGTCGACCGTGTGAACCATCTCGTCGAAGGACGGCCACCACACCTGGTGGTAGGTAGCGGCGGCCACCTGGTTCACCAGGCGTCGGGGCAGGGTGCCCCGCACGGCGAAGTGCGCGTGCGGGGCGAGACGGCGCTGAAGCTCGACGGCGCCCGCGTACTGGACGTTCCAGCCAGCCGCCCGGCGCAGGTTCTGCCACCAGCGGTCGAGCACCCGGGCGAAGTGGATCGCGTCGAGCGCGGCCCGCCGGTAGTCGTAGGCGGCCGGGTCGACCGGGGTGCCGAGTTTCGGGTCGTGCGGGTGGTGCCGTTCCCCGCAGGCGCACGGCACGACGTAAGCGCCCCGCCGCAGGTGGGAGTGCACCTGTCCGTGCGAGTCGAGGGTCAACGTGACCAGCATCGACGGCCGATAGGTGCGGCCGGCCTTGCCGGCGAAGGCGCGGCCCACCGTCCGCGGGTCGACGGGCAGTCGGGGAAGGTCCGGGGAGTCGTGCCGGCGCTTGGTCGATCGGGCACGACGGGGGCGGTCGTCGCGCTCCTTCGGGGTCAGCCGACCACGTAGGTCCGTCTCGGCCAGCTCCTCGTCGACCTCAGCGATGCGGTTGTCCAGCTCGGCCAGCCGCTCGGCGCGCGCATCCGGGGTCATCGGCTCGTAGTGCACCGCGGCCCGGTCGAACTCCAGGTGAGCGCGAGTCTTCACCAGGTCGAGGTCGGATTCTCCGGGCCGGTCGGGGCGGACCGCCGGTTCGTCCGCGAGGTGCCAGCCCTCGCGGATCTGCTGGATCCGGAGCCGCCGGTTGCGCTCAGCGCAGGGCTTGCACTTGGCGGCGAGGCGGGCGCCGCAGGGCACCTCCACGACCTCGGTCAGGCCGGTCACGGTGTCGGTGCGGCGCAGAGCCAGCGGGCGTACGCAGACGCCGTGCCGCTCGGCCAGCCCGCGCAGCGCTTCCTGGCGAGAGGCTGCCGCATCCTGGCAGCCCGCGAGCCGGGCCGGGGTGCTGTTTCGGACAGGGTCACCGGGCAGCCTCACGGGGTCGAATGGGAAACGCGGCCGCCGGGACCGGCACCAGGCCTGCCCTTTTCGCCGGCCCAGGTTGGATCGGCTCGCCGGCGCGGTCACGCTCGGCCGCTGAAGGCGTCGGGATGACCACGGCGGTGGGCTGCACCGTCGGCGCACCGGCCAGCACGAGCTTGGACAGGCCGAGGAAGGCCAGGGCCGGGACGGCGGACAGAAGCCAGCCGGACGGGCCGGGTTTCGCGACGGCGAGCTGAGCCGCCAGGGACAGTCCCGCCGCGCAGACGAGCAGGAACATCGGGTAGCCGACCGAGCCGCCGGCCCGGCGACGTTGCCGGATCGTCAGCAGCGCCGCCATCGGGATCAGCTCGGAGATCACGGCGTTGGCCCAGCCGAACCACTCCCCCGTGCCCGCCGGGGAGTTGGCCATCGTCCAGTCCTTGACGTGGGTGAACGACGCGGCGCCCGCGAACCCGCCGACCGTGAGCAGGATGGCGACGAGCAACAGGCCCTCGATGCGCTCGGCGGAGGCCTTCATTGCTCACCCCCGCGCGGGTAGTCGGCCGCCAGCTCGGCGACATCGGTGTCATCGAGGTAGGAGAAGCGGACCCGCACCGGTTCCCGTACGCCGTCGAGGACGACATAGCCGACACCGGGCGAGGTCTCCGGGATGAGGTCGCACGCCGCGCCCCGATCCCGCGCACCGTCGCCGAGCACCATGTCGCACTGCTCGGGCTCGGTCATCCGCAGCGCGATCCGGGTCGGGAACAGGTCCCGGAACGGCAGCACGTCCTTGCGCGGATCCTGCAACGCCGCGACCACGTGAACGCCGGCCGCGCGGCCCTGTGACAGCAGCAGGCCCAGCGACTCCCGGATCCGGTCGCGGACCTTCCGGTCGGTCAGGTAGGCGGTCAGGGCCGCCAGCTCGTCGACGACCACGACGATCAGCGGCTCGTCGACCGTCGGGACGTGCTGACGAGTCACCCCGCGCAGCCGGGCGGCCCGCCGACGCATCCGCTTGACGGCCTCCTCCAGGACGCCGGCCATGCTGTCCGGGTCCTCATACGCGAACCGGGCGAACATCGGCGCGCCCGCCGCCAGTTCCATGCCGCCCTTCGGGTCGAAGGCCCAGACCTCGACCAGCCCTGAGTTGATGCCGGCGGCCAGTGAGCGCAGCAGCGACCAGATCACCGAGCCCTTGCCGGAGTTCGTCGCCCCAGCGATCAGCACATGGGAGCCGGCCAGCCTTAGCCGGTAGGGGGTGCCGTCCTCCCGTACCCCAAGCTCCAAGCCGGACAGGTCCGGCCGTGCCGGGACCGGCAGCGGTCCCACAGTGCCGACGAGCGGGTCCCTGCGGACGAAGTGCAGGACCATGCGGTCCGGACGGTCGGCGGTGTAGGCCCTGGCTTCCCGCAGATGGAACGAGTACGCGAGCCGAGGCGCTGCCGCTGCCCAGTCGTCCGGGTGGTGGCCGGGCAGCAGCCGCACGGTCACTCGGTCGCCCCACCGGTCCGATCGGACGCCGAGCAGGCTCGGCACCCACCGTTCCCCGCCGTGCACGCCGACCAGGCCGCAGGCGGTCATCGCCGGGGTCCAGCCCCGCCGGTAGATCCACAGTCGTCGGCACCGCGCGACCACCGGGTACCAGCCGAACCGCAGCCATGACGCCGGGTGCAGCCGCCACCAGATGACGGACCCGGCAGTCAGTCCGACGGCGATGCCGGCGAGGGCCGGCCATCCCCAGGACTCGGCGATCCACCAGGAAGCGGCCACCGGGCCGCTGATCCACCAGTACCGAACGGCAAGAACGACCAGGCGATACGTCGCTCGGGCGAGCCACACGAAGGCCACGAGCCACCACGGGATCCGCCACACCGGTAGGCGCGTGTTCAGCGGGGCGGTAGGGATCTTCTCGCCCGGGATTATGTTGACCAGAGGCATCAGGCTCGGCCTCCCCCGCGCAGGCAAGCAGCCCGCTCGCGAGCAGCAATCGCGAGTTCAGCCGCTTCGGGAACTGTGCCGGAGACACGTTCGAGCAGTTCGGCCTTGCGGTCGAACCAGGCGGCGCGCTCACCGGCCGGGGTCGCGATGTTGGGCATGTCTTGGAGCAGGGCGGACAGGTCAGCGGAGACGCTGTGCAGGTCGGTCATGACGGCCACCGCCGGGCGGCCTGAACTACGGTGGGCACAAGGCCCTCCTTCGTCTGTCGAGACGTTGAGGGGTCGCCGCGCGGGACGGGCCGGGACTCTTGGCGGGGAAACGGCCCGCCCGCGCAACCAGCGAGAAGCCGTCAGGCGGAAGCGCCGACGACGGCGGGAAGAATGGCGGTCGCGCGCAGCGAGTAGGCCATCCGTGCCTTGCAGGCCCCGGCGCCCTTACAGCGCTGTGAGTCCACGTACGGCGTGAGCGTCAGCCCGTCGAACTCGATGGCCGGCGGGTATCCCGGCACAGCCGAGGCCGGCGGCACGGGAATCTGCGGCGCGACGATCTTCACCTTGACCTCGGTGCTGCGGCCGAACTTGCCGGCGGCCGGGTCGAGGTCCATCACCCGGACCACCCAGACCCGCTCGCCGGTCTCCTTGTCCCGGACCTGGTTGTCCGGGTCGTGGCGACGGTCGAAGTCGACCGCGGCCTCCACCCCGAGGCAGAGCACACCAGCAGGGAACACGTAGTCGAACGGAACAGGGACCTTCAACGTCAGCGGAACCATCCGGACCTGACCTCCTGATCGGCCGGACGTCGACATGACATCCGGTTGTGCTTACAAGTTAGGTCAGCATGTAAGCACAAGCAACGATCGATGCCTGATCTTCAGATGACGCAATGACCAATTAGGACAGCGGGTAGGAGTCCTCGATCTCATGCCGGCTGCCCGGCATCACGATCAGCGAGGTCATGATCGGTGCGCCGGACGACTGATGCGCCGTGATGACCACGCTGAGAACCGCCTCATCGGCCGGCACGTCCAGGGCGTCGGCCTCGACCTGGGCGACCGGGCGAGCGGTCAGCCGCTCAGTCGCGTAGTCGGCACGCAGGCCTTTCTTGGTCTTGATGTGGCCGAGGATGCTGCCCGAGATCGGCTCTGGCCGAATTACGTCGGTGCCGACCGCGATGTCCACTGGCACGAAGGTCGAGATCAGGTCGATCGGACCGGATGGCGTCACTGTGCGCCGGCGCCGCTCGTAGACCGGAGTGCCCTCCGGAATGCCGAGAGCGGCGGATACCCAGGGCAACGCCAGTACGGGGCCGACGTGCAGGATCTCGGTCTCGGTCGTCTCGTCCAGGTCGATTGCATCCCTCGCGTACTGCGGGGAGCTGCGTCCCGATGGGGGCCGTCCACGCACGAAGCTGCCCTTGCCCTGCTGGGACTCGATCCACCCGTCCTGTTTCAAGATGCCCAGCGCTTTCAGCACCGTCGGGCGAGAAACGTCGAACTCGGAGCACAGTTGGCTCTCGGACGGCAGGCCGGCGCCGGGAGCATAGGTCCCGTCCTCGATGCGGCCGCGGAGCGTGTTCAGGACACGCAGATACTTCGGCGTCGGAATCTCGTACGCCATTGGGATCCACCCACCAGGTTTCTCAACTTGTTTTGACAGGACCATAAGGCCTGTAAGGACGACTGAACAAGGTGGTCAGCCTGTCAGGTCGTCGACCCTCGTGACTCCGTTGAGCCAGCCGGACCATGCCCGCGGGGTGCCGACCTCCTCGGGCCGCGAAGCGCCGGGCCACCGACGAGGCAGATGCCCGTAACGGCCGAAAACGCGAAGCGCCACACGCCGCGGGGAGCACGGATCCTCCTCGCCACAGGCAGCGCAACGCCCTTCGGCGCTCGGAGCCGTGTGGCGGTCGAGTTGGGTCTGCGCAAAGTCCAGTTGTTCCCGGACAGCAGCGGACAGAAAGACGCTCACCTAGGTCTCCTCGCTCACGGGCCGCCGGGTCATGGCCGGAACGGACGCAGGCCATCACGGCGGACGAAGATTTCCCGACGGTGAAGCGCGGCGCCTTCGCCGTCCAGGACGTAGCCACTGATCCAGGCCCAGCCGCTGTAGGTGGACCCGCTGCTCACCGAGATCACGCGAAACAACAGCCGGCGCCCACCGGCGAACTGCACCGATGCCTGGCCGTCGACGATCAGCACGTCACCAGGGCGCGGCATCACGGCACGCCTCCAAGGTGGGAGGCACCAGGGCCAGCGGGCGCAAGCGCCAGCACCTGCCCCGGTGCCCGCTCATGAGGCCGTCGCCACCAACTCGCCGGTTCCACGGCAGTCCATGCACGAGCGGCGGGCCGTCAGCCGAGAGTCCCGGCACGACTGAGCCACCGTCCGCAGCGCGGTCCGGTGAGTCGTGTACTTCCAACCGTTGCCGGCGCACGAGCGGCAAGCGGGAGCTGGCGCGGAAGCGGTGGAATCGGTCATGTAGACAGGCTGTGGCCAAAACCGCCCCGCAACCCGGAAAATCATTCCGGGGTCGCCGAGCCCCATACGGGGAGGGTCAGCGAATGCGCGGAATGACCATGAAGCTGACGATCGGCGAGCGGGTCGCCTGGTATCGACGACGGCGCGGGCTGTCACAGGAAGTGCTGGCCGGGCTCGTCGGTCGCACCGCGGACTGGCTCGGAAAGATCGAGAACAACCGGATCGAACTCGACCGGCTGTCCGTCATCAAGGCCCTTGCCGACAGGCTGGACATCTCGCTCGGCGATCTGCTGGCGGAGCCGTCGCTGGTCGAGTGGAGCGCGGACAGCGGCATGGAGACCGTGCCGGCCCTGCGCACCGCGCTCATGGAGTACCGAGCAATCACCACTCTGGGGAGCCGCAGCCAGGAGGCATCCCCACCGGATCTGGGCGAGCTCCGCCAGGAGACGGCGAAGCTTTGGGACGCCTATCAGGCGTCCCGGTTCGCGTTCGTCACCGGCCGGCTTCCTGGACTACTCGGCCGAGCGCAGGCAGCCGCCGATGAGCTTGACGGCCAGGACCAGGACGAGGCCCGCGGCTTGCTCGGCCTCACCTACCAGCTGGCCGCTACCCAGCTCACCAAGCTCGGCGAGACCGATCTCGCCTGGATCGCGGCCGATCGCGGCCTGTCTGCCGTTCGCCCCGTAGGCGATCCGACGATCACCGGGTCACTGTTCCGCTCGGTCAGCCATGCGCTGCTGTCGACCGGGCGCTACCAGGACGCGGTACGGTTGACGACCGATGCCGCCGACTACCTGGATGAGCACCTGACTGGTGCCGGGCCGAAGCTGCTGTCTGTCTACGGAACTTTGCTGCTCGGCGGATCGATCGCCGCCGCGAGGGCCAACGACGCCGGCACCGCCCGCACCTTCCTCGCTGCCGCCGACGGGGCAGCGGCGCGGTTGGGCAAGGACGACAACCACCTGTGGACCGCCTTCGGGCCGACCAACGTTGCCATTCACCGTGTCGCCACAGCCGGCGAACTCGGGAACGTCCAGGTCGCGATTGACCTGGGGCCGCGCGTCAACACCACTGCGCTGCCGATGGAACGCCGAGTGCGACATGCGTTGGAGGTCTCCCGCGCCTACAGCTCGTGGAACCGCCAGGACGAGGCGTTGTCGGTTCTACTCGATGCCGAGCAAATGGCGCCCGAGCAGGTTCGTCATCACTACCTGGGCCGACAGCTCGTGCTCACCTGGGTCAGGCACCAGCGCGGCAAGCCGTCATCAGAGCTGGTCGGTCTGGCACGCCGTCTCCGCGTGCTCGACTGATCCACTCGCTCTACTCTGCTCGATGTGACGACATCCGAGACGCCCCCAATGGCCACTCCGCGCGTCGCCGCCGGAGCCCTCTTCTTCGACGAGGCAGGCAATGTTCTATTGGTCAAGCCTGCCTATAAAGCTGGGTGGGATATACCCGGCGGCTATGTCGAACCTGGTGAGTCACCCCGGGCAGCATGCATCCGCGAGGTCCGCGAGGAGTTGGGCATAACGCCCGACATCGGCGGACTCCTAGTCGTCGACTGGGCCCCGGCCCAGGGAGCAGGGCCGTTGCATAGTCTGATGGCACGGCTCTGACCTCGGGGTTCGCGGGTTGAGTGGCCTCTGTGGAGGCGAAGAGGACGGGTGAGATCACGTCAGTGATCATGAAGTTCTCTACGCCCCATAACGCCCCGAGGACCTCACCCGCCAATGGCATCATCTCTCATTGCTGCACTGACTGTCACGACACCTTCCGCCGATGCCCTACCCGCCCCGATCACTGAAAGTGAGCGGGGCGGTCTGCTGGCTGTCCTGGCGAAGGTTCCCGATCCACGGGATCCGCGGGGGATCCGGTACCCGCTGACCGCGGTTCTGGCCGTAGCGGTCTGCGCCGTCATGGCCGGCGCGTCGTCGTTCGCCGCGATCAGCGATTGGTTGCAAGACCTCGACGGACACGGCCGGGTCCGGCTCGGGTTCACCGATGCCGTCCCGGCCGGCACGACCGTATGGCGGTTGCTGATCCGGCTGGACGCGCAGCTGCTGGCCGGTGTTCTCGCCGGCTGGCTGCGCACCCGAGCCTGCCCGCCGGATCCTGCCGCCGTCACGCGCAGATACCGGCGGGTGATCGCGGTCGACGGCAAGACCCTGCGCGGCGCCCGGCATGACGACGGCCGTCAGATCCACCTGCTGTCCGCCCTGGACACCGGCACCGGAATCGTGCTGGCCCAGGTCACCGTCGATGCCAAGAGCAACGAGATTCCGGCGTTCGCGCCGCTGCTCGACGCCGTCGAGCAGGTCCTGGGCAGCCTGACCGGGGCACTGTTCATCGCCGACGCCCTGCACACCCAGACCGGTCACGCCGACGAGGTCGCCCGGCGCGGCGCTCACCTGCTGGTCCAGGTGAAGGCGAACCAGCCGACCTTGTTCAAGCAGCTCAAGCGCCTTCCTTGGGCGCAGATCCCGGTCGGGGACCGCACTCGCGACCGCGGCCACGGCCGCCGCGAGACCCGCACCGTCAAAGCCGTCACCGTCCACCTGCCCGGCGGCATCGCGTTTCCGCATGCCGCACAAGCCATCCGGATCACCCGCACCCGTGTCGTCGCAGGCCGGACCAGCCGCGAGACCGCCTACCTGACCATCTCGCTGCCCGCCGGCCACGCCACCGCCCGCGATCTGCAGACCTGGATCCGCCGTCATTGGCATATCGAGAACCGGCTCCATCACGTCCGCGACACCACGTTCCGTGAGGACCAGCACCAAGCCCGCACCGGGAACGGACCCGCCGTCATCGCGACGCTGCGTAACACCGCGATCGGCTGGCACCGAGCCACCGGTGCTGCCAACATCGCCCGCGCTACCCGCTATGCCAATCGGCGCTCACACGACCTGATCACCGCCGTGACCAGCTGCTACCCGACAACGCAATGACCCTGCTAGTCGTCGACTGGGCCCCGGCCCAGGGAGAGGGCGACAAAATGTTGTTCGTCTTCGACGCAGGGCTCCTTACGTCACAACAGCGCGCAAACATAAAGTTCGGAGACGGAGAGCTGGTCGAATGGAAAATGGTTCATGGAGAGTCCATCAAGGAATACATGCCCGAACGGCTAGTCCGACGCCTAAAAACGGCAATTAGAGCGAAAAACCATGGCTTTCCAATCTACGCCGAACATGGAATTGAAGTATCCGGCTAGCAAAGGATGCAGTCGTGGCCAATTCACCCTGACACTCGAATCATGAAAGCACCTAGCCACTAACAGGCTGCAGAAGGTAGCCCGCGACGTGATGCAGTCTCACGGGTAGTCCCGCCAGCATCTCCGCGAGAGGCTCACTCTTTTCGGACGTAGCCAGCAGGACTTGGCCGCCCCGCGCATGCCGCGACGCTCGACGAAGTAGCGCGGCAAACGAAACATCCTTTGCGCTCTGTTGCCGCGGTTCATCGAATACCAGGAGCCCCGGGTGATTTGTCTCGAAGCTACTACTAACTTCCAGCAGGCCAATCAAGTAGGCCCAGATAACTCGAATAGAGTCTGACGCAGAGATGTCGGCCTGTAGATCGAAGTCATCGCGCCTTGGCAAATAATCATCGACCGAAAGTCGCAAACGGTCGTCAGAGAACGATCCGAAGTCGTACTCCTGAAGCTGCTTTACAAACGAGCGGCGAAGCGCTTCTAGCTTCGCCTGATCTGTCTCAGTCAAACGGTCCCGAGGTAACAACGACAATTCGCGCCTGAGCGCATCGGCAGCGCCAGCCAGACGGACAAGTGACGCCTGCAATACCTCAAACTCTTCGAGTAAGCTCGCTGTTCTTTCGACACGTTGCCGCAGCAACACTCGCTCGGCGACCTCCTCTTCAGAGGGCGCGTTATTTGGAGAGACTAGGTCAGAACGCAAACGACGCACCAACGCACGATTTTCGGCGGCTTCTGCCCTAAGCCCAGCGAGTTGCTCACGCTTCGCTTCGAGCGCACGCCGGCTGTCGCGCTCCATCGCGGTGAAGAGCTCCACCTGCTGCTTGATGTAATTAATGGAATCCTGAATAGACATTAGGTGAGCGGACTGCTCTCCTAGAAGAGATTCGGGGAGCGCCCTGTGACACACGGGGCAGTCGCTCTGAAGATCATTCGTAGTATGGGATCCGAGACGCTCGAGAGTTGCGACGTCCTGATACTGCCGCAGATCATCAGACAGCGCAGAAAGACGCCCTTCAACAGCGACCAATTCCTCCTGGTCACGAAGGATTCCGTCGCGGATGATAGCGCCGTCTTCCTGCATTCTGGTTGATCGCTCAAGAGCCTCTTGAAGGTGTTGTTCAATACGAGGTGAAATTTGCCCGACCGCACGAACTGCTTTCGCTTCAGCCTCATGAAGATCAAGCTTCAATCGGCGCAGCTTTTCTGATAGAGCGATCCAGCCATCACCATCAGCCGCGAGAAGCTCGGCTCTATCTTCTGGCATCCATCCTGGCTTGATCTGCTTCGGAACACCTGCGAGAGTGACGCCGCTTCCCGAAGCTCGGTCAACGAAGCGCTGCCGCTCAATTGACCATTGACTCTCTAGGCCGCGCAGCGTTGCTTGCAACTCCTGTCTTCTCAGGTCGAGTCCACCGACTTCTAACGCTAACAGGAATTCGATAGCACGCTTCCGCACGTCCGTTACCGCAGAGAAATAAGGCATCTGGGATTGGATACCCGCCCAGCCTCTTTTCTGTTCGACAAATAAAAGCGGAAATACTTGCTCCATATAAAGCGGAGCAGTCCTTCCATCACGTGCCGATAACTCCGGAAGGTCCCATCCGATGAAGCGCGCAAGCCAATTATGGAAGCCCTTGGAGCTGGTAACAGACCCAGCCCGGCCCACGAAATAATCCTCCGAGGGGAACGAGGAAGATGTACTCAGTGCCGGGCCATGCTCAACCCTGATGACGCCATCAGCAATAGTGGGATGCTTCACCCACCTGGTAAGCGTAACCACATCCCCGTTGCCATTAGATATCTCTAACGAAACCCAGGATTGCTGAACAGGCGTTTCCGATTTCGTTACTGGATCGTAGATCAGGGTGTCCCGCATCGCCGCAGTAACCAAGCTGCTAGCTTTGGCCGTAATCATTCGTTCCAGCCCAAGAGCAAGCAAAATACTGCGAACAGCCGTCGATTTCCCTCTAGAATTTTCTGCGCGAATTACGACCAAGCCCTCGCCGAGCGGGATGTCCGTACCGAAAAGACCTCGCGGAGTCATTGCTCTTAATCGAAGGTACTCAAGCCTTAGAGTCATTCGCTGCGCCACT
The DNA here is from genome assembly GCF_036053395.1 of Actinoplanes sp. NBC_00393. NCBI lineage: Bacteria > Bacillati > Actinomycetota > Actinomycetes > Micromonosporales > Micromonosporaceae > Actinoplanes > Actinoplanes sp. NBC_00393. Next base: position 9,885,743 of record NZ_CP107942.1, on the reverse strand, counting down.
CAAGAAGAAGGTCAATCTGGGACTGTGCTATTTTCCCAGTTAAGATGCTGAGCCGACGTTTTTCCGCTTCAAACACGGGTACGCGCGATATTTCATGGCCTCGCTCCCTCCCCAAAGCAGTTAGGCCTACGGATCGACCACTGTCGAAAGTTACGTAACCTAAACCGACTGCAAGATCGATCGCACGATCAAGCATGGGCTCAATCCTAACGATCGGCATGTGAGGCACGTGACCACCCCTCATGGCTGTCGCGAACGTATCCATGTGTGAGTCACTCTGGACAGCCCAGCTCAAAACCTGAACCCCCTTCCAATGCAATTTAGCCGCCCTGCATTTCAAGAGAATCAGCAGCAACAACGGAACCCGTAGTTGGGGACGGGTTGCTGCGGCAGCCGGCACCGGCCGAGATCTAAAAGTGAAGCCCATATCGAGAAGGGCTTCCAGATCATCTGACTCAGATTCCATCCGTACCTCTGAGCTCAAGTGGGCAATCCATGAGCCAACCTCCTACTTGCCCTCTTGCTATGAGGTTGGCATCGTCGTAACGAAGACCACCAGCAGCATCCAATAGTTCTGATCGATACTGTTGAATCAAATCCTTGATTCTAAGCTTGGCTGGATCAGAGCTTAGCTCATTATCAAATTCAATCTCTTCCTGACGCGCCACCCGCCTCCGCTCAACCGCCTCCCATGTGTGTGGCCACGACTTAAGCGAGAGCATGAGTTGCTCTTTACGCAAGAAATCACGGACGAACATTCGTCGCAGAGAAGCCGGATTGCGAAGACTTTCCCGCATTACTGATAGCTTCTCGTCTAGAACATGGACGAGTTGCGGCTCGTCGCCATGAAATCTATCCACCTGTGCATCGTCGACAGACGTCGCTGGCAGCAACGCTTCAGCGGCTCTGTCCGCCAGGGCAGCGCTTAGTTCGGCCGGATAGTCAACTGGCGTCTTGATCCCAATTGTGAAACTCGGGTCAATGAACGGGATACCCCAACCCTTAACTACGTCAGCACGCTTATTTGCATGCGTAATGAGTTCGGCAGCATGGTATTCCGGGACTCCCAGAATGTAGGCTTTGATTCTGGTTCTCCCGAGCACTTCAGCCAACCGCGTTTGGTATTTTTGAATCTTAAGCGTATCTCTGTTGAGTTTCGCTATTTGCTTATCAGTTCTATGCCTTAGAGTCAGAGAGTCGCGATCTGCGTAGCACTGATATGCGATACCGTCGCGCGAATACCCTTCAATCCCACAATCGCCACCCATGTCGGCTGGAATGAAAACCAGCTCTTGAACAGAGTATCGGCGTCTTAGCAGCCCAAAGAATCGCTGCTCGAAATCATTGCCGGGGTCCACTGCGGGACGGGCGGCCAGCGCATCCGTAGTCATGGTGTGACTCAAAGTACAGGATCCTTTATAGAGACGCTAGACCGTTTTTTCGCCAATTCGCGCCACCCGAAAAGACGATTCGTTGCCGAAACGGTCTCTTCTGGATCAAGGCGCCGCGCACGCGCAGCGCAGGCCGGTCGCACTCGGCCTGCTGGCGGCCTACGGCCGGCATCGGCCGGTGCACCGGCCTGGCTCCGGTTCATCGGCTCTGGCCTAGCAGCGTGGCAAACAACGCACGTTCAGGGCCTTCTCACGGACACCGGCAAGGTTGGCCAGTCTCCCCTCCGAGCGCGCCACCACCATTTGGCCCACCCAAGCCATGACGCAGGGGTCCAACCCATCCTCGAGGCGCTCGGATGCCGTTCGATTCCTAGATCGATGCGACTCAGCAGTTCGAAAGGCAGCATCGTCAAGCCGACGGCATTCTGCTGCTTTGCATGCTGCTCATGATCTCCGACAGCGACCGCTGCTAGGTCCCCAAGGCAGTCAGCGACCTCGCTAGCGGCATTTACGATCGCGTCCGGGGCCAGAACCCTTAGAGCACCATAGGCACCCAACAACTCACCATGCGAGGCCAGCGCTCGCTCTGTTACCCGGACGAACATCGGGTGATACCAGAAGCCACCGAGGGTCTTCCCGGCGATTGGCTGGATAGCGCGGGCTGAGGCGTCACTCTCCACGACCGACCAAACCGCCGCAGTGAAGCGCTCGTACGCCGTCAGGCGACGCTCCGCAGACACACGACCTGACTGGGCGGCCAGCTTCGGTAGTTGCTGTATTGCAGCAAGCCCTGCTTTGAGCGCTGCTGCACCTACGGTGGGTTCCACCGGCGAACTATGACAGCGGTTTGTTGTCTACAACAGACTCCGACCGGCGACTCTTCCAGACGGTAGGTTGCACGCCGCCGCGCCGTTTGGATGATCTATCGCAGGCTGTCGGTAAGCGTCAACTCCTAGGCCACCAAGCTGCCGCGCCGCTTCGCGGCTTGCCCTCGACTCTGGTGGTCACCCCAGGCGGGGTGCCGGCAGGGTGGTCAAGGTGAGTACGACCGTGCCAGCAGCGTGCCATTACGGCGTGCCGCAGGCGGTCTCCAATGGGCACCACCGGGCAGTCGCGCACGGGCGCCGAGCAGGCAATCCGGGCGGATCATGACAGCGGGGAGCGATCTTCCAAACTGATTACGCGAGTTCGATTCTCGTCGCCCGCTCCACTGCAACGGCCCAGGTCAGATGACCTGGGCCGTTTTGCTTTTCCGGGTTGGCGGGGCTTGACATGTGACCAAATGGTCACCTAACTTAGCGTCATGACGGACGACGATCGGGTGTTCAAGGCTCTGGCCGACCCGAGCCGCCGGTTCCTGCTCGACCTGCTCTTCGCGCGTGACGGCCGCACGCTCACCGAGCTGGAGTCCGAGCTGGAGATGACCCGGTTCGGGGTCGCCAAGCACCTCAAGTTGCTCGAGGAGGCGGGGCTCGTCGTCGTGCGCCGGTCGGGGCGGGAGAAGTTGCACTTCCTCAATCCGATCCCGATCCGGCAGATCCACGACCGGTGGATCGACAAGTACACCGAGCATCACGTGACCGCACTCATCGATCTCAAGCGAACGCTGGAGGAAGAGTCATGAGCACCACACAGGTCTACCGAATCTGGATCAAGGCGGCGCCGGAGAAGATCTGGACCGCGATCACCGATCCGGAGTGGAATGCGCGCTACGGGTACGCGGCTCCGCAGTTCTATGAGCTCAAGAAAGGTGGCCGGTTCTACTCCACCGCCACCCAGGAGATGAAGGACTACGCCGCCGCCAACGGGTTCGAGGTCCCGGACACCATCGTCGAGGGCGAGATCCTCGAGGTGGACGCGCCGCGGCGGCTGGTGCAGACCTGGCGGATGCTGATGGACCCGAGCACCGCTTCCGAGCCGTTCACCACGCTGACCACCGAGATCGAGGACGCCGGCCCGGGGGTCTGCCGGGTCACCATCACCCACGAGGTGGCCGGCGCGCCGGCGCACGCCGCGATGATCCAGGGCAGCCCGGAGGCGGCCGCCGAGGGTGGCGGCGGCTGGGCGTGGGTGCTCAGCGACCTGAAGTCGCTGCTGGAGACCGGCAAGGTCCTGGCCGACAACTGAGGGACCTCGGCTGGCACACTGGCCGCGTGAGCGACGGCGAGCTGGAGACGTACAGTCTCGTGCAGCTCGCCGTCGAGCGTCTGCGGCGCGACATCCTGAGCGGGCGCAGCGATCCGGGTGAGCGCCTGGTCGAGGAGCAGTTGACCCGCCGGCTCGGGATCAGCCGCGCGCCTTTGCGGGAGGCGATGCGCCTGCTGGCCGAGCAGGGCCTGGTGGAGCACATTCCGCGCCGGGGCGCCCGGGTGGCCACTCTCTCCGACGACGACGTCCGTGAGCTCTACGAGGTGCGCGACGTTCTGGAACGGCATGCGGTGACCAGCACTCCCCCGGGCCCGGATCTGGGCCGGTTGCGGTCCGCCCTGGAGACCATCCGCAAGGCCACCGAGGCCGACGACCGGCCCGAGCTGGCCAACGCGCACCGCCGGTTCCACGTCGAGGTGGTCGCGCTCAGCGGGAATCGCCAGCTCACCGCGCTCTACGAGTCGATCCTGGTGCGCATCCAGCTCTACATGGCGGTCAACATGCGGCGCGAGGCCGAAGCCGCCCGGGCTGCCGACGGCGTGCTGCGGCACGAGCGGCTTTTCACCGCCGTCGAGGCCGGCGACACCGCCCGGATCCTGGGCGCGCTGAGCAGGCACGGCGCGCGCACCTATCTGGGTTAGTCCCTGCCGCCTCTGGCGGGCGGCCCGTTCCGGGCTGAAAATCGGTGCTGGTCGCCCGCTGACGTCGTCGCTTCTTGATTCGTATGAGGTCGTGGGTTAGTCGGACGCGGGCAGCCGCGTTATGGGCCCTTCACTGTTGCTGCGAGCACGCGAGTTAGATTCACCCATCCTGTGGCTGCCGCGGGCGATCTCCCCCATGTGGTTCGGGCTGGTCGGGAGGGTGTCGGGTGCTGGAGCAGGCTCAGGACGAAGACGAGATCATCACGCATGTCGCCGGGCTGGACATCGGCAAGGCATCGCTGGTGTGTTGCGCGCGGGTGCCGGATGAGGCGAGGAACGGCCGGCGGCTGCAGGAAGTGCGGACTTACGCGACGATGACCCGGTCGCTGATCGGTTTGGCCGAACGTCTTGCCGTGTTGGGTGTGACCCGGGTGGTGATGGAGGCGACCAGTGACTATTGGAAGCCGGTGTTCTACCTGCTCGAGGCGCATGGGTTCGAGGTGTGGCTGGTTAACGCCCGCGACGTCAAGCACCTGCCGGGCCGACCCAAGACCGACAGGCTGGACGCGGTCTGGTTGTGCAAGGTTGCCGAGCGGCAGATGATCCGGCCGAGTTTCGTGCCGCCCGCGCCGATCCGGATGCTGCGCGACTTGACTCGCTACCGGGTTGACCTGATCGCTGAAGCCGGCGCGGAACGCCAGCGTGCGGAGAAGCTCCTCGAGGACGCACAGATCAAGTTGTCCGTCGTGGTCAGTGACCTGTTCGGGGTTTCCGGAAGGTTGATGATGGCCGCGCTGATCGGCGGGCAGCGTGATCCGCACTCTCTCGCCGAGTTGGCCCGGTCCAGCCTGCGGCGCAAGATCCCCGCGTTGCAGGAATCGCTGACCGGCCACTTCACCGATCATCACGCGTTCCTGCTGGGCAAGATGATCGCCCGCGTCGAGGCGATTGAGACCGACATCCGCGAGGTCGACGCCCGGATCGAGGAGGAACTGGCCCCTTTCGCCGCGGCGGCGGCCCGGCTGCTTGAGATCCCCGGGATCGGCTCGGCCGCCGCTGCCACGATCATCGCCGAGATCGGTGTGGACATGACCCGCTTCCCGACCCCGGCGCACCTGGCCGGCTGGGCGAAATTCGCGCCCGGCGTCAAAGAGTCCGCCGGCCGCCGTAAAGGCAACGGCTCGACCGGGCACGGCAACCGCTACCTCGCCCGAGTCCTCGGGCAGATCGCCGTCTCCGCCGCCCGGACCGACACGTTCCTCGGCGAACGGTACCGGCGCATCGCGCGAAGACGCGGCGCCAAACGCGCGATCGTCGCGGTCGGCCGTTCAGTCCTGACGATCATCTGGCATCTGCTGTCCGCCGCCGAGGCCCGCTTCCATGATCTCGGCGCTGGCTTCTACCTCAGCCGCACCGACACCGAACGCCGCAAACGCAACCACATCCGCCAGCTCGAAGCCCTCGGCTACCACGTCACCCTCGACCTCGCCGCCTAGCCACCGCTGCAACCAAGACCCATCCCACGCCGCTTCGCGACGCGGGATGCTGCCGCGCGTACGGTCCCGATCGATTTTCGAGTTAGAAACCCCTTTCCGGTACGGGTGACGAAAAGTCCCCGCTCTACCGCGCGGCCATCCAGCCGGTCACGGTCGCAGCGCGACCGCCGGGCTTGAGCACGGGGCCCGAAGATGAGCTCTGGGAAATCGGTCCGTTACACAACGCGATCCCGGCCGAAACAGAACTGTCGACAATCGACGATGTGGGACGCACACGAGATCGTCGATGACCGATCCGTCAGCAGCTGATCCGCCGGTCGAGGACTCGATGATCACCGCTCGAAGGGATCTGACTCATGACCGCACGCATCGGCCCGGTGCCGGCGAATCCGTACGCCTGGCCCTACGACGACTCGGTCCCGGTGGACCGCGTCGCCCTGCTCTGTATCGACTGGCAGACCGACTTCTGCGGGCCCGGCGGCTACGTGGACGCGATGGGCTACGACATCGAGCTGACCCGGGCCGGGCTGCCGGCCACCGCGAAGCTGCTGTCGCACGTCCGGGACCTCGGCATGCTCGTCGTCCACACCCGCGAGGGACACGATCCGGACCTCTCCGACCTGCCGGCCAACAAGAGCTGGCGCTCGGCTCGGATCGGCGCCGAGATCGGTGGGCCGGGACCGTGCGGCCGGATCCTGATCAAGGGTGAGCCGGGCTGGGAGATCGTTCCGGAGGTGGCGCCGGCACCCGGCGAGGTGGTGGTCGACAAGCCGGGCAAGGGCGCCTTCTACGCCACCAACCTCGACCTGGTGCTGCGCACGCACGGCATCACACACCTGATCCTCACCGGGATCACCACCGACGTCTGCGTGCACACCACGATGCGCGAGGCCAACGACCGCGGCTACGAGTGCCTGATCCTGAGCGACTGCACCGGGGCCACCGACCCGTCGAACCACGCCGCCGCACTGCACATGGTCACCATGCAGGGCGGCGTCTTCGGCTGCGTCGCCACCTCGGACGACGTGATCGCGGCGACGGAGCCGTCCGACCGCCCCGCCCACCACCCCGAAACGGACTGAAGGCGATCTCATCATGCCGACCGTGGACGCTTCCCCCGTACCCTTCAATTTCGCTCTTGATCGCACCGCCCTGCTGGTGATCGACATGCAGCGGGACTTTCTGCTGCCCGGCGGCTTCGGCGAGAGCCTGGGCAACGACGTCGCCCAGCTGCGCCGGACCATCGGGCCGCTGACCTCGCTGATGGCCGCCTGGCGGGCGGCCGGGCTGCCGATCATCCACACCCGCGAGGGGCACGAGCCGGATCTGTCCGACTGTCCCCCGGCCAAGCTGGCCCGCGGTCCGATGATCGGGAAACCGGGCCGGTTCGGGCGGATCCTCGTCCGGGGCGAGTACGGCCACGACATCATCGACGAACTCCAGCCGATCGACGGCGAGCCGGTCGTCGACAAGCCCGGCAAGGGCGCCTTCTACGCCACCGAGCTGCCGGAACTGCTCGACAAGGACGGCATCGAGTCGCTGGTGGTGACCGGTGTGACCACCGAGGTCTGCGTTCACACCACGGTCCGTGAGGCGAACGACCGCGGCTACGAGTGCCTGGTGCTCGCCGACTGCGTCGGTTCCTACTTCCCCGAGTTCCAGCGGGTCGGCCTGCAGATGATCGCCGCGCAGGGCGGCATCTTCGGCTGGGTCGCCGAGTCCCCCGCCCTGATCAAGGAGATCGCGCGATGAAACTCGCCTACTGGGTCCGGGGCGACACGAACGCCTTCTTCGGCTTCGGCGTCAACGTCCTGGTCAACGTGCTCACCCTGACCGCCCTCTGCATCGGCGTGATCCAGATGCCGGCCGGGGATGTCTTCGGCGTCATCCTGCCCGCGCTCGGCGTCGCCCTGGTCGCCGGGAACGTCTACTACACCTTCCTGGCCCGGCGGCTGGCCGCCCGGGAGAACCGGACCGACGTGACGGCCCTGCCGTACGGCCCGAGCGTCCCGCACATGTTCATCGTGATCTTCGTGATCATGCTGCCGATCTACCTGACCACGAAGGATCCGGTGGCGGCGTGGACGGCCGGCATCGCGTGGGCGTTCATCATCGGCGTGATCGTGCTGATCGGGGCGTTCGTCGGCCCGTACATCCGCAAGTACACGCCCAGGGCGGCCCTTCTGGGCACCCTGGCCGGCATCTCGATCACGTTCATCTCGATGAACCCGGCCGGCACCATGTGGAGCTACGCGTGGATCGCCCTGCCGGTCTTCGGCATGCTGCTGATCGGGCTGCTCACCGACGTGAAACTGCCCGGGAACTTCCCGATCGGCCTGGCCGCGCTGCTGGTCGGCACCGCGATCGGCTGGATCGGCGGCGCCATGTCGGTGCCGGACGTGACGGCCGCCGCCCGCGACATCGCGTTCGCCTTCCCGCACCTCAAGGTGGACCTGTTGATCGACGGCCTGCGGGACATGGCGCCGCTGCTGGCGACCGCGATCCCGCTGGGCGTCTACAACTTCACCGAGGCGATGACCAACGTGGAGAGCGCGGCCACCGCCGGTGACCGGTACAACCTGCGCAGCGTGCTCCTCGCCGACGGCGCCGGCGCGGTGATCGGCTCCTGCCTGGGCTCGCCGTTCCCGCCCGCCGTGTACGTCGGGCACCCGGGCTGGAAGGCGGCCGGTGGGCGTACCGGGTATTCGATGGCGACCGGCGTGCTGATCGCGCTGCTCTGCTTCTTCGGGTTGTTCGGCCTGCTCGGGGCGGTCTTCCCGACCGCCGCGATCGTGCCGATCCTGCTCTACATCGGCCTGCTGATCGGCGCGCAGGCGTTCCAGGCGACGCCGCGGGCGCACGCCGCCGCGGTGGTGGCCGCCCTGATCCCGAACATCGCCGCCTGGGCGACCGGGCAGATGGACAACGTCCTGGCCGCCGCCGGCACCACGGCCTCGCAGGTCGGCAGCGAGGCGCTGGCCGGCGCGGGGGTGATCTACGACGGCCTGAAGACGCTCGGCGAGGGCGCGATCCTGGCCGGTCTGGTGCTCGGCGCGATCGTCGCGTTCATCATCGACAAACGGTTCTGGCACGCGGCGATCTTCTCGGCCAGCGGCGCGGTGCTCACCTTCGTCGGCCTGATCCACGCCGAGAAGGTGCAGTGGAACGCCGACGGGCCGGTCACTCTCGGTTATCTCTTCCTCGCCGTGGTGTGCGTCCTGTTCGCACTCGGCAAACCGGACCCCCGCGAGCCGGACGCCGAGGAGAGTGCGGCGCCGGCCGAGGAACCCGCGCCTGCCGGTTGAGGTTCCGCACACCGATGCGGCCCCGGGACACCCTCCGCCCGGGGCCGCATCACCACCGAGAGGGAGCACGGATGCACCGAGATCTGCCCGAGGTGATCGCCGAGGTCACCGCGGCTTTCGAGGACTACGAGCGGGCGCTGGTCGCGAACGACGTGGCGGCGATCCTCGGTTTCTTCACCGCCGACGCGGTCCGCTTCGGCGTCAACGACCGGCAGGCCGGTATCGAGGAGCAGGCCAGGTGGCGGCGCGCGCAGGCAGCGCTGCCGCCGGGCCGGCATCTCAAGGACACCAGGATTCAGGGGTACGGCCACAGCACAGCGGTCGTCACGACGCTCTTCGGCTATCCCGGCAGCGGGGTGCTGGGCCGGCAGTCGCAGACCTGGGTGCGCCTGCCCGAGGGGTGGCGGATCGTCACCGCGCACGTCTCCGAGCCCACCGGTCAGCCCACGTAGCGGCGGGCGGTCGAGCGGCGCTGGGCCTCGTCCAGGACGCCGAGCCGGGCCTCGACCACCGCCGGGCGGGGCCGGCGGTGGGTCAGCAGCCAGCCGAGGCCGCGGATCGCGTCGAGGGCGCCGAGCAGCGAGGTCCGGTCCCGGGGGACGGTTCGGGCGAGGAAGAGCGTGCGGCGTACGGCTGCTCCGGCCGGCCGCCGCAGCCAGGTGAACCAGAGCGTGTTGCGCAACCCGATCCGGCGCCGGTGCGTGGCGTCGCGCACCACCGACGCCCGGTGGTGCACGGTCAACTCCTCCAGGTAGCACAGTTCCCAGCCGCCGCTGACCAGGTCGGTGGCGAGCAGCTCCTCCTCGCCGCCCAGCCAGATCCGCTCACTGAAACCGCCGGCCGCCTCGAACGCGTCCCGCCGCACCACCGAGGCGCCGGCCAGGAAGCTGCCCAGCGCCGGACCCGGCAGCCACGGCGGCCCGGGCACCGGCGAATCGCGCAGCTCGGCCACGATCGGGTCCTCCACCCCGAAGGGCTCCACCACGATCCGGGCGTTGAGCAGGGCCAGCCGGGGATGGGCGTCGAGTACGTCGGCGGCGCGGGACAGGGAGCCGGGAGTCCACCAGGTGTCGTCGTCGCAGAAGGCCACGTAGGGGGTGCGCGTACGGCGTACCCCGATGTTTCGACCGACGGCCCCGAGATTCCTGCTCAGCGCAACCACCTCGACGCCCGGGAATCGTTCGCGGGCCGCGTCCGCGGTCCCGTCGGTGGAGCCGTTGTCCACCAGCACCACGTGCGGTCGTTCCGGCAGTTCCAGCAGCCTGGCCAGGCAGGCCAGCGCCTCGTCGCGCCGCTGCCAGGTGATGACCACGACGCTCACCCGCGAATCCCCCATGGCGGCCCGCATACCCGTCGCTGATCCGGGCAACCCCACCTCGACATCGTGAGAAGGAGGCGGCCAGTGGATCCGCGTGAGCAGTACCCGAAGCCCGAGCTGGACGGTGGCGATCTGGAGCCGCCCGGTCTGACGTCGCAGATGCCGGACCGGCCCGACCACGGGGAGCAGACCTACCGCGGCAGCGGGAAACTGACCGGCCGCAAAGCAGTCATCACCGGCGGCGACTCCGGCATCGGGCGCGCGGTGGCCATCGCGTTCGCGCGGGAGGGCGCCGACGTGCTGATCTCCTACCTCCCGGAGGAGGAGTCGGACGCGCAGGACACCGCGCAGTGGATCGAGAAGGCGGGCCGCAAGGCGGTGACCGTGCCCGGCGACATCCGGGACGAGGCGCACTGCCGGGCGATCGTCGACCGGGCCCGGCAGGAGCTCGGTGGCGTGGACATCCTGGTCAACAACGCCGCCTACCAGATGGCGCAGCCGGGCGGGATCACCGAGATCACCGACGAGCAGTTCGACCGGGTCATGAAGACCAACCTGTACGCGATGTTCTGGCTCTGCCGGGCAGCGGTGCCGCACATGCCGCCCGGCGCGACGATCATCAACACCGCGTCCGTGCAGGCGTACCTGTCGTCGAGCGCGCTGCTCGATTACGCCACCACGAAGGGCGGCATCGTCGCGTTCACCAAGGCGCTCGCCGAGGACCTCGCCGACAAGGGCATCCGGGTCAACGCGATCGCGCCCGGGCCGATCTGGACGCCGCTGATCCCGGCCACCATGCCCGAGGAGAAGGTCAAGTCGTTCGGCGGCGACACCCCGCTCGGCCGGGCCGGACAGCCGGCCGAGCTGGCCGCCGCGTACGTCTACTTCGCCGGACCGGATTCCAGCTACACCACCGGCGAGGTGCTCGGCATCACCGGTGGCAAGCCGGTCAGCTGAACAGGTTCACAGTCCAGTGGAAGGCGTCCATCACCCACTCGGTCTGCCGCAGGTGGGCGAACCCGACGCCGACCAGGAAGAGCCCGGCGACCATGTGCGAGCCGCGGGCCGTGTGCCGGACCCGGCCCATCTGCCGCTCCAGCACCAGGCGGCCGACCAGGCGGGACAGCGCGAACACGCCCGCGGCCACGCACACCGTCACCAGGAAGACGATCGCCGCCGTGACGAACGAGCCCTCCGACGAGAGCACCCAGATGCCCCAGCAGACGAACGCGAAGATCAGCGCGGCGTTGGACCACTCGCTACCCCGCCGCAGCCGGCGGATGTGCCAGGACAGGCTGCGCGGCTCGCGCGGGGCGTGCCCGTGCTCCTCCGGCCAGCCGGTGCCGGTCGGCTCGTGCTCGGCGGTGAACTGCTGAGTGCGCTGCGTGACCCGGGCCCGGCCCTGGGTGAACGGCGACTGCTCGGGTGCCGGTGGCGTGGGCACGCCCGGCGCCGCGTCGATCGGTGTCGTGGGCGGAGCCGTCTGTGCCGTCGGCTGGTCGGCCCACGGGTCCTGCGGCGGCATGTCGAGCGTCCGCTCCGGCCACTGCGGTTGCTCCGGCATGGTTCCCCTCTCGGCCTGCGTACGACGTCGTCAGCTCGAGGGTAGCGAGCCAACAAATCGGTCGCCCTCACCCACAGCAGTCCGTTACACACAAGCCATGAAGGATGTGTTGCGGCTGCGGCCCGCTACGGCCGACGACTACCCGGCGATCGCTGACCTGCTCGACACCGTTTTCCACGAGGAGCTCTCCGCGGAGTACCGCGAGGCGAGCGCGGCCGTCTTCGAGGCGGAACGCGCGCTGGTGGTCGAGGACGAGGGGGCCGTGGTCGCGCACACCAACCTCCTCACCAGGGATCTCACCGTGCCCGGCGGGATCGTCGCGGCCGCTCACGTGACCGGTGTCGGCGTGCTGCCGACCCATCGGCGGCAGGGCCTGTTGACGCGGATGATGCATCGGCAGCTGCGGGACGTGGCCGAGGCCGGCCGCGAACCGATCGCTGTGCTGTGGGCCAGCGAGACCAAGATCTATCCACGGTTCGGGTACGGTCCGGCGTCCGCCCGCCTGAGCTTCTCGATCATGAATCGTGAGGTTCGTCTCCCCGCGCCGCCCGCCGAACCGTCCGGGCAGCTGCGGATGGGCGACCCGCACGACCTGCTGCCGGCCATCACCAAGGTGTACGAGCAGCTGCGCCCGGAACAGATCGGCTGGTCCAGCCGGGACGAGCGCTGGTGGCGGTACGTGCTGGTCGATCCGAAGGACGGGCGGGACGGCGCCACCCGGCGGTACGGGGTGGTGCACGAAGGCCCCGGCGGCCCCACCGGCTATGCGCTGTGGCGGGTCAAGGACAAATGGACCGGTCACGGGCCGGACGCCGAGGTGCAGGTCCGTGAGGTGGCTGCGGCCGATCCGGCGACCTATCTGGCGCTCTGGCGTTTCCTGCTCGGCATCGATTTGAGCCGGTCCGTGACGCACAGCCTCGCCGCCGTCGACGAGCCCCTGCAGTATCTGGTGGACGAACCGCGCCGGCTCGGCGCGACGATGCTCGACGGCCTCTGGGTCCGGATCATCGACGTGCCACAGGCCCTGACCGCCCGCCGGTACGCGGCGCCGGTCGACGTGGTGCTGGAGATCACCGATCCGCTGCTGGAGTCGAACACCGGGCGGTGGCGGCTCACCGGTGGGCCGGAAGGGGCGACCTGTGTGCCGACGACCGACCCGGCCGATCTGAGCTGCACGGTCACCGAGCTGGGCGCGGCCTACCTGGGGGCCACGACCCTGTCCTCGCTGGCTGCGGCCGGGCGGGTTCGGCAGCTCACCGGCAACGACCCGACCAACGCCTTCCGCTGGCATCGGCTGCCGAGTCCGACCGAGGTGTTCTGAGGTTGGGCGCGGCGGCGGTAGCGTCGGTCTCATGGGTCAGCCCGAACGCCGGCGCCGTCGCGTGCGCCCCACCTCGCCGTCCGCCGAGCCGGCCCCTGCTCCCGGCCCTGGACCTGTTCCCGGGCCTGCACCCGCGCCCGGACCTGCGCCTGCTCCCATTCCTGGGCCCGCGCCTGCTCCCGTTCCCGGGCCTGCTCCCGTTCCCGGGCCTGTTCCTGGGTCTGGGCATGCGCCCGTTCGTGGGCCTGCGCCTGTTCCTGTGCCTGCGCCTGTTCCTGGACCTGTTCCTCAGCCGCCCGCTGTTCCGGTGCCGGGGCCGCCGGCCGGTGCCGGGGCCGGGCCGACTGCCGTGACCACGCCGGTCGAGGGCGCGCAGCAGCGGCCCGGGCGGGGTGGACACGGGCGGCGGCCCACCTCGGGGGCGGGCGCGGGCGCTGACGAGCGGGAGTCCGAACGGGGCCTGCGCGGGCTGGTCGGATCCGGGTCGTCGCAGGTCAGCGTGGGTGCGGCCCTGCGTGCTCGGGACGCGTCGCGGCCCAGCGACGAGCAGATCGCCGAGGCCGAACGGGACCTGCCCATCGTGCGGCGCAACTGGCTGCCGCGCGAGGACCTGCCGCGCCGCTGATTTTCCGGCTGGTTCTCACGGCTGTTTGAGGCGCCCGGAAACAGCCCTCAGAGCCAGCCGCCCAACCCGGGCTGACCGCCACGGCTGCTTCGAACGCCGGGTAGCAACGCTCACGGTCAGCCGGCGAAACCCGGCTGACCGCCAGGGCTGCCTCGGGCGCCCGGAAACAGCGCTCGCGGTCAGCCGGGTGGGGCGGGCTGACCGCCACGGCTGCATCGGACGCCCGGAAACAGCGCTCACGGTCAGCCGGACGGGACGGGCTGACCGCCACGGCTGCATCGGACGCCCGGAAACAGCGCTCACGGTCAGCCGGACGGGACGGGCTGACCGCCACGGCTGCATCGGACGCCCGGAAGCAGCGCTCGCGGTCAGCTGGGTGGGGTGGGCTGACCGTCAGGGCTGTTCGGGCGGGCGGTGGTGGCTGGGTCAGGCGCTAGGGGTGGACTCGGGGAGGGCGGGGAGTTCGCGGGCCACCTCGTAGTCGGCGAGCTGGGCGATGCGCCGGGCGTGGCGGACGTTGCCGGAGAACGAGGTGGCGATGAACGCCTCGACGAACGCGGTGGCCTCGTCCAGGGTGTGCTGCCGGGCGCCGATCGCGATCACGTTGCTGTCGTTGTGCTGGCGGGCCAGTTCGGCGATCTCGGTCTTCCAGACCAGCGCGGAGCGGACGCCGGGCACCTTGTTGGCGGCGATCTGCTCGCCGTTGCCCGAGCCGCCGATCACGATGCCGAGCGAACCCGGGTCGGCGACCACCTTGACGCCGGTGTGGAAGCAGAACGCCGGGTAGTCGTCCTCGGGGTCGTAGGCGTGCGGCCCGACGTCGACCACGTCGTGACCCTGCTTGTTCAGGTGGTTCACGAGGTGGTTCTTCAGCTCGAAACCGGCGTGGTCGGAACCCAGGTAGAGACGCATGTCAAAAAGTCTTTCAGAAGGTGAGGGCCGAACGCAGGGCGGATGCCACCTGGTCCGCCGCGGCCCGGGCGGCATCGATGGTGGCCAGTTTTCGGGCGAAGCCGTGGTTCACGCCCATGTAGCGGGTGTGCACCACCGGGACGCCGGCGGCGATCAGCGCGTTCGCGTAGTCGGCGCCCTCGTCGCGCAACGCATCGTACTCCGCGGTGATCAGCAACGTTGGCGGCATTCCGGACAAATCGTCCGCCGCGAGCGGTGACACGTCCGGGGTGAGGCGCTGCATCGGGTCCGGTACGAACGTCTCCCAGGCCAGCTTCATCGACGCGCGGTCCAGCCCGTATCCGCCGACCTCGTCGTAGGACTCGGCGGAGGTGAGCGGGTCGAGGGCCGGGTAGATCAGCACCTGGTAGTCGAGCGGGGTGGCGGCGTCCCGCTGCCGGCGGGCGGTGACCGTGGCGAGCTGGCCGCCCGCGCTGTCCCCGCCGATCGCCAGCCGGGACACGTCCAGCCCCAGGTCCGCGCCGGACCGGCGCAGATAGGACAGGACGGTCGCGACGTCGTCGAGGGCGGCCGGAAAGACGTGCTCCGGGGCGAGCCGGTAGCCGACCGAGACCACGGCGCAGCCGGAGCGCTCCGCCACCCGGCGGCAGAACCGGTCCACGGTTTCGATGCTGCCGTAACACCAGCCGCCGCCGTGCAGGTAGACCAGGACGGGCGTACCGGTCCGGGTCGCGTAGAGGCGGCACGGCACGCCGTCCGCGTCGAGATCGGCGACGACCGGCAACGGCAGGGCCGGGCCGGTCTCCGCCTCGTTCGACTCCTCCATCGCCGCACGGGCGCCGAGCAAGCGCTGGTACGGGTCGGCGGCGAGTTCCTCGGCGGTGGGCCGCCGCCGCAGTGACGCGGCGGCGGTTACCTGTGGGTGCAGCATCAGTCCAGCTGGGCCAGGACGAGTCCGCCACGGGCCTTGGGTGTGAACCACGTGCTCTTGCGCGGCAGCTTGAGCCGCTCCAGGTTCACCTCGACGAAGTCGTCGACGGTGACCGGGGCGATCAGGACGGCCAGCTCGGCGCGCCCGGCGTCCACCTCGTCACGCAGCCACTCGACCGGGTAGTCCCCGCCGATGTAGGCGATCCGCTTGTCCCCCGGGTCCAGGCCGAGCGTGTCGCGCAGCAGAACGCGCTCCACGAGGGCGTGGTCCAGGTTCTCCACCGACGTGCCGGCCGGGTCCGGCGGCAGTCCTACTGCGAAAGAACGGGATTGCGCGTACATCTCGATCGTGCCCTTGGCCGGAAGCTGCGCGGCACGCGGCAGCTCGGTGACCGTCGCGCCGGCCGCGCGGAGCCGTTCCAGAAGGTCGTCGAGCGAGGCCGGCAGCTCGCTGACCAGGCGGTTGTAGGGCTGGATGGCGACCGACGCGGGAGTCGTGACGACCGCCAGGAAGCGGGCGATCCCGCCGGTCTGCGCGGCCAGGCTGCGGTGGTTGCCGTCGGCGACCACCAACTCGCCGCCGCCGGCCAGCTCGAGCAGCCGGTCCTGCAGGTTCCCCGGACCGACCTCCCAGATGTCGTGGGTGCGCCCGGTCTGATCGGTATCGGTTGCGGCGGACTCGCCCGCCGCGTCGACCGCGTCGGCGAGGGCCGCGTGCAGCTCCTCACCCTTGCCGGTCTGGAGCAGGAGTACGGGCGACAGCAGCGTCTGGAGCGAGTCAGCGAGGGCGACCCGCTCACGGACCTTGCTGATGAAGACGTCCTCGTTGCGGATCACCAGGCCGGGCTCGTCGGCGTTGGTCGAGATCTGCGAGGTCTCGACCGTACTCCACAGCCCGTAGGCGGGCGCCTCACCCGGTCCGGTGATGCGGTAGAGCACGACGACCTGCTCTGCGGGGCGGTACCGGCCCTCGGACTTCGCCCGCTCCAGCCGGACCACAGCGTCCGGGAGGGAGTCGGTGAAGGACTTCCCGAGCGAGTCGGGAGCGAGGTGCGGCATCTCGACGGCCAGCGCGCTGTGCGGGTTGGCCGTGATGATCTGGGTGATTTCGGCGTCGTCGGCGAACTCGTCATAATTCTGGGCCCCGGTACCGCCATTGGTGATCCAGGCCCGGCTGATCGGGTGCACGACCGTCATGGGGGGCAACTTACCCGGCGTACCTGCGGTGCCTACCAACCGGCATGTTCCCGCGTGACCTGCTCAACTGGGCCTTGCGATGCGAATTCACCGGCCGCGGGACCGGACACGCCGTCACGGTCACCGGCGGAGCCACCATGACCGCCACATCTGGGGGCAGATCCGCCCAAACCCCTAGCTGAACGCCGATGCTCGATCCGATCGGCTCGTTCTCGGGCACGCTCGCCTCCGCGTTGGATGAGGTGTACATCACCCCATCCAACGACCGGTCGGCGGCGAAGAGTCGCTTTTTTCGGCGACCGCCCCTGAATGGCAACTAATCGAAGATCGGCCCGAGGTCGCGGCTGCGCTTCAGCTCGTAGAAGCCCGGAGTGCCGGCGACCAGCACGACGCCGTCCCACAGCTTGCCGGCGGCCTCGCCCTTGGGCGCCGGGGTGATCACCGGGCCGAAGAACGCGACGGTCTCCCCCGGGTTCGGGCCCGGCGCGTGGATCACCGGGGTGCCGACGTCGGTGCCGACCGGCTTCATCCCGGCGTTGTGACTGGCCCGCAGGGCCTCGTCCCGCTCGCCGGTGTTCGCGGCGGCGGCCAGCTCCGGGTCCAGACCGACCTCGGTCAGCGCCTCGCGGAACAGCTTCTCGTCGTCGATCTCGTACTTCTGCAGGTGGATGCGGGTGCCGAGCGCGGTGTAGAGGTCGCGGAGCACCTCGGGGCCGGCGGTCTCGGCGGCGGCGATGCACACCCGTACCGGGCCCCAGCCCTTGGCCAGCATCTCCCGGTAGCGCTCCGGAAGCTCCTCGCGTCCCTCGTTCAGCACGGAGAGGCTCATCACGTTGAACCGGATGTCGAGAGGGCGGACCTTTTCCACCTCGAGCAGCCAGCGGGAGGTGATCCAGGCCCACGGGCACAAGGGGTCGAACCACATGTCGACGGTCGCGCGTTCTGTCATGCTTCGATCTTCCACCTTCTTCGGTGCCCGGTCGGGGTGAGTTACGTCGCCGCAGGCGCATAGGCTTCGGACAAACGCAGTCAGCTCGAAGGAGAGTGCACGTGGCCGGTGTTCACAACCTGACCCAGGTCGAGGCCGCGGAGCGTGGTCGCTTGCTCGACGTGACCGGGTACGACATCACTCTTGACCTGACCGGTTCCGAGACCTTCCGGTCCACGACGGTGATCACCTTCCGGTGCACGGAACCCGGCGCGACGACGTTCGTCGAGGCCGCCGCCGCGCGAATCAACTCCGCGACGCTGAACGGCGCACCGGTCGACATCAGCGGGTGGACCCCGGAGAACGGTCTGCCGCTGTCCGGCCTCGCCGCGGAGAACACCCTGGTCGTCGACGGCGACTTCAAGTTCTCGGCGAGCGGCCAGGGGCTGCAGCGCAGCGTCGACCCGGTCGACCAGGAGGTCTACCTCTACAGCCAGTTCGAGACGGCGGACGCGCAACGGACGTACGCCTGCTTCGACCAGCCCGACCTGAAGAGCGTCTTCACGTGGCACGCCACGGTGCCGGCGCACTGGAAGGTCGTGTCCAACATGCCGGTCGAGCGCGAGGAGGCGGCCGGCGACGGCGTCAAGGCGGTCCACTTCGCCACCTCGGCGCGGATGAGCACGTACATCACGGCGATCTGCGCCGGGCCGTACCACGAGGTGCGCGACTCGCACGACGGCATCGAGCTGGGCGTCTTCTGCCGCGCCTCGATGGCGCAGTACCTGGACGCCGACGACCTCTTCCTGATCACCAAGCAGGGCTTCGACTTCTTCCACGAGCAGTTCGGGGTGCGCTACCCGCTGCCCAAGTACGACCAGCTGTGGGTGCCCGACTTCAACGCCGGCGCGATGGAGAACTTCGGCTGCGTCACGCACGCCGAGTCGCACTACATCTTCCGCTCGCAGGTCACCGACTACGAGTACGAGCAGCGCGCCAACACGATCCTGCACGAGCTCGCCCACATGTGGTTCGGCGACCTGGTCACCATGCGCTGGTGGAACGACCTGTGGCTGAACGAGTCGTTCGCCGAGTGGGCCAGCCACTGGTGCAACACGCACGCCACCCGGTTCACCGACGCCTGGTCGACGTTCCTGTCCATCCGCAAGGCCTGGGGTTACCGGCAGGACCAGCTGTCCTCCACCCACCCGGTCTACTGCGAGATGCCGGACCTGGAAGCCGTCGAGGTCAACTTCGACGGCATCACGTACGCCAAGGGCGCCAGCGTGATCAAGCAGTTGGTGGCGTACGTCGGACTGGACCCGTTCCTGACCGGCCTGCGGGCGTACTTCGCCAAGCACGCCTGGGGCAACGCCACCTTCGACGACCTGCTCACCGAGCTGGAGTCGGCGTCCGGCCGGGAGCTGCGCAAGTTCGCTCAGCAGTGGCTCGAGACCTCGCAGGTCAACACGCTGCGCCCGGTCGTGGAGGTGGACGCCGACGGGCGTTACACCCAGGTGGTCGTGCACCAGGAGGCGCCGACCGACTACCCGACGCTGCGCACCCACCGGATCGGGCTCGGCCTCTACGACCTGGACGGCGACCGGCTGGTCCGCCGGGAGCTGCTCGAGGTGGACGTGGCCGGCGAGCGTACCGAGGTCGCCGCGCTCGCCGGGGTGGCCGCGCCGGACGTGCTGCTGGTCAACGACGAGGACCTGACGTACGCGAAGCTGCGGCTGGACGAGCGCTCGCTGGGCACCCTGGTGCAGCACATCGCCGGGTTCGAGTCGGCGCTGCCGCGGGCCCTGTGCTGGGCGGCCACCTGGGACATGCTGCGCGACGCCGAGCTGGCGGCCCGCGACTACGTGGCGCTGGTCGTCGCCGGGCTGCCGGCCGAGACCGACGTGAACCTGACCACGGCCACGCTGCGGCAGGCCGGCATGGCGCTGACCAGCTTCGCCGACCCGGAGTGGGCGCCGACCGGCTGGGGCATGCTGGCCGGCCTGGCGAAGGACCAGCTCGCCACCGCCGAACCGGGCAGCGGCTGGCAGCTCACCTGGGCGCGGTCGTTCATCACCGCGGCCCGCACCGCCGAGCAGGCGGTCGAGCTGCGCGGCTGGCTCACCGGCGAGACCCGTCCGGACGGCCTGGTGGTCGACACCGAGCTGCGCTGGAGCCTGCTGCAGGCGCTGGCCGCGCTGGGCGCCGCCACCGAGGAGGAGATCGACGCCGAGCTCGCCTCGGACCGGACCGCGAGCGGTGAGCGGGAAGCCGCGATCGCCCGGGCGCTGCTGCCCACGCCGGCCAACAAGGACCGGGTCTGGGCCGAGCTCACCGGGCCGAAGGCGCCGCCGAACTGGCTGAACCGGTCGCTGCTGCAGGGCTTCCAGAGCACCCGCCAGGTGGCTCTGACAGCGCCGTACGCGGCGAAGTTCTTCGAGGTGGTCGGTGACGTGTGGGCCCGCTCGGACAGTGAGCCGGCCCAGGAGTTCGCCACGCTGGCGTACCCGGCGTACCAGATCAGCCCGGAGACGGTGGCGCTCACCGACGCCTGGCTGAGCCGCGACGGTCAGCCGGCGTCGTTGCGCCGGCTGGTCGCCGAGGGACGCGACGGCATCCTGCGGGCCCTGAAGGCCCGGGAGAAGGACCGCTCCGCGGCCTGACAGCCGACCCAGGGTCCCCGCTCCGGTCATCCGGAGCGGGGACCCTGGTCTTTTACACAGGCATAACTCGCCGGTAACCACGGTGAGTAAGTAGGCTGGCACTCCGCGGTGATGGAGGTGGCCTGTGACGATGCTGAGCCAGGGTGCCCCGGTGCGGTGGAGCGCACCGGAGGGCCGGTGGACCGAGCCGGATCTGCATCTGTTTCCCCAGGACGGACACCGGTACGAGATCGTCGACGGCGGACTGCACGTCAGCCCGCCGACGGACGAGCGGCACGAGACGCTGGTGGAGTCGGTGGTCGGCACCCTGCGGGCGGCCGCGCCGCCCGGCTGGTGGGTGTGCGCGCGGCTGGGCATCGAGATCGGCACCAGCAACCTGGTTCCGGACGTGACCGTGCTGCGGCCGCACTCGTCCGGCGCGATCTGGGTCGACCCGGCCGACGTGGCCCTGGTCGTGGAGGTCGAGGCGGAGGAGACCCGGCGTTACGACCGGCTGCTCAAACCGGCGCTGTACGCGGCGGCCGGCATCCCCGCCTACTGGCGGGTGGAGGCCGGTCCGGTGCTGCGCGTGCACACGCTGGACGGCGCGGAGTACCGGTCGGACGGCAGCGTCGAGGGCGCCGAGCAACGCAAGCTCGACGCCCCCTATCCGATCCGGATCACACCGGCCTCGTGGCGGTGACGCTTTAGGAGCGGCCCGCGTGGGTGGCCAGCTGGTCGATGCCGATCAGCAGGCCACCGGCCAGGTCGCCGCCGGCGAACGAGGCGGCCATCGACAGCCCGGCGAGCTTCGCGTCCCGGTCCGAGATGCGCTTGCGCGCCTCGGACCCGGTGACGATCTCCAGCTTGCGCTGGTTCGGCGACACCGCGATCAGTACGGACCGCTGGTGGTTCCGGGTCTGCCGGTGCAGTTCCTCGGCGGCGGCCCGGACGGGGTCGCCGAGGTCGCCCAGGTAGATGCTGAAGGTCAGACCGGTCGCCTGGTCGGCGATCCGGAGAGCCTCGTCGAGTCGGAGCAGCTGCCGGGTCGTGAAAGGACCGTCGGCCGGCTGCTCCAGCGGGGTGACCTCACCAACTGTCACTTGCGCCTCCTGTCGGGCCGGGCCGGACCGGAGCGCCGGAACTGTCCTCGATGACCAGTCCACGGTGTCCGTCCGCCACGGGAGCGACCCGGTCCGGCGCTGCGGTGAACCACATCGCCGGGAAGTCGTACGGCCGGCCGGGGCGATACCGGCGGGACGGCTTCGACTTGTCCGAGCTGTTGAGCACGAGCGCCGCAACCGCCCCGATGATCGCGGCCGGAATGATCACAAAGACCAGAACGGTGCTGATTACTGACAACTGAACGCCCCCAGGCGCCGGTGATCCTCTTGAATTCGAACAACAATCACGGTAGCGGAGCGCGAGTCGTGTCGGAGCGTCGGGTCTCGAACCGGGGTCTCACGCCGTCGGGATCTACGCGGATTGTGCTCCGAGGTGCGAAAATCACCCTCACGCGCCGTCCACGGCTTTTCCGCCGTGAACGGCAGGAGGGGGAGTCCATGCGCATGTCTGTCCCCGTCGCTGCGGCGGCTCTGGTGTTCGGTCTGGCCGTGCCGGGCGTACCGGCCGCGCACGCCGCCGCGGCCCCCTTCGTGGAGCTCAACCCGAGCACAGTGCCGGCCGGGGACGACATCTCGTTACGCGCCTCCTGCGACGACAGCCTGGATCCGGCCACCGTCACCGCGGAGCCGATCGGGGAGGTCACGGTGCAGCCCGAGTTCGGCTTCCTCACCGCGAACGTCACGGTGCCGGCCGACACCGAGCCCGGCGACTACCCGGTCGCCCTGCGCTGTCCCGAGGGCGGTGGCAACGCGACCGCCACGCTGCACGTGGTCGCGCGCGTGGAGCCGACCAGGGGCCCGGCCACCGGCGGCGGCGGGACAGCGCCGGGCGCGACCGCGTCGATCCTGATCGGGGGTGGTCTGGCGGCGATGGCGGCCGGCCTGGCACTCGCCGTCGCGTCCTCGCGCCGCCGGCGCCGGCGGATCGGCTGAGGCCGCGATGACCAGCGGACCCGGCCGGGTGCCGAAGTCGGTGCAGCAGAAACGGCCGGCGCAGGTGATCACCGCGCCACCGCCCGGCGTGGTGACCGGTCCCCTGCCGCCGACCCCGAGCGTCCCGGGTCGTTCCCCCTTTCAGGTGCCCTTTCCACGACGGGGCCGGCCACCACGGCCGGGACGCGGGCGCCGGGGTGGTCCGCTCGGCCTGATCGCCCTGGCGCTGCTGTTCGTCGGGCTGTTCTGCGTCGGCATGGGTCTCGGCGTCGCGACCGGCTTCAACGTGGGCGGCCTGTTCCGGGGGCCGGACGAGCCGCCGGCACGGTCCTTCCCGGTGCTCGAGCCGAGCCGGCCGGAACGACTCACCATCCCGTCGATCGACGTGTCCGCGCCGGTCCTCGAGGTCGGGCTGGCCAACGACGGCTCGGTGGACGTGCCGCCGCTGAAACGGCACAACGAGGCCGGATGGTTCGACGGCGGGCCGACCCCGGGACAGTTCGGGCCGGCTCTGATCGTGGGGCACGCGGACACGCGTACCGGGCCTTCGGTCTTTCATGACCTGGGCGAGCTGCGGTCGGGCGCGGTGATCGAGGTGTCCCGGGCGGACGGCTCGGTGGCCGTCTTCGAGGTGAACTCGGTGGAGACGTTCGACAAGGACCGGCTGCCGGTGCACCGCGTCTACGGCGATTACAGCCGGCCCTCGCTGCGGCTGATGACCTGCGGCGGCGACTGGCTCGGGGGCCGGGAGGGTTACGCCGACAACGTCATCGTCTTCGCCTCCCTGGTCGACGCCCGGGAGGGATGAAAAAGGCGGCTTACGCCGCCTCAGCCTCCACCGTCGCGGACGGCAGGTCCAGCCAGTCCATCCACCGGGGATCGGGGGTACGGTGCCCGAGCACCCGCCAGGCGACCCCGCGGGGGGCGGCCGGCAGGGAGTGCAGCCGCCAGCCGAGCTCGGCCGGGGTCTTGTCACCCTTGCTGTGGTTGCACTTGGCGCACGCGGCCACCACGTTCTCCCAGGCGTGCAGGCCACCGCGGCTGCGCGGGAAGACGTGGTCGATGGTCTCGGCGGAGCCGCGGCAGTAGGCGCAGCGGCCGCCGTCACGGGCGAAGATCGCCCGGCGGGAGAGCCCGACATGCGTCCGGTACGGCACTTTCACGTACCTCGTCAGGCGGACCACGGAGGGAACCGGGAGGGCTTGGTGCGCGCTGTGCAGCATGCCGTCCCCGTCGGAGATGCACTCTGCCTTGGCGGTCAGCAGGAGGATGGTCGCCCGACGCACCGATACGACGCACAGCGGCTCGTAGGTAGCGTTCAGCACTAACGCGGAAGAGCCCACTGTGGGTCGTATGTCAGGCATCGCGATCACCCTTCCGGTGTCAGTTGCTTGTAACCGCTCCCGTAGCCCATGCGTGTGTGATGCGTGCCTCGATACCGAAGCCCGTGCGCCAATAGTCCCTGATGAATAACCAAATTGCGAGCACAATCTGTGGCCGCCCGGTAAACGTCAGAGGTCTTCCCTCAGCCGAACCCGGTACCTTGACTCCCCGTGTCTGTTCTATCCGTCGTGCCCCCCACCCCCAAGCCGAGCAGCTCCGTCGACGTCTACGTGACCCCTGTCTGCAACGACGACGTGTTGTGCAGCCGGATCTACGACTGGACGGGCAACGAGTGGTTCGCCACGAGCAGCTACGTGGTCCTGATCAAGCCGCTGCGGATAGCCGCGATCATCCTGATCGCGATGCTGGTCCGGTGGCTGCTGCACCGTGCGATCTCCCGGCTGGCGTCGACCGGCTCGCGCGCCGCCATGCCGGCGCTGCTGAAGCCGCTCAAGGAGAAGGTGACGGTCACCGCCGAGGAGGGCCAGTTCATCCCGGAGCGGCGCCGTCAGCGGGCCGAGGCGATCGGTTCGGTGCTGCGCAGCTTCGTCAGCGCGGTGGTCTTCACGATGGCCGGTCTGCTGGTGCTCGGCGAGCTCGGCTTCAACCTGGGCCCGCTGCTGGCCAGCGCCGGGATCGTCGGCGTGGCCATCGGTTTCGGCGCGCAGAGCCTGGTCAAGGACCTGATCGCGGGCCTGTTCATGCTGCTGGAGGATCAGTACGGGGTGGGCGACACGGTCGACCTGGGTGAGGCCACCGGAGTGGTGGAGAGTGTCGGCCTGCGGATCACCACGGTGCGCGACGCCCGGGGTGTGCTCTGGTACATCCGCAACGGCGAGATCATCCGGGTCGGCAACAAGAGCCAGGGCTGGGCGATGGTCGTGATCGACATCCCGATCGGCTTCGTCAACGCCGAGGAGGCGGTCGGCGTGCTGAAGGCGGCCGCCGAGGGGGTCGCCGCCGAGCCGGAGCACCAGACCGAGTTCCTCGAGCCGCCGGAGGTGGTCGGGGTCGAGCAGCTGACCGTGGACGGCGCGGTGATCCGGACCATCGCCAAGACCACCGCGGACAGCCAGCCGGTCGTGCAGCGTGAGCTGCGCCGGGCGCTGACCGAGGCGCTGGACGCCTCCGGCATCTCGGAACGGATTGCCGCGTCGCGCCTGGGACCGCGCAGCGCGATCCCGCCGGCGTGGATCACCGGCCCGGAAAATTCCTCGTCTTCGATTAATGACCAGCGTCCGGGCGGGGCTACCTGACCTGCGCTTACGACACGAGGTAGATTTTCGCCTTCGACCAAATGGCCGATTTTTACCCCAACTGCCCTAGCATCGACTCGGACGATCGGGCAGAATCCGCTACAGATTCTGCACGTGCAGGCACGTCGACAGCCGGGAGACCCGACGACGTGCCCGGCCGTCGTCGGCCCTCGACGATCGTCGACAGCGATGGAGGGCTTGGTGTCGAACGACCCCGCACGGCCGAGCGGTCCGGCCGACGAGGTGACCCAAAGTAAGGGTACGGTAACTTTCCGCGACATATTCGCGCTGCCGGAGTACCGTGCCCTCTACCTCTCGACGGTGGTCAACTGGGTCGGCGACTACCTCTCCCGGGCCGCGGTGACCGTCCTGGTCTATCACCAGAGCGAGTCGGTCCTGCTCTCCGCGGTGTCGTTCGCGATCGGCTACCTGCCGTGGTTCTTCGGTCCCGTGCTGGCCGCGCTCGCCGACCGGTATCCGTACCGCCGCATCATGATCGTGTCGGATCTGTGCCGGATGGTGCTGATCGCGCTGCTGCTCATCCCCGGCCTGCCGGTGCCGGTGATGCTGCTCGTGCTGCTGCTCGCCGGCCTCGGCGCGCCGCCGACGCAGGCGGCGCGCTCGGCGCTGCTGCCGGTGATCGTCGGCCGCGAGCGCCTCGCCCTGGCGCTGGCCACCAACCAGACCACCGGTCAGGCCGCCCAGGTCTTCGGTTACCTGGTCGGCGCCACTCTCGCGGTGGCGCTGACACCGCGGATCGCGCTCGGCATCGACGTGGCCACGTTCGCCCTCTCGGCGCTGCTGATCGCGTTCGGTGTCCGGCGCCGGCCGACGGTCCAGGCCCCGAGTCAGCGCACCCACCTCCTGCAGGAGACCGCCGAGGGCTTCCGGCTCGTCTTCGGTCACCCGGCGCTGCGCTCGATCGCCATCGTGGTGTTCACTGCGACCGTCTTCGCCATCGTCCCGGAGGGCCTGGCCGCGGCGTGGGCCGCCGAGGGCACCCGCGATCCGGCGACGCGGGGGCTCGACCAGGGCATGATCATGGCGGCCGGCCCGCTCGGCTTCGTGATCGGCGGCATCCTGTTCAACCGTCTCGTGCCTGCCGCCGAGCGTGCCCGGCTGATTCCGTACCTCGCTGTTCTGCCGCCTCTATTTCTGGTTCCCTCTCTGCTCGGCCCGCCGGCCGAGATCGTGGCCCTGCTGGTGATGCTCTCCGGCGTGGTCCAGGGCGCCCTGCTGCCGACGCTGAACGCGACCTTCGTGCTGGCCCTGCCGCAGAGCTTCCGGGCCCGCGCCTTCGGCGTGATGAACAGCGGGGTCCAGCTGAGCCAGTTCGGCGCGGTCATGATCACCGGTACGCTCGCCGACCACTTCTGGCTGCCGCTGGTGGTCGGCCTGTGGAGCATCGGCGGCACGCTCGCCATGGTGGTGCTGGCGATCAGCTGGCCCAGCCAGCAGACTTTCACCGAGGCCGTCGAGGCGGCGAACCGGCCCGAGCCCGCCCATCAGGCGGACGGCCCGGGCTCGGCGCGGCTGCCGACGACGAGCGTCACACCCGAGCGGCCGCAGCCGCGCCGGTGATCCGCCCGGCGGGCTGGCAGGATGGAACGGTGAGCGCACCCGTACCGGAAGAGGTCAGCCTGTTCGCCGCCATCGGTGGCGAGCCCACGTTCCGGCGCCTCGTCGACAAGTTCTACGAAGGGGTCGCGGACGACCCGCTGCTGCGCCCGATGTACCCGGAGGAGGACCTCGGGCCGGCCGCCGACCGGCTCACGCTCTTCCTCATGCAGTACTGGGGCGGCCCGAACACGTATTCGGCCTCCCGCGGGCACCCCCGGCTGCGGATGCGGCACGCCCCGTTCCGGGTCGACCCGGCAGCGCGGGACGCCTGGCTGCTCCACATGCGTGAGGCGGTCGACTCGCTCGGGCTGCCCGAGCCGCATCACAAGGCGCTCTGGGACTACCTGGAGCGGGCGGCCTACTTCATGGTGAACACGATGGATCCCGCGGAGCCCGCACACTGACGTGTCGCGTCCGCCGGTGGCTCGTTGATCGGATTGTCACTCACGATCCCGGGAGAGCCATCTGATGCGTCGTCGTCTGCTCGCAGCCGCCGCCGTGGCGGTCGTCGCCGTTCCGGCGCTGGCCACCACCCCGCCGGCGGTTGCCGACCGTGCCCATTCGTCGGTGGTCTCCACCAACCCGGTCGACTGGACGCCGCACGTGCTGGACGGCACAGTGTGGGCGCTGGCCCTGGTCGGCGACACCGTGGTCGTCAGCGGGGCGTTCACGAAGGTGACCGACAGCAGCCGCCGGCACACCTTCGCCCGCAAGAACATCTTCGCCTTCGGCCTGCACGACGGCGTCATCCGGACGTTCGCCCCGGAGGTGGACGGCGCCATCTACTCGCTGGCGGCCGGCCCGGACCACTCGGTGTACATCGGCGGCGCGTTCAAGAACGTCAACGGCACCGCCCAGCGCGGGCTGGCAAGGATCTCGCTGCGGGACGGCGAACGGGTCGGCTCGTTCGCGCCCAAGGTCAACTGGGGTGACGTGCGGGCGCTGGCCGTCCGCGGCGACCGGCTCTACGCCGGCGGCACGTTCTCGGCGATCAACGGGGCGCGGCGGGTCGGTCTGGCCCGGCTCAACACGGCCACCGGGGCGGTCGACCCGAACTTCGACGCCCGGCTCTCCGGTCCCGGCCTCAAGCGGGTCCGGGTGGAGCACTTCGACGTGTCGCCGGACGGGCGCCGGCTGGTCGCCATCGGCGCGTTCCTCCGGTCCGGCAGCTACGACCGTACGCAGATCGCGCTCTTCGACGTCGGCGGCCCGGCAGCCCAGCTGACCAGCTGGTACACCGACGCGTTCAAGCCGATGTGCATGAAGGGCTTCGACACCTACCTGCGGCAGGTGAAGTTCTCGCCGGACGCCTCGTACATCGTGGTGGCCGCCACCGGCCGGGCCTCCTCGGCGCAGAAGCTGTGCGACTCGGCCGCCCGGTTCGAGACCCGGGCCGGCGGACGGCAGAACCCGACCTGGGTGCAGCGCACCGGCGGCGACTCGCTGTACGCCGTCGCGATCACCGGGCCGGCCGTCTACCTCGGCGGGCACCAGCGCTGGTTCGACAACCCGTACGGCACCGACGGCAACGGCCCCGGCCCGGGCGCGGTCTCCCGTCCCGGCATCGGTGCGGTCAGCCCGCGCACCGGAAAGGCCCTGCCCTGGAACCCGACCCGGTCCCGCGGCGTCGGCGTACGCGCCTTCCTCACCGTGCCGCAGGGCCTGCTCGTCGGCTCGGACACCGACCAGCTGGGCCGCGAATACCACGGCCGACTGGGAATGTTCCCCCTGAGCTGAGCATGCTCTAAGCGCAACCCCCGGGCATTGCGCCCGCTGACGAGTTCGGGCCCGAAATCAACAAGGCGAAGCCGTGGTTGATTTCGGGCCCGAACTCGTCAGCGTCAAAGGGCGCAATGCAGCGAGCCGGAGGCGAAGCAATTCAAAGCAGAGCCCCTTCGTCGTGCAGCCAGTCGACGAAGGACGTCGCCACGGCGGCGCCGCAGTCCAGCAGCTCCACCACCAGCGAATCGTGTGCCCCGGCCGCCAGCGGGACCTGCAGCTCCGCGTAGATCGGCAGCTGCCCCCGCTCGGTCGGGTCGCCCACGTAGGCCTTGCAGAAACGCCGCGTGTGATTCCACTCGTTCACCACGCGGTAGGCCCGGTCCGCCCAGTCCGGGGGGACCGTGGCGTGCGGGCGGGCGCGCATGACCAGGATCTCGTCGTCCGGACCCTCGAGCGTGAACAGCACGGCGTGCCGCTCCCACATCGCCAGCAGGCTGCCGCCGCCGTCGGCGAGGAATCGGATGTCGAGCATGTCGAGCGCCTTGCCGATGCGCGTCAGCGACACCGGTGCGACCGCATCGGAGGATGCGGCCGTGGACAATTCGGATGGAACTCCGGTACGGGATGGCTCGCGTTGAGCTGGGACACCGACGCGGACGGTGCTCTGCACCGCAACCTCGCCACCGGTATCCGGCTCGTTACCCGCGGCCGATCCCGGACGCCATGACCACCACGGCATCGTGTGCACCTCACTCCCCAACAGACCCGCCGCCGGACGTAGCAGTGGATCCGAGGGCCGACGGTACCCGTCCAGTTCGTGAAGGTCATCCCCCCAACGGGAGGGCGGGACCGGAAGAACGAGGCAGCGTCACCCTTTCGGGTGATTTGCCATCGGAGTAACAGTCAATTTGTGAACGCTCTGTCGCCACGCTACTCCATATGGTGCGGAAATTCCCACCCAGCCGCCGGCCACCCGCACCCGCGCCTCGGCAGTCTCCACACTCCTCGGACCCAGGAAACCCATCCGGGCGACCGCCTGCACGAGCCGCTGCGATACCTGGACCGGCGCACCGCTGGCCGGCGTGACGACCAGGGCGACGTGGTCGAGGAGGGCGTCGCGTACCGCCCGCTGCCCGACCGCCCGGCCGGACATCCCGCCGGTGGAGATCTCCCGCAGCGTTCCGGCCGCGGCGTCCGCCAGCTGGGCCAGCTCACTGCCCGAGATGGACTCGACCGCCTGGCTCACGGCCGGCGGCAACGGCCAGCGCCACTGGGTGTCCCGCCGTTCCGGCAGCCCCTCGCCGCCGGCGGCCAGCACTGCGAGCAGCTCGGCGGCGGAGACGGTGGCGTCACCCGGGCCGGGACCGGCGACCTCCCGGGTCACCAGGACGTCCCAGGGAAGGTGGGCCCACAGCGCGGTGCGGCCGGCGGACGAGCGCAACCGCACCGGCGCCCCCGGATCGAGCCGTGTCAGCCGAGCCAGGAACGCGCCTGCGTCGGGGATCCCGAGCAGGCCGTGTGAACTCATGACCGGTCCTCGGTGTAGGGCGCCAGGAACTCCTTCTCCTCGTCCGAGAGCCGCCGCGGGTGCCCCTTGACCAGGTTGTACGGCACACACACCGACTTCGCCCGGCTGGCCAGCACCCCGTCGTCGAACAGCTCGTAGGAGACCGTGAACGCCGCCGCGCGCTGCTCCGAGATCCACATCTCGATCCGGACCGGGTCACCGAAGTCCACCGGCCGCAGGTAGTCGATCTCGTGCCGGGCGATCACGATGCCCTCTTCGAACGAGCCCAGCCCGTGCTCCTTGGCGCCGATGAAGAACATCGCCACCCGGGCCTCCTCGTAGAGAGTGAGGAAGCGGGCGTTGTTGACGTGCCCGTACGCGTCCATGTCGGACCAGCGCACGGGCACGTCATAAACGAAACGCCCGTTATCAATCACGGGTGAGCTTGCGGTAGGTGACCCGGTGCGGCCGGGCCGCCTCCGCGCCGAGGCGGTCGATCTTGTTCTTCTCGTACGCCTCGAAGTTGCCCTCGAACCAGAACCACTTGTCCGGCTCCTCGTCGGTGCCCTCCCAGGCCAGCATGTGCGTGGCCACCCGGTCCAGGAACATCCGGTCGTGGGAGATGACCACGGCGCAGCCGGGGAACTCGAGCAGCGCGTTCTCCAGGCTGGAGAGCGTCTCGACGTCGAGGTCGTTGGTCGGCTCGTCGAGCAGGATCACGTTGCCGCCGATCTTCAGCGTCATCGCGAGGTTGAGCCGGTTGCGCTCACCGCCGGACAGCACCTTGGTCGGCTTCTGCTGGTCCGGGCCCTTGAAGCCGAACGCGGCCACGTACGCCCGGGACGGCATCTCGACCTTGCCGACCATCATGTGGTCGAGCCCGTCGGAGACGACCTCCCACAGCGTCTTGGTGGGGTCGAGACCGGCCCGGCTCTGGTCGACGTACGACAGCTTGACCGTCTCGCCGATCCGGACCGTGCCGGAGTCGGGCTGCTCGAGACCGACGATGGTCTTGAACAGGGTGGTCTTACCGACGCCGTTCGGGCCGATGATGCCGACGATGCCGTTGCGCGGCAGCGAGAACGACAGGTTGTTGATGAGCGTACGGCCCTCGAAGCCCTTGGTCAGGCCGTTGACCTCGATGACGGTGTTGCCCAGGCGCGGGCCCGGCGGGATCTGGATCTCCTCGAAGTCCAGCTTCCGGGTCTTCTCCGCCTCGGCGGCCATCTCCTCGTAGCGGTCGAGGCGGGACTTGCTCTTGGTCTGGCGCGCCTTGGCGTTCGACCGGACCCACTCGAGCTCCTCGGAGAGGCGCTTCTTCATCTTCGCGTCCTTGCGGCCCTCGACCGACAGACGCGCCGCCTTCTTCTCCAGGTACGTCGAGTAGTTGCCCTCGTAGCCGATCGCCCGGCCGCGGTCCAGCTCGAGGATCCAGCCGGCCACGTTGTCCAGGAAGTACCGGTCGTGGGTGATCGCCAGGACGGTGCCCGCGTACTTGGCCAGGTGCTGCTCCAGCCAGGACACACTCTCGGCGTCCAGGTGGTTGGTGGGCTCGTCGAGCAGGAGCAGGTCGGGCGCCTCGAGCAGCAGCTTGCAGAGCGCGACCCGGCGGCGCTCGCCACCGGAGAGCTGGGTGACGTCGGCGTCCGGCGGCGGGCAGCGCAGCGCGTCCATCGCCAGCTCCAGCTTGGAGTCGATGTCCCACGCGTCGGCGTGGTCGAGCTCCTCCTGGAGCTTGCCCATCTCCTCCATCAGTTCGTCGGTGTAGTCGGTGGCCATCTGCTCGGCGATCTTGTTGAACCGCTCCAGCTTGGCCTTGGTGTCCGCGACCGCCTCCTCGATGTTGCCGAGGACGGTCTTCGCTTCGTTGAGCGGCGGCTCCTGAGCCAGCATGCCGACGGTGTAACCGGGCATGAGCCGGGCCTCGCCGTTGCTCGGCGTGTCGAGCCCGGCCATGATCTTCAACAGGCTGGACTTACCCGCGCCGTTCGGGCCGACCACACCGATCTTGGCGCCTGGCAGGAAGCTCAGCGTCACGTTGTCGAGCACGACCTTGTCGCCGTGCGCCTTGCGCGCCTTTTCCAGGACGTAGATGTACTGGGCCACGGTGTGCCCTACCTCCGAGATCGTCGTTGTCAGTCGTCAGTCCGCTCATGGGCGGTGGGTGGGGTGGTTGGATGGCGGTGCCGGGTTATCAACGGACAATCTTTCCAGGTGCGGTCGGCAACGCACACAACAACCCCGGTCAGTCGCCCTTGACCACCTTCTGCTCGTCTGTGCGGCCGTCCGCGTACGTGATCAGCAGCCGTTCCTTGTCGACCGAGAACCGGTTGCCGTCGTACGCCTCGGCCTCGTACCGCCCGGATTCGGTACGCCGCACCCGCGGCAGGAACAGCGCGGTCTTGTTCTCCACCCACTCGGCGTCGGTGCCGCCCCGGTTGGCGTGGTAGAAGAGCGCGCCGACCTCGTCCTGGCAGATCCAGACCACCATCTTGCTCCGGGTCCGGACCCGCAGCACCTGCCGTAATTCGCCACTGGCGCCATGCTCCGGGCCGATTAGCTGGGTCTGTTCCGGGCATGCGGGACCGGCGGGGAGCAACGACGGGGAGGAGGAGAAGTCCGGTTCCGGTTCCGGCTCGGAACGGTCGCGCTCCTGGCCGAGCAGGTACCCGCCGACCATGCCGATGATCGTCAGCAGCGCCGTGGCAATCACCACAGGAAAGAACAATGGCCGCCGCCGCTGGGAATGATCATCAAGGGGAGTCACCGGCCCAGGATGGCACCCACGCCCCACGGTGAAAAGCGGGAGCTTACGCACAGTAGGCTCGCGTTGGGAACAGAAACCACTCGGAGGTGTACTCAGCGTGGCCCATCGAAGTTCCTTCGTCGTCGTCGCCAATCGTCTGCCCGTGGACAAGGTGACTGCGCCGGACGGTGAAGAACAGTGGCGTCCCAGTCCAGGAGGCCTGGTCACAGCCCTGCATCCGGTCCTCACCGAGCACCGCGGCACCTGGATCGGGTGGGCGGGCGGGGACGGGCCGGCGCCCGATCCCTTCGAGCTCGAAGGCATCCACATCCACCCGGTCCCGCTCAGCGCCGAGGAGCTCGAGCGCTACTACGAGGGCCAGTCCAACGCCACGATCTGGCCGCTGTACCACGACGCGGTCGAGACGCCGGTCTACAAGCGGCGCTGGCGCGAGACGTACCGGGTGGTCAACCACCGGTTCGCGCAGGCCGCGGCGGAGGTGGCCGACGAGGGCGCCACCGTCTGGGTGCAGGACTACCAGCTGCAGCTGGTGCCGTCCATGCTCCGGGAGATGCGGCCCGACCTGCGGATCGGGTTCTTCCTGCACATCCCGTTCCCGCCGATCGAGCTCTTCATGCAGATGCCGTTCCGCGCCGAGATCCTGCGCGGCCTGCTCGGCGCCGACCTGGTCGGCTTCCAGCAGCGGCTCGCCGCGCAGAACTTCGTGCGCCTGGCCCGGCACCTGCTCGGCCTGCGCTACGAGGGCCAGTCGATCAAGGTCGACGGGCGCAGCGTCAAGGCCGGCGCGTTCCCGATCAGCATCGACACCAAGGACATGGAACAGCTCGCGGCCGACCCGGCCGTGCAGGCCCGGGCCAAGCAGATCCGCGCCGAGCTGGGCGATCCGAAAACGGTCATCCTCGGTGTCGACCGCCTGGACTACACGAAGGGCATCGAGCTGCGGCTCAAGGCCTTCCGTGAGCTGCTCGCCGACGGCAAGCTCAACGTCGGCGACGCGGTGATGGTGCAGGTCGCGACGCCCAGCCGGGAGCGGGTCGAGCACTATCAGACGCTGCGGGTCCGGGTCGAGCGCGAGGTCGGCCGGATCAACGGCGAGTTCGGCCGGGTCGGCACGCCGGCCGTGCACTACCTGCACCAATCGGTCAGCAAGCAGGAGCTCGCCGCCATGTACGCGGCGGCCGACGTGATGATGGTGACCCCGCTGCGCGACGGTATGAACCTGGTCGCCAAGGAGTACATCGCCTGCCGCGGCGACACCGGGGGCGCGCTGGTGCTCAGCGAGTTCGCCGGGGCCGCCACCGAGCTGCGGCAGTCGTTCCTGTGCAACCCGCACGACCCGGACGGGGTCAAGGACGCCCTGCTGCGGGCGGTCGGGGCCGAGCCGGCCGAGCTCAAGCGCCGGATGCGGGTCATGCAGCGCCACCTGCGGACCCATGACGTGGCCCGGTGGGCCCGGACCTTCCTGGAAGAGCTGGGCACCGCCGGCAAGGACGGCGCCGAGCCGGCCGAGAAGGAATAACCCCCAGGTCAGGCGCCGGGCCGACGATGGTCCGGCGCCTTCTGCGGTACGCGCGAAGCACTCACCCGATCGCCGGGACGATCTCCTCCGCGACCGCCACCACGTCGCCGATCACCACGACCGCCGGCGGACGGATCCCCGCCGCCGCGACATCGCCGGTCACCGCGCCGAGAGTGCTCCGCAGCGACCGCTGGTGCGCCGTCGACCCCTCCTGCACGACCCCGACCGGCGTGTCCGCGGACCGGCCCTCGGCGATCAGGCGTTCCGCGATGGCGGGCAGGTTCTTCAGGCCCATCATCACCACCAGCGTGCCGCGCAGACGGGCCAGCGCCGCCCAGTCGACCAGCGAGTCCGGGTGGTCCGGCGGGATGTGCCCGGAGACCACCGAGAACTCGTGCGCCACCCCCCGGTGGGTGACCGGGATCCCGGCCAGGGCGGGCGCGGCGATCGAACTGGTCACCCCCGGCACGACCAGCACCGGGATGCCGGCCTGGGCGCACGCGACGGCCTCCTCGCCGCCGCGACCGAAGACGAAGTTGTCGCCGCCCTTGAGCCGGACCACGAACCTGCCCTGCGAGGCCCGGTCCACCAGGATCCGGTTGATCTCCTCCTGGGCGGCCGACGGCCCGTACGGGATCTTGGCGGCGTCGATCAGCTCCACCTCGGGCCGCAGCTCGCCGAGGAGGATGCCGGGCACCAGCCGGTCGGCGACGACCACGTCGGCCGCGGCGAGCAGCCGCCGGCCCTTCACCGTGATCAGCTCCGGGTCGCCGGGGCCGCCGCCGACCAGGGCCACGCCCTTGAACTCCGGCGACGCCGGTGGGGCTGCCTCGAGAGCGTGCGCGACCAGGTCACGGACCGCCATGGCACGGCGGCGGTCACCACCGTCGGTCACCGCCACGGTCACCTGGCCGTGGCGGGTGACGGCCGGAGTCCATGCGGTGGCGGCTTCGCGGTCGTCTGCGCGTACGCAAAAGATCCGGTGTTCCTCGGCGGCCTCGCTCACCTGTGCCGCCGCCTGCGGATCATCGATGGCGACGTGCACCAGCCAGGCGCCCGCCACGTCGCCGGGCGCGAAGCGCCGCGGCGTCCAGACCGCCCGGCCGGCGTCGACGTGCGCCCGCAACGCGGGGGTGAGCTCGGGCGCCACGATCTCCACCTGCGCGCCCGCCGCGATCAGCGCGGGCACCCGGCGGGTGGCCACCGTGCCGCCGCCGACCACCAGCACGCGGCGCCCGGCGATGCGCAGGGCCAACGGATAGAGACTCACTTCTCCGACACTCCCGCCGAATCGAACGTCGCCACCTCATGCAGCACGCGCGCCGCGGCCGACACGACCGGCAGGGCCAGCACCGCGCCGCTGCCCTCGCCCAGGCGCATGCCCAGGTCGAGCAGGGGTTCCAGGCCGAGGTGGGCGAGCGCGACGCTCGCACCCGGCTCGGCCGAACGGTGCCCGGCGACCATCGCGGCCACCGAGTCCGGGGCGAACGCGGCCGCGGCCACCGCCGCCGACACCGCGATGACGCCGTCGACGATCACCGGGACCCGGCGGGCGGCCGCGCCCAGGATGTAGCCGGTCAGCGCGGCATGCTCCAGACCGCCCACCGCGGCGAGCACGCCGAGCGGATCGGCCGGGTCCGGCACGTGCCGTTCCAGCGCGGCGGCGACCACGTCGGTCTTGTGCGCCAGCGTCTCGTCGTCGATGCCGGTGCCCCGCCCGGTGACCGCGGCCGCGCCGGCGCCGGTGAAGGCCGCGATCAGCGCTGCGGCAGGGGTGGTGTTGGCGATCCCCATGTCACCGGTGAGCAGGGCTCTGGCGCCCTGGTCGACCAGCGCCTCGGCGACCCGGATGCCGACCTCGACCGCGGCCAGCGCCTCCTCGCGGGTCAGCGCCGCCGTCACGGTCATGTCCCGGGTGCCGCGGCGCACGTTCGCGTCCAGCAGGTTCGCGCCGCCGTGCAACGGGATGGCCACGCCCACGTCGATCACCATGACGTCGGCGCCGGTCTCGCGGGCGAACGCGTTGACGACCGCGCCGCCGGCCACGAAGTTCGCCACCATCTGCGCGGTGACCTCCTGCGGCCACGGCGACACCCGCTGGGCGTGCACACCGTGGTCGCCGGCGAAGACCGCGACGGTGGCCGGGGCGGGCAGCGGCGGCGGGCAGACACCGGCCAGGCCGGCCAGGCGGACCGACAACTCCTCCAGGGCGCCCAGCGAGCCGGCCGGCTTGGTCAGCCGGGCCTGCAGCTCGCGGGCAGCGGTCATCGCCCGCTCGTCGGCGGGCCGGACAGCCGCCAGGGTGGTCTCCAGCGTCACGGTCGCTCCTCGATCACGTCGGTCAGAGTCTGCACGAATCCGTCGGTGATGGCAGTGTCGCGCACCGCAATCCGCAGCCATTGCGGGCCCAGCCCCGGGAAGGTGTCGCCGCGGCGGACCGCGTATCCACGTTTGCGCAGGTCAAGGCGGATCTGGTCGGCGGCGGGGAGGCGTACGCTCACGAATGCGCTCGCCGGCTCACCGGCAACCGTGACGCTCGGCACGTGCCGCAACCGGTCCACCAGGTGGGCACGCTCCTGCGCGAGCCGCAGCGCGATCTCGCGCTCGGCCGCGATCGCGGCCGGTGACGCGCACGCGGTCGCCGCAGCGAGCGCGGGCGTGGAGACCGCCCACAGCGGCTGCGCGGCGGCCAGCCGCGGCAGCAGTTCGGCCGGACCGAGCAGATAGCCGATCCGCAGACCGGCCAGACCCCAGGTCTTGGTCAGGCTGCGCAGCACCACCAGGCCCGGCAGGTCACGGCGCTCGGCCAGCGACTCCGGCTCCCCCGGCACACCGGGACGGTAGGTGGTGTCCGCGAAAGCCTCGTCCACCACCAGCACCCGCCCGGGCCGGGCCAGTTTCGCCACGTCGGCCGCCGGGTGCAGGACCGAGGTCGGATTGGTCGGGTTGCCGACGAAGACCAGGTCGGAATCCTCCGGCACCAGTGCCGGGTCCAGCCGGAAGCCATCCTCTTCACGCAGCAGCACCCGATCGACCCGGTGACCGGCATTGATCAGCGCGGCCTCCGGCTCGGTGAACTGCGGATGCACCACGACCGGGCGGCGCGCGCCCCGCAACGCCTGCGCGAGCAGCACGAACGCCTGCGCGGCGCCGGCGGTCAGCAGCACCTCAGCCGGGTCCCGGCGGTGCCGGGCGGCCACGGCCGCGGTCGCGGCAGTCCCATCGGGGTACGCGGAGAGCCGCCCCAACGATTCCGCGATCGGATCGGCCAGCCACCCGGGCATCGCCTGGT
The DNA here is from genome assembly GCF_036053395.1 of Actinoplanes sp. NBC_00393. Classification (NCBI taxonomy): domain Bacteria; kingdom Bacillati; phylum Actinomycetota; class Actinomycetes; order Micromonosporales; family Micromonosporaceae; genus Actinoplanes; species Actinoplanes sp. NBC_00393. The sequence continues at coordinate 9,848,202 of NZ_CP107942.1, read as the reverse complement.
GCCGAACGTTGACCGCGAGATCGACCAGTCCCGCCCCCACCTCGGCGTCACCGTGATGATCAAGGTCGAACGTCATGGGTTCAGCATGCCGGATGTCTCAGTTCGGCCCGTTCCCAGGGGAACGTGAGCGATTTGTCATACCTTCATAGGGTGACGACCCGACGCCTCACCGTAGCCGGAAGAGTCGCCCTCCTGATCCGAGCCGGGCTCATCGCGGGCCTGGTCATCGCCGGCCTCTCCTATCCCCTCGCCGCCCTGGCCGGGATGGGGGTGAAGGCCGGCACCGACGCGCTGGAGAACATGCCCGAGGAACTCACCGAGGTGCCTCCCGCGCAATCCACCTATGTGTACGCCAACGACGGCAAAACCCTGCTCACCATGTTCTACGAGGAGCACCGCAAGCAGGCCTCGCTCAAGAACATGTCACCGCACATAACGAACGCCATCGTCGCCTCCGAGGACTCCCGCTTCTACGACCACAACGGCGTCGACGCCAAAGGCGTGGCCCGCGCCTTCATCGCCAACCAGCAGGCCGGCGGCGTCTCCCAGGGCGCCTCCACGCTGACCATGCAATACGTCCGGATGGCGCTGCGCGACAGCGCCCGCACCCCCAAGGAGGCGCTCGAGGCGACCGAGCAGACCGCCGCCCGCAAACTGCGCGAGATGCGGCTCGCCATCGAGGTCGAACAGCGGCTCAGCAAGGACCAGATCCTCGAGCGGTACCTCAACGCCGCCTACTTCGGGCACCGCGCCTACGGGATCTACGCGGCCTCCGAGGTGTTCTTCTCCAAGACGCCGCGCGACCTCACCCTCACCGAGGCGGCCCTGCTCGCCGGGCTGGTCAAGGCGCCGTCCGCGTACGACCCGGCGACCAAGGACCAGCGGGCGGCGTTGCAACGGCGCAACTACGTCATCGACCAGATGGCGAAGATCGGCTCGATCACCCCGGAACAGGCGATCACCGCCAAGAAGACGAAGATCAGGCTGAAGCTGACCGCGCCGCCGAACGACTGCGTCTCGGTCGCCCGGGAACGCAACAACTGGGGCTTCTTCTGCGACTACTTCAAGAGCTGGTGGCGCGAACAGCCCGCCTTCGGCGCAACCCCGCAGGACCGCGAGGAGAACCTGCGCCGCGGCGGCTACCGGGTGGTCACCTCCATCGACCCCAAGATCCAGGGGTACGCCATGAAGCACGTCCTCGACAAGGAGAAGCGGAGCAGCCCCTTCGCCCACGGACAGGTGGTCATCGAACCCGGCACCGGGCGGATCGTCAGCATGGCGGTCAACCGCAAATACGCCCTCGACCAGGACGACAACGGCCGGCACAGTGACTGGTCGCTCGGCCGCGACGTCAAAGGCAACTACCCCAACACGGTGAACCCGCTGCTCGGCGGCGGCAACATGGCCGGATACCAGGCCGGCTCCACGTTCAAGATCTTCACCATGCTGGCGGCGCTGGAAGAAGGGCTGCCACTCTCCACCTCGTTCTACTCGCCGCAACGGTTCGTCTCGAAATACATCACCGCGCCCGGGCCGGCGACCTGCGGGGTCAACTGGTGCCCGAAGAACTCCAGCGCCTCGATGACCGGCAACCAGACCATGTGGAGCGGCTTCGGGAAGTCGGTGAACACCTACTTCGTGCAGCTCGAACAGCGGGTCGGCGCTGACAAGGCGGTCAAGATGGCGGAGCGTCTCGGTCTTCGGTGGCGCACCGAGGTGGACCGGCGGCTAGCTACCCCGGAACACGCCTCCGGCTGGGGCGCCTTCACCCTCGGCGTCAGCGACGCGACCCCGGTGGAGATGGCCAACGTCTTCGCCACGGTCGCGGCCGAAGGCATGTACTGCGAGCCGCTGCCGGTCCAGTCCATCCGCAACCCGGACGGCAGCCACGCCGTGCACGACGGCAAACTGATCGCCGCGCCGCGCTGCCACCGCGAACTGCGCACCAACGTGGCCCGCGCCGCCACCGACGCGGCCCGCTGCGTCACCGGGTACGGCTCGGCGCGCGGCAGCTGCGGTGGCTGGGGCACCTCGGAGATGGTCTACGCCACCCTGGGCCGCCCGGTGGCCGGCAAGAGCGGCACCACCGACGGCAACAAGACGGCGTGGTTCAGCGGATACACCCCGCAACTGGCGGCGGCGGCCTTCGTCGCGGACCCGGACAACCCGGAGCATGTGGTGGGCTCGGGCCGCTCGACGATGTCGAAGTTCACCGTCGCGCAAACCTTGCGGGATGCCCTGAAGGGCCAGCCCAAGGAGAAGTTCGAACCCCCTTCCGACAAGCTGGTCTGGTAGCTCGGCCAAGCCGGCCCGGTAGCTCAAAGCTCGGCCGGTAGCCTGCCGCGCTGCGACCCAGCCTGCCGGACTGCGAGCCAGCCTGCCGGGCTGCGGCCCAGCCTGCCGGGCTGCGGCCCAGCCTGCCGGGCTGCGGCCCAGCCTGCCGGACTGCGGCCCAGCCTGCCGGACTGCGAGCCAGCCTGCTGGGCCCGCGAACGGCCGTCCTGGGCGCCCTCGCCCACGGCGGCCGTTCGCCGTTGCGCAGGCCGCTTCATCGGTCGGCCGCGCCGGCGGCGAGCCACCCTTGCTTCAGCTGACCTCCGTTCGGAGCAGATTCATCACGCCCTCCACGCATTGCCGGCCCGCCACAGCCGCTGCCGGCTCCGGCAGTCGTCGCAACTGCCGGCTCCGGCAGTCGTCGGTCATGGGCCTGGGCGGCGCAGACGGGCGGATGGGACGTGGTGGCTGCGCGGTGGGCGCCAGGACGGGTCGCGGCCGGCCAGGCCGACCGCCTGGCGTAGCAGGTCCTCCTCCGGATCGACCGGAACCACCGGGCCGAACAGGCCGGGCGTGCCCTCGGCCGGGCCCTGGGACAGGAACTCGATCAGAATCTCCAGCGTGCGTGGATCTGCCGCGTAGTCCTGCCCGGTGGCCCGGGCCAGATCCCAGCCGTGCATGACCAACTCGTTCACCGCGACGGTGCCCATGGCGGTGGCGGGCAGGGTCACCCCGCCGGCCTGTGCCGTCCCGGTCCAGGCGGCCGGATCCTTCCAGGCGGTGGAGAGCTCCTCGAGCAGGACGGGAAGACGACTGCGCCACTGTGGTGACAGATGCTCGGCGGTCGGCTCCGGAGGCGGGCTGCTGGTCCCGGGCGCACCGGTGCGTTTGCGGGCCGTCTGGGTGAATGCGAACGCCAGCCCCATCAGGTGATCCAGGAGGGCCGCGACCGACCAGCCGGGGCAGGGCGTGGGCGCGGCGAGATCACTGTCGTCGACGCCGAGCAGCAGGGCTCGGATCTGACGAACCGGTGGGTCGAAATCCAGCGGCACACGGTCGGCCACGATCGCCTCCTACGGTTGTCGTAGGCCCCACGTTACGAGTGGGGTACGACACTTTCGCCGTCGGCGATTCGCCTTTCGCACGCTGGGCCGCTTCCGGCGGCGACCACCACCAGCGGTGGATCTTCCTGTCGCCTCGGGGCGCTGGGCCGCTTCCAGCAACGGCCCCCACCAGCGGTGGATCTTCCCGTTCGCCTCGGGGCGCTGGGCCGCTTCCAGCGACTGCCACCACCAGCGGTGGATCTTCCGGCGGCGACCAACTTTCAGGAATGGATCGGGATGTCCTCGGTCGGGCGGCTGTCCGGAATGCCGGGTGTACCCGGACCGGAGCCGGGCGCGACTCCCTCACCGGGACCATGCGGCGCGCCCGCGCCCGAGCCGGGCGCGCTGCCCGGCCCGTAACCGGGACCGGTCACCGTGCCGGGCCCCGGGATCAGCACAGGTCCCGGACCGGGTTCGGTGCCCAGGTGCGGAGGCAGGGCGGAGTTCATGCCCGGGCGGGAACCCGGAGGCATTCCCGGTCCGTGGGCCCCCGTTCCCGGTCCGTGCGCCCCGGTTCCCGGTCCGTGCGCCCCGGTTCCCGGTCCGTGCGTCCCCGTTCCCGGTCCGTGCGCCCCCGGAACAGGACCGGGCGGCAGCGGCGTACCGGGAAGCGGCGGCATCGGTCCGGGCGGTCCGGCCTGGCCGGCGGGCGAAACCGGGAAACCGGTGGGTCCGGGCGGGCCGGAGAATCCGGCGTGCCCCGGCGCCCCTGACGGTCCGGTACCCGGGTAACCACCTTGTCCGGGCGTGCCGGACGGACCGGCGTGCCCCGACGGCCCGGAGCTCGGGAAACCACTGTGCCCCGGTGCACCCGACGGACCAGGAGCGCCGCCGTGCCCCGAGCCCGGAAAACCACCCTGTCCAGGTGCGCCGGCTGGACCGGCATGCGCTGACGGCCCGGAGGCAGGGAAACCACCTTGTCCCGGTGCACCGGACGGACCGGCGGAGCCGGGGAAATCGGCCTGACTCGGCGCTCCGGACGAACCAGCCGGGCCTGGAAAGCGGGCATGTCCCGGTGCTCCGGAGGAACCAGCCGGGCCTGGGAAGCCGGCATGTCCCGGTGCTCCGGAGGAACCAGCCGGGCCTGGAAAGCCTGCATGTCCCGGTGCTCCGGAGGACTGAGGGCCGGGGAAACCAGCCTGGTTGGGCGGGCCTGATGGGCCGGCGGGCGGGCCCGAGAAGCCACTGGGCACCGGCTGGCCGGATGCCATCGCCGGGCTAGGCTGCATGACCGGGCTGGGCTGTGTCCCCGGGCCGGGCGGCATGGCAGGGCTGGGCTGCATCGCCGGGCCGGGTTGCATCGCCGGGTTGGAGGGCAGCGTCTCGCGTACCGGGCCGCCGGGGCCGGACGGACCCGGACCGGACGGCGACCCTGTCTGCGGGCCGGCGAGCGCCGCGGCGACCAGCCGGTTCGCGATCTCTGGAGCGGCCGCCCAGTGGAGGCCGAGCTGGGAAGCGTGGACCTGCCGCCAGACGAAACCTTCCGGGTTGCCGCCGGACCAGGTCCACGCCGGGTTCGCGCCGGCCCGCGGAGCGACGATCGCGCGATGGTGCTTGTAGCCGGTGATGCGAGCACCGGCCGGCGCCAGCACCGAGGTGCCCGGCGCGGTCGCCTCGCGGTAGCCGGCGACGGTCTGTTCGCCGGTGGCCGCGGTGGCGTCCAGGACGCCGCACATCGGGCGGCCGTCGAGTTCCCGGCCCAGCCACGAGAGCGCGATGCCCTCGGCCACGACCGGCCAGCCGTCCCGGGCGAACTGGGCGACGTCCGCGCTGAGCCGGTGATTGGCGGAGAGCTCCTCGGCGTACCCCTCAGGGAGACCCGCACCCACGATCAACGCCCGCGTTCCTGCCGGCAGTGCCTCGTCACGCAGCGGATCGACGACTGCGACATCCGCACCGGCCGCGGTGAGCAGCTCGGCCGTCTCCACGTAGGTGTAAGGGGCGCCCTGGCCCCCGGCCAGGGCGATCAGCGGCCGCTGATCGAAGACCTCGCCGCCGATCACCTCGGCCGGCGTCCAGATCGGCCCGGGCAGCGTCGGCGCGGAGCCGGCGAGGGCCATCAGCCGGTCCATGTCCAGCATGCCGGCGACCGCTTCGCCCAGCCGGCGCACCGCGCGGCCGGCCTCGACGGTGCGGTGCGCGACCGGCACGAGGCCGTGCACCCGGGCCGGCAGCACGCTCGGCAGGTCACCACGGTGCAGCGCACCCAGCACGGGCATGCCGATGTCGTCCATGGCGCTGCGCAGCATCTGCTCGTGCCGCGGCGAGGCGACCCGGTTGAGGATGACGCCACCGAGGTGCACCATCTCGTCGAACATCCGGAAGCCGTGCACCAGCGCGGCAAGCGAGTGGCCCATCGCGGCGACGTCCACCACCAGCACCACCGGGGCACGCAGAGTTGCGGCGACAGCGGCCGTACCGTCGATCTCCGGCTGCCCGGTGAGACTGTCGAACAACCCCATCGCGCCCTCGATGACGGCCAGCTGCGCGCCGGCTGCGCCGTGCGCGAACAGCGGCGCGACGCGCTGCGCGCCGACCAGGCGGGGGTCCAGGTTGCGGCCGGGGCGGCCGGCGGCCAGCCCGAGGTACGCGGCGTCGGTGTGATCCGGGCCGACCTTGAAACCCGCAGTCGGTACGCCACGCGCCGTCAATGCGGCGAGCAGCCCGACAGCGATCGCTGTCTTGCCGTGGCCGGACGCCGGCGCGCTCACGACCAGACGTGGCTGGGCGGTGATCAATGTCTCCCCCGAGGATTCCGCGATCGGCAGTCAGGTGGTATTGCCTGCCGGATGTCGCACACTACCTGGCTGCGGCCGACGACACCGCCTGGCCAGGTAGCCTCGGGGCGTGTACCGGTTCCTGCTGACGCCCCGCTGGCTCGCCGCGGCCGCGCTCACCGTCGTCGCCTCGATCGTCATGGTGATGCTCGGCAACTGGCAGCTGAGCCGGTATCACGAGCGCACCGCCATCAATGAACGGATCGACTCGGCGAATGCCGCTGCAGCCGTCCCGCTGAGTGCCGTGCTCGCCGCGCCGACCGTCGCCGGCACCCCCGGCGCGGCCCCCGGCAAAGCTCTGGCCTGGACAAAGGTGACGATGACCGGCCGGTACGACCCGGCGCACGAGATCCAGGCCCGGGGCCGCACGGTCGGCGACAAGGTGGGCTTCGAGATCGTCACACCGCTGCTCCTGGACGACGGGACGGCGATCCTCGTCGATCGCGGATGGGTCCCCGCCCCACCCGGTGGCGCCTTGGCCGCACCGGAAGTTCCGGCAGCACCGACCGGCACGGTGACGGTCGAGGGCCAGATTCACCTGTCGGAAAGTCGACCCGCTGTCGTGGAGCGCCGGGACGGCCGGCTGGACACCCGCCGGCTCAACATGCCGCGCCTCGCCACCGAGTTGCCGTTTCCGGTTTATGGGGCATATGTCCTCCTGACTTCGCAGACGCCGGCCGCCGATCCGGCGTTCGTTGCGGTGCCGATCTCACACGAGGACGCCTGGCAGAACGGTGGCTATGCGGTCCAGTGGTGGATCTTCGCGGTGATGGCCTTTTTCTTGTACGGGTGGCAGGCGCGCCGCGAGGCTCAGGGCGTGAACGGGCCGGTGGAGAAGAGGCCGGCCGCTCCGGCCCGCCGCGACCGGGTCGAAGAAGCCGATCAGCGGCGCGCGCGTGCCCCACGCGACCGGGTCGAGGAAGCCGACCAACGGCGCGCCCACCGCCCGCTGGACCGGGTCGAGGAGGCCGATCAGCGCGCGGAACGTTCGCGGGACCGCGTTGAGGAGGCGGACCAGCGGCGGGCCGCTGCGGTGGTCGCGGAGTCGGCGCCGCGCGACGAATAGGCTGTCTCGCGGTGCTGCGCCGCGCCGATTAGTGTCGCGGGCATGAGCATTCCGCCGGGTGATCCGTGGAGCGTGCCCACGCCCGCCCCGGTCCCCTCCGCTCCGGCGGCACCCGGGCCGGTGATCGTGGAGATCGCCGAGATCGAGATCACGTCCTCGGTGGTCCGGACCCCGGTCGGTGACTTCCCGCTGGCCGGCTCCCAATGGCAGGTCACCGAGCACTGGCCGATGCGGCGGCGGATCCCGCCGTGGGCGAAGGTTCTGGCTTTCGTCGGCATCTGCGTGACTGCCGGGCTGAGTCTGCTGCTCCTGCTGGTGAAGGAGTCCGTGCCGCAGGGGATGGTGCACGTGATCGTCACGAGCGGCCAGCTTCAGTACGTGGCCCGCATCCCGATCCGTGACGAAGGCGATGTGACCTCGATCAATCAGCAGGTCAACTACGTCCGGAGTCTGGCCGCCCTGTAAGGGCGGGCGACCGGGTCCGGGTTGGCCTTCTGGCAGCAGCAGTCGGGCTACGGTCGATCGGAAGTGGCGATGAGCGCCTTGCCGCGCTGCGCTCTTGTGTCTTTGACCCCACTCGCGTGTGCCCAGACGCCCAAGATCCGTTGCGGATGGTCAATCTTGGGTTTCTTTACACCGCGGAGGGTGTATCAGCGCCCAAGATCTGCAGCGGTAAGGAGTGAGGCCGGAGCTCCAGCCGCCGGTGGGTGGCCCCAACTGGCGGCCCGAGGGTGTCAGCGGGCAGCCCAGAGCGAGCGGGCAGCGGGCAGCGGGCAGCCAAAGAGTCGAGCGGCCAGCGGGCGGCCCGAGGTCGGTGAGCGGGCGGCGCGAGGTCAGGGGCTGAGGTCAGCTGGCGGGTGGCTGGTGGCCGCCGATCGTGCGGACCATGTCGATGGTGTCGGCTTCGGCGGCCGGCTTGTCGTCGCGGTAGCGGAGCACCCGCGCGAAGCGCAGCGCGACGCCGCCGGGGTAGCGAGGGGAGGTCTGGACGCCGTCGAAGGCGATTTCGACGACCTGTTCGGGGCGGACCTGGACGACCCAGCCGTTGTCGGAGACGGCCAGCTCCTTGAAGCGCTCGGTCTGCCAGCGCAGCAGCTCGTCGGTGAGGCCCTTGAACGTCTTGCCGAGCATGATGAACTCGCCGGTGCGTGGGTCGCGCGCGCCCAGGTGCAGGTTGGAGAGCCAGCCGCGCCGGCGGCCGTGGCCCCACTCGACGGCCAGGACGACCAGGTCCAGGGTGTGGCGGGGCTTCACCTTGACCCAGGCGGCGCCTCGGCGGCCCACGTCGTAGGGCGCGTCGGGGGATTTGACGACCACGCCCTCCTGGCCGGCGGCCAGGGCGGCGGCGAATGCGGCGGCGGCCTGCTCTGGGGTCTCGGCTGTCTCGCGGCCGACGGTCAGGTCGGCCGGGAGGGTGTCGGCGAGGGCGGCCCAGCGCACCCGGCCGGGCTCGTCGAGCAGGTCGGTGCCGTCGAGATGGAGGAGATCGAAGAAGTAGGGCACCAGGGCGACGTCGGACGTTGCTCCGCGGGTGGCGGCCCGGCTGGAGATCTCCTGGAACGGTCGGGGGCGCCCGCTCGCGTCCAACGCCATGGCCTCGCCGTCGAGGATGACCTCGCGGACCGGCAGCGCGCGGACCGCGGCGACCACGTCGGGCAGGCGGGCGGTGATGTCGTCCAGGCTGCGGGTGAAGACGGCCACCTCGTCGCCGGAGCGGTGCACCTGGATGCGGATGCCGTCGAGTTTGGTGTCGACGATCGCGGGCGTGCCGGTGGCTGCCAAGGCGGCGGCGACATCTGGGGCGCTGCTGGCCAGCATCGGGCTCAGCGGGGTGCCGACCCGCAGATGGATCTCGGCCAGCGCGGCGGCGCCGCCGGTGAGCGCCGCGGCGGCGACCTGCTTGAGATCGCCGGCGAGCAGGAGCGCCCGGCGCACGGCGGTGGCCGGCACCTGGGCGGCCGAGGCGATCGCCTCGGCCAGCAGGCCGGCCTGGGCGCCCTGGCGGAGCTCGCCGCCGAACAGGCCGACCAGCAGCCGCTGCTCATCCTCGGTGGCCGCGCCGAAGAGGGCGCCGATCAGCTGACGCCGGCGGGCCTGCGAGCCGGCGCCGGCAATCACCGACAGCTCGGCGATCGCGGCGTCGACGGCGGCCACGGTGAGAGTGGCCTCGGCGGCTGGTGGTGGCAGGTCGCGCAGGCTCGCGTAGCCGACACCGGTCTGCCGTTGGCGCAGCTCACCGGCCAGGTAGGCGGACCCGGCGGTGATCTCGCCGGGCTCGAGACGGCGCAGGGCGTCGGCCAGCAGCTCGATCTTGGCCTTGCGGCCGGAGGTCGCGCTGACGGCCGCCGAGGTGGCAGCTATGTCGAGGAAGCGCACGAGACCCATCCTGGCAGCCGGGTACGACAATCCGGGGCCCGGTGCTCAGGCTGCTCTCGGCTCGGTGACCCGGAAGCCCTTGGCCCGCACCGCGTCGGCGACCCGGGTGAGCTCGGAGTCGAGGGCGCAGAGCACCTTGGACAACTCCTCCAGATGGTCGTGGAGGGTGGCGTCGTCCCACCCCGAGACGTCCACGTCACCCAGAGCGCGGGCCGCGACCCGCAGCCGTGCGATCGACTCGATCCGATCGCGTGTCCGGAGCCGGTCGAGGGTGTCTCGCGGGCCGGCGGGCATGACCCGGACCACGCGGCTGGCTGCAGCGGGAGCACTCTTCGAACGCATGTTCGAAATCCTAACAGGATTGATCGCCACCGCCACAGATCAACGAGCCATCGCGTACCGGAATAGTTCCTCCGCCTCGGCGGGCTCGGCGCGGGCCGCGACGAAGCCGTCCGGCCGAACCAGGTAGAACAGGCCGGGGCGCAGGCCGGTGTACGGCGCCGGCGGGAAGACATGGACCGGTATCCCCAGGTCAGGGGCACTTTCCGGGGCCACTCCGCCGTACCCGTGGATCTGCCAGGAGGCGGCCTGCAGGGCCGGATAGTTGCCGCCGGTCCACGGGAGCCGACGGCCGATGACCGGGTCCCGGCGGCCGCCGGAGGCCCCCGGGTCGAGGCGGTAGTGGATGCGGATCTGCGACACGTACTGGAAGAGCCGGGAGCCGCCGGAAGAGCGGGGCAGCAGACGTACGGCCAACGGCGCCAGCAGCGGGATGCCGACCCGGCGCAGCAGCCGGGACGGGAGCCGATTCGACGTGATGAAGCCGAACAGACGGTCCGTGGTGGCCACGAGCGTCCGGGCGACCGGGCGCCGCTCCGCCTCGTACCGATCCAGCCAGCTGTCGCGGCGCCGGCCGCGCAGCACGTCGGCGAGTTTGAAGGCCAGGTTGTGGGCATCCTGCAGGCCGGTGTTCATGCCCTGGCCGCCGACCGGCGAATGCACATGGGCGGCATCGCCGGCCAGCAGGAACGGGCCGTCCCGGAAGGCCGCCGCCACCCGGTGGTGCACGCGGTACGTCGCGAACCAGCGGGCCCGCTCGTAGTCGACGCCGAACGTCTGCCGCATCCGGGTCCGGGCGTCGTCCTCGTCCAGGACGCCGTCCGAGTCGACGTCGCGGACCAGCCCGATCAGCCGCCAGTTCCGTTCGCCGCGCATCGGGAAGGCGAGCAGGAAGTCCTCGCCGTCCGGCCGGGCGTTGACCGCCCCGGGCACCAGGCCGGTCGCACCGACCGCGTCCAGCACGAAGAACCGGTGCGGGTTGGTGATCCCGGCGAAGTCGATGCGCCGGGATCGGCGGACCGTCGAGTTCGCGCCGTCGCAGCCGACGCAGAAGCGGGCCCGTACGGTGTCGTTGCCGACCTTGGCCTCGATGCCCTCCTCGGTCTGTGCCACCGCGGTGACCGGGCTCTCCCAGAACACCTCGCCGCCGAGTTTCTGCAGGTTCTCGTAGAGAATCTCCTCGTTGCGGCTCTGTTCGAGGATCTCGATGTACGGATGCGGCGTCACCCCGGCGCCGAGCGCCCCGATCGGGATCCGGCCGAAGGCCCGCGCACCGAACCCGGGCGCGAGCGCCTCGGCCCGGTGCGCTGCCTCCAGCACCTGGTCACCGACGCCGAGCTGGTCGTAGATCTCCAGGCTGCGGGCCTGCACGACGAGGGCCCGGGACTCGCGCGTCGGGCCGTCCTTGCCGTCCGCGACGAGCACGTGCACCCCGAGCCGGGTCAGCCAGTTGGCGAGCATCAGGCCGGTCGGGCCGGCACCCACCACCAGAACCTCGCACGACAACTCGGCCATCGGTCACCCCGTTCTAGTTCTTCGTCAAGGTCTCCGCGACGTTCTTGAGGAGCAGGGCCTCGGCGACGCAGACCCGCTCGAACTCGCCGAGGTGCAGGCTCTCGTTCGGCCCGTGGGCGGCGGCGTGCGGGTCCTCGACGCCGGTCACCAGGATCGCCGCGTCCGGGAACAGCTCCTGGAAGGTGGCGATGAACGGGATCGAGCCGCCGACGCCCATGTCCACGGGGTCGGTGCCGTCCCAGGCGGACCGGAAGGCGGAACGGGCCGCTTCGTACGCCGGACCGGTCGCGTCGATCACGCAGGGCGCGCCGTCACTCTCCAGTTCCAGCATCAGCTGCGCGCCCCACGGCACGTGCTTCTCCAGGTGGGCACAGACCGCCGCGTACGCCGACTTGGGGTCCTCCCCGGGCGCCAGCCGTACGCTGATCTTGGCTCGGGCCGAAGGCTGAAGGGCGTTGGCCGCTTCCAGCGTGCGCGGCGCGTCGATGCCGAGGACCGAGATCGACGGTTTGGTCCAGATCCGGTCGGTGATCGTGCCCTTGCCGATGAGCTCGACGCCGTCGAGCATCCCGGCCTCGTGACGGAACCGGTCCGCCGGGTAGTCGACGCTCGCGCCCTCGCGGCCGATCAGCCCCTCGACCGCGACCTCGCCGGAGTCGTCGTGCAGGGTCGCGAGCAGCCGGACCAGGGTGATCAGCGCATCCGGGACCGGGCCGCCGAACATGCCGCTGTGCACGGCGCTCTTGAGCACCCGCACCTCGGCGAACATGTTCACCAGGCCGCGCAGCGAGGTGGTCAGGGCGGGCTGCCCGATGTCCCAGTTGCCGGAGTCGGCGATCACGATCACGTCCGAGCGCAGCTCCTCCAGGTGCTCCTGGATGATCGTGTCGAGCGAGTCCGACCCGTACTCCTCCTCGCCTTCGACGAAGACGACCACGCCCACCGGCAGCTGGTCGCCGAACGCGCGCAGCGCGGCGACGTGGGCCATCACGCCGGCCTTGTCATCGGCGGCGCCGCGGCCGTAGAGCCGGCCGTCGCGCTCCTCGGGCTCGAACGGGTCGCTCGCCCAGAGCGCGGGATCGCCGGCCGGCTGGACGTCGTGGTGCGCGTAGAGCAGCACCGTGGGGGCGCCCGCCGGGGCCGCCTTGCGGCCGATCACCGCCGGCTGCCCGCCGTGCCGCACGACCTGGGTCTCCAGGCCGCAGCCACGCAGCAGCTCGGCGACCGCCTCCGCGGACCGCTCGACGTGCGAGTGGTCGAAACCTTCGAAGGCGACGCCCGGAATCCGCACCAACCGTTCCAGGTCGGCGCGGACACCGGGCATTTCCCGCGCGATGGTGGCGCGCAGATCGGATTCACTCAAGCTCATGTCGCCGATCGTAGGCCGCACCGGCGCCGGCCTCAGCGATCAGGCGTCCGGCGTACCCCCGCCGTTGCCTCCGCCGTTGTCCCCCCGGCTGCGGCGGCGCGCGTCGCTCGCCCAGTTCATCGCCCGGCCTGCGGCCGATCCGGCCATGTCCGAGGCGCCATCACCGAGCCTGCGCAGCAGGCCGACCAGGGGGTCCTGCGAGGTGGCGAAATCTTCCCGGTACGCCTTCGCGGCCTCTTTCACGTCCTCGGTGACCCGGGCGTCGCCGTCCGAGTCGCGACGCGGGTAGTCACCGGAGACAATCCGCGCGTACGCCCCCGAGTCGATCCATTTGCGCAGCTCAGCGGCCCGGGCGACGGGCACCGGGTGGGTGCTCCACGCGGTCAGGCCGATCTTGTGGATGCTGTCGCGCAGGTCGCCGCCACCCTCGTACTCCGCGGCCTGCTCCAGGAACGCGGCGGTGTCGATCTGGGACAGGTCGCCGCCGCCGGCCAGCTTCATCAGCAGCCGCAGCGAGGCCGCCGGGTCCTGACCGGCGAGCAGACCGGCCCGGTCGGCGGAGAGCTCGGCCTTGCGCCACCACTCCAGCATCGCCGCGATGATCGCCCGCAGCGCGAAGGCGCCGACCGGCAGCCAGCTGATGTTCGCCGCCCAGCTGGTCAAGATCATCATGATCGTCTTGTAGACGGCGTGCCCGCTCAGCACGTGCCCCAGCTCGTGGCCGAGCAGAGCGCGCAGCTCGTCGTCGTCCAGCCGCTCCACCGAGCCCGTGGTGATCACGATGAACGGCCGGTCCAGACCGATCGCCTGACCGTTGATCCGCGGGTTCTGGCTCACGTAGATCTCGGGCAGCTCGGCCACGTCCAGCGTGCTGGCCGCCTCGGTGTACAGCTTGTAGACCCGCGGGTACTGCCGGTGGTCGACCCGGATCGCCCCGGCCAGGAACGTCAGGCGGAACCCGCGCTCGTTCCACATGCCGAAGAAAGTCTTCACGATGTCGTCGAAGCCGCGCAGCTCACGCAGGGCGGAGAGCGCGCCGCGGTCGGCGGGGTGCTCCCAGGCCCGCGAGCTGATCCCGGTCAGGGTCACCCGGCGGCGGACCGGCCGGTTCGACTCTTCGGTGGTCATGGATCACCCCGTTCTCGCCGCTTACGGCGTCGTGGCTTCGTCCGGCAAATCCCGCGCCCAACGTACGCCCGTCGCGCAACGCTTGTCCCGGCCCGGCGACCCGGAGAAATCCCCTACGGGGCTCCCGGCGGCACGAACGGCAGACCGGCCGGTGGGCCCTTCTCGATCAGCCGCCACAGCGCATCGGTGTCCAGGTGTTCCTCGACGAGATCGCCGAGCACGTCGAGGGCTCGTTCGCGGACCGCGGCGTACCGGGTGCCGGGCGCGACCGTGAAACCGCGGCGTCCGGCCTGCGCGGCCGCCCGGGTCAGGAAGCGGCGGCGGAACTCGTCGGACTCGAACGCCCCGTGCCAGTGCGTGCCGTAGACATTGCCGGCCACCGCGCCCTCCGGCCGGCCGTCGATGTAGTGCAGGAACGGCTCCGGTTCGCCCGCCGAGACCTGGCCGTGGTGGATCTCGTAGCCGCCGACTGCCGTACCCAGCGCTGATCCGGCGGAACGGGCCAGGGTCTTGCGAGCGGCGAAAGTGATCCCGACCGGCAGCAGACCGAGACCGGGTACGGTGCCACGGCCGCTCTCCACCTCGTCGTGGATGCTCTCGGCCAGCATCTGGAAGCCGCCGCAGATGCCGAGCAGCGGCTTACCGGTCGCGGCGTGCGCCCGGACGGCGTCGGCCAGGCCGGTCTCCCGCAGCCAGGCCAGGTCGGACACGGTCGCCTTCGACCCCGGCAGCACCACCAGGTCGGCGTCGGCGATCTCGGACGGTTCGATCGTCAGGCGCACCTGCACGCCCGGTTCGGCGGCGAGCGCCTCGGCGTCGGTGGCGTTCGAGACCCGGGGCAGCCGGACCACCGCGACCCGCAGCCACTCACTGCCGTGCGGCGGGCCGGGTCGGCCGAGGACGCGACCGTACGCCAGCGAGTCCTCCGCATCGAGCCAGACGTCCAGGTGGAACGGCAGCACGCCGTGCACGGGACGGCCGGTCGCCGCGGTGATCATGTCGAGTCCCGGGCGGAGCAGACCCAGGTCGCCCCGGAACTTGTTGATGACGAAGCCGGCGACGAGCTCCTGATCCTCGGGGGCGAGCAGCGCGAGAGTGCCGAAGAAAGCGGCGAAGACCCCGCCCCGGTCGATGTCGCCGACCACCACCGTCGGCAGGCCGAACCGGCGGGCCAGTCCCATGTTGACGAAGTCGCCGTCCCGCAGGTTGATCTCGGTGGGGCTGCCGGCGCCCTCGCAGACGACGACGTCGTACTCGGTGCGCAGGTCGGCCAGGGCGGCGTACGCGGTCTCGGCCAGACGGGGACGCAGCGACCGGTAGTTGCCGGCGGTGACCGTGTCCACGGCCTCGCCGAGCAGCACCACCTGGCTGGAACGGTCGCTGCCGGGCTTGAGCAGCACCGGGTTGAACCGGATGTCGGCGGGGACGCCGCAGGCGGCCGCCTGCATGGCCTGCGCCCGGCCGATCTCGCCGCCTCGGTTGTCAGGACCGAGGACTACTACTGAGTTGTTGGACATGTTCTGGGCTTTGAAAGGGGCTACGCGGACGCCGTTGCGGTGCAGCCAGCGGCAGATGCCGGCGGTCAGGACGCTCTTGCCGGCGTCGGAGGTGGTGCCGGCGATCAGGAGGCCGCCGGTCATCGCGTCGTCCCACTCTTGGGGGACCCACCCCCAACCCCCAAACCACCAACTGCCGCGCGACCCGCCGCCAAGACCGCCGCCAGCCCGACCGCCACCGCGCCCACCGCTCCCGACACCCGAGCAGCCCGCCGCAGATGCACAGCCGTCGGCCGCGGCCCGTCCCCCAGCAACGGCCGCACCTCGCTACGTCCGAAATAGACGTTTCGCCCACCCAGCCGAACCCCGAGCGCCCCCGCCATCGCCGCCTCGCACTGCCCCGCATTCGGCGACGGATGATCGTTGCGGTCGCGCCGCCACACCCGCAGCGTCTCCCGCGGCGACCCACCGCCGATCGGCGACACCCCCACGGTGATCAGCCCGGTGAGCCGAGCCGGCACCAGATTCAGCAGATCATCGAGCCGAGCCGACGCCGTGCCGAACCGGGCGTACCGCTGCGACCGATGCCCGACCATCGCATCGAGCGTGTTGGCCGCCCGATACCCGAGCAGTCCCGCCGGCCCGAGCAGCGCCCCCCAGAACAGCGGGGCCACGACCGCATCAGACGTGTTCTCCGCGACCGATTCCACCGTCGCACGAGCGAGTTCCGGCTCGTCCAGCGCAGACGGGTCCCGCCCGCACAGATGGTTGAGCCGGCCGCGGGCCGCCGGCAGGTCACCGGCGTCGAGGTGGCGGGCCATGATCCGGGATTCCCGGCGCAGGGTACGCCCACCCAGCACAGCCCAGGTCGCCGCAGCGGTCACCGCGAACCGGGCGACCGGCAGGTTGCGGGAAGCCCGGCCGGCAGCCAGCCCGGCGAGGACCGGCACTCCGACGGCAACCGCGGTGAACGCCGCCCCGGCCGCCCGTCCGGGCCGGTAGAGGCGGCGTTCCAGCGCGGTGGCCGCTGTCCCGTACCCGGCGACCGGGTGGAACCGCTGCGGGTCACCGACTGCGGCGTCCAGGAGGTATCCGGCGAGCAGGCCGGCCGCGTCCGCGGCCCACCGGCGGGTCACCGGCCGAAGGGTGTCAGGTCGAACGCCCACACCGCGAGTCCGGGCTCGCTCTCCACGTCGTCGGGGTACGGCACCGGCTCGAGCTCACCCCAGACGATGGCGCCGGGCGCCCGGTCCTCGAGGAACTCCACGACGATCGCGCGCAGGTCATCGGTGATCCGGTAGTCGACGGTGAAGGGCAGGTCGCTGGGTTTGCGGCTGCCGACTGAGCACCGCAGCTGGCCGGCCACGGAGTCGTGCCAGACGTAGAACGTGGCCGTGCCCCGGTGCCCGTTTCCGGCCACCTGTTCGCGGATCAGGTACGCCGTCTCCTCGAACGCGGTGACCACCTCGTCGGCGGAGAGCCCCATGCGTTCGTGTGGAGGTGCGCCGAACCAGTTGGTGTTGGTCTCCTCGGCCGCCGGGTCGTCCGGCGAGAGCGTCATCGACTCGGTCACGATGGCTCGGATGTCCTTCAGCAGCACTGGTTCAGTCTGCCGCGTGCGGTTGCCGGTTCCCTCATCGGGCCGCTCCGACTGGCGGTCGGATGCGACGGCACGATCGGCCCATCCCGATCGAAGGACCCCGCACCAGCGGCCCGGCCGGGCGACCCCGAGCCGGCCGGGCCGCCGGGCGCCGGCACGCCCGGGGATCCGCAGGGAGGCTGATCCACCGGGCGGCGGCTGTGGGTGGGGTCTCAGGCCGGCACGGGCTCACGGCGGCTGCCGCGCCGGGTCCGCCGGGTTTCCACGACCGGCGGCTCGGTCTCCTCGGCGGGCGGTTCCTCCTCGTCGGTCAGCTCGGCGACGACTTCGAGGAAGCTGGGCGCCTGCTCGTCCGGCAGCGGTTCGGGCAGGCCGTCCCCGTACGCCACCGGCGCTTCCGCCTCGCCGACGGTGACGGACGGTTCGCCGCGCACGATCGCGTCGGTCTCCGGTCCTTCGATCATGCTGTTCGCCCCGGCCGGCCGGTTGCGGTAGAACCGGCTCTTGCCGCGGCTCAGGTCATGGCCGATCGAGAAGGCTTCCATCTCGTACGACACGCGGTGGTTCTTGTCGTCGTCGACCCAGTCGCGGGTGAAGATCCGCCCGTAGACGATCACCGGGTCGCCGACCGTGACCGACGAGGCCACGCCTTCGGCAAGCCGGCGCCAGGCCGTGACCCGGACCCGCATGCTGTTGCCGTCGACCCATCGGCCGGCCTCGCGGTCGAAGCGCCGGGCGGTCGACGCGATCTTGAAGTTGGCGACCAGCGAGTTGTCGGTGTTGATGCGCCGCCATTCGGGCGCGGTGAGCACGTTGCCGACGACCACGATGTTTGTTTCGAACACGACTTTCTCCCTCGGAATGTTCGGCTGTCCCGGTCGAGGGCAGAGCTTGGCCGGTGCGGCGCCGGCCTCGGGGATCTTGGGGTTCCGGGCTGTGGACAGCGGCGGATTGTGGACGACGGGCCGCCTGCTGGACGGGTCTGATATGGCCTGCGGTCATGTACCGACGGGTAACCTGGGCGGGTGGAGACCGACGTCCTGGGATGGCCGTACGAACGGCACAGCATCGATCTGGGCAGCGACGACGAGGGCCCGGTGGTGGCGACCCTGGTGCGGCGGAGGGCCGAGACACCGACGCGCCGGGCCGTGCTGCACGTCCACGGGTATGTGGACTACTTCTTCCAGACCCATCTGGCCGACTTCTTCGCCGAGCGGGGCTGGGATTTCTACGCCCTCGACCTGCGCAAGTACGGCCGGAGCCTGTTGCCGCACCAGACGCCGAACTTCACTCGCAGCCTGACCGACTACTTCCCGGAGCTGGACGAGGCGGTCCGGATCATCCGGGAGGAGGACGGCCACGATCAGCTTCTGGTCAGCGCCCATTCGACGGGGGGCCTGATCACCTCGTTGTGGGCGCACACCCGCAAGGGGCGCGGCCTCGTCGACGGACTGTTTCTGAACAGTCCGTTCTTCGACTTCAATCTGCCCTGGCTCGTGCGGCGTCCACTGATGGCCGCCATTCTCGCGGTCGGCGGCCGCTCGCCGTACCGAAGGATGCCCGTCGCCTCCCTCGGCCTGTACGGCCGGAGCCTGCACGCCGAGCATCACGGTGAGTGGGACTACGACCTGGCCTGGAAGCCGATCATGGGTTTTCCGATCCGGATGGGCTGGCTCGACGCGATCCGGCGGGGCCAGCGGCGGCTGCGGGCCGGCCTGTCCATCGACGTGCCGGTGCTGGTGGCCTGTTCGAGCCGGACGTTCCGGGGCCGGGAGTGGCACGACGACGTGCGGGCGGCCGATGCGGTGCTGGATGTGGAGCACATCGCCCGGTGGGCGCCGGGCCTGGGCCCGCGGGTGACGATCGCGCGGTTCGACGGCGGCCTGCATGATCTGACTCTCTCCGGCAAGGACGTACGCGCCGAGGTATTCCGTGAGCTGGGCCGCTGGGTGGACGCGTTCCTGCCCGCGCCGGGCACCGCGGAGGCCGGTGTGCCGCCCGCGCCGGAGGACCAGGCTGGCATGATCACCATGCTGGAGGCGGCGGAGGCCGCTGTCGAAGCGGCGATGGCCGACGAGGCGGACGACAAGTCCGGCACGACCGCCTAGTATGTGCTGGCCAGCGCTCGTAGCTCAGCGGATAGAGCAGTGGACTTCTAATCCACCGGTCGCAGGTTCGAATCCTGCCGGGCGCGCACAACTCCTGTTCATGGTGATGACCTTCGATTAGGCTCGGCGGCGGCCGTGACGATCCACACGGAAGGATCAGCAGGTGACCGCCGACGAGCCGGTTCCACCCGGGGTGGACGCGACGACTCCCAGCATTGCCCGGGTCTACGACTTCATGGTCGGCGGCAAGGACAATTTCGCGATCGACCGGATGGCCGCGCAGCGGGCGCTGGAGATCATGCCGGATGCGCAGGAGGCGGGCCGGGCCTGCCGGGCGTTCCTGCGCCGGGTGGTCCGCTATCTCGCCGCCGAGCAGGGGATCCGGCAGTTCCTCGACATCGGTTCGGGTCTGCCGACACGGACCAACGTGCATCAGGTCGCGCACGACGTCGATCCGGCGGCCCGGGTCGTCTACGTGGACAACGATCCGATGGTGCTGGTCCACGGGCGCGCGCTGCTCGCCGAGGCGGGGACCAGCACGATCATCGAGGGGGACGTCCGCGAGCCGGGGAAGATTCTGGAGCATCCGGTCGTCCGGGAATACCTGGATTTCTCCCAGCCGGTCGGCCTTCTCCTGCTGTCGATTCTGCATCACCTGCACGACTCCGAGGATCCGGGCCGGATCGCGGCTTCATTGCGGGACGCGCTGCCGGCGGGCAGCCACCTGGCGATCATCCATTTCTGGGATCCGGCCGGCGAGCATCCGGAGGTCTCGGCGAAGGTGCGTGACGCCGAGCGGGTGTTCAACGAGACTCTGGGCACCGGCCGGTGGCGGCGCCGTGACGAGGTCGAGGCGTACTTCGGGGATTTCGAGCTGGTCGAGCCGGGCCTGGTGCCGCTGGCCGAGTGGCGGCCCGGCGCCGAGGCCGAGGCGGAGCAGAAGGACAGCTATTACACGATGATCGGTGGCGTCGCCCGCAAGCCCTGACTTGATCCACTCCAGTACCGTGAGCTGCATGATCGCGGTTCTGGTGTTCGGCGTGGCCGCTCTCGGGGTGGCCGCCGGCGTGCTGATCGGGTTCGCCCTCGGCACCGCCCGCACCCGGGAGGCCCTGCGCGCCGCCCGCTACCGCGATGCCATCGCGCTCGCCGCCGATCTCGTCGAGACGCCGGACGCGCTCGATCTGCGTGATCGTGCGCAGCGCATCCTGGCCGCGCACCGCGCGGCCCATCCGGAGCAGGAGTCCTGATTTCGTTGTTCGTCCTCGGCATCTTTCTCGGCGCCGTCGCCCTGTTCGCCCTGGTCGCCGCGGTGGTCGGCAAGGCGGTCAAGTTCCGTCGTTCCGCGTGGCTCACGTTCGGCGGCAGCCTGTTCCTGGCGGTCACGTTCGTCGTGGTGTCGTGCATCTCGGTGGTGCCGACCCGCAACGTCGGCATCGTGACCAGCTGGAACAAGCCGACCGGCCGGACCACCGGCGCCGGCCTGCAATGGACGGCGCCGTGGCAGGACATCGATGAATGGGACGCGACCGGGCAGACCTACGCCCACCTGGGCGACAGCTGCGTGTGGGTGACCATCGCGGCGCAGCGGCGGGCCTGCATCCCGGTGCAGATCGAGTGGTCGGCGAAGGCGGAGAAGGCGCCGGAGAACTGGGCCGCCTACCGCGAGGTGGGAGATAAGACCCGGTTCGAGGTCTTTGTCGAGCGCCGCGTCAACCCGCAGATCAACGGTTCCCTGACGTCGATCTTCGCGGCGTTCGACCCGCTCGGCTCGGTTGACGTGACCAGCGGCGACGCCCCGGCGCCGGATCTCAACCAGACCTACAAGGAACCGCTGATCAAGGCGCTGACCAGCGAACTCGGTGACGAGATCGTGGTGAAGTCGGTGGCGTTCGAGTCGCCGCGGTATGACGAGCCGACCACGCAGGCGATCGCCGCCTACGGCCAGAAGATCCTCGAGGCGCGCAACCTGGAGATCGACAAGGCCAACGCGAAGACCCGCGCCGAGATCACCCGCACCGACGCCAGCGTCGACCAGGTCGCCCGCTGCCTCCAGATCGCCGAGAAACTCGGCAAAGAGCCCGGCCTGTGCATGGGCAACAGCGTTTCCTTGACCCGCTCGGTCACCAGCGACAAATAACCCTTTCCAGTACGGGTCACGAAAAGTCCCCGCTCTCCCCCGCGAGCCAGCACAGCTCAAGGCCGTAACGCGTCCGCCGGGCTTAAGCACGTGGATTCGGCTGCCGCCGAGAGTCGCTTCGCGACTCGGAGGGCAACCCCGGCTGACCGCTAACGTCCCTTCAAAGGCCGGGAAGCAGCGCTGACGGTCAGCCGCACAACCCCGGCTGACCGCGAGCGTCCCCCCAAAGGCCCGGAAGCAGCAGTGGCGGTCAGCCGCAACCGCGGGGTAAGCCCGGCGGCGGCGCTGGGGGCCTGGAGTTGTGCCTACGTGGCGTGGGAGAGCGGGGACTTTTCGTCACGCGTACGAGGCATAAGGGTTGAGATGGCCCCAAGCGGAGAGTGACGCGCGCAGCCAGCGTGGGGCGGTGATCCGGCCGCGCAGGGCGGTTTCGCCGGCATACCAGCGGACCACGCCGGCGGTGTCCGTGATCACCTGGCCGTCCTCGTCGAAGCCGGGTGGGTGGGCGCAGACCTCGTTGCCGGTGCGGGACAGGACGAGCCAGAAGCGGTTCGGCGGCCGCCGGTCGGTGATCTGGAAGGCGACGACCACGCGCGGGCGGGGCACCAGATCCGGGGTGATCATCCTGGCCAGGGTCCAGAGCGCGAGATAGGGGTCCTGGTCCTCGGGACGCACCGAGCGCCAGCGGGCGCCCCAGGCGCCCAGCGCGAGGCATACTTCGGCGAGTTCGTGGCCGCAGGCGGTGAGGGCGTAGGCGGTGGACCGGCCGTTCTGGGTGCGGTGGACGACGCCGGTGCGTTCCAGGGTGCGCAGGCGTTGCACGAGCACGCTGCGCGGCAGCCCCGGCGCGCCGTCGAGGATCTCGGTGAACCGACCGCAGCCGAGATGCAGGTTGCGGATGATGATCGGTGTCCATCGCTCGGCGAAGACCTCGGCGGCCAGGGCGATCGGACAGTACTGCCCGTAGCCTCGCATCTCCCCACCATCCGGCGTGGGTGGGCGGCGCGCCAAGCCCCGGTCCATTATTCGAACTTTCCGGGCAACCCTGGCGCTGCTTGTCTGGGCGCATGACCGAACAGACGTATGCCCTGTCGGCGGAGGCCGCCGACTTCTACGAGGCGACGTTCGTGCCGGCGCTCTTCGGGGCGTGGGCGCGGCGTCTGGTCGAGGCCGCCGGGGTGCGGCCCGGCGAGCGGGTGCTGGACGTGGCGTGTGGCACCGGCATCGTGGCCCGGACCGCGGCCGGCCGGAGCGGGGCCGTCACCGGTGTGGACCGCAACGACGCGATGCTGGCGGTGGCCCGGCGGATCCGGCCGGAGCTGCGGTGGCAGCTGGGCGACGCGCACCGGCTGCCGTTCGCCGACGGCTCGTTCGACGTGGCGCTGTCGCAGGCGGCGCTGATGTTCTTCGACGATCCGGTGGCGGCGCTGCGGGAGATGGGCCGGGTGGCCGGCCGGGTCGCGGTGCAGGTGCCGGGGCGGCTGTCGCACAGTGCCGGATACCGGGTGTTCACCGAGGCGGTCGGTCCGCACGCCGCGCTGGTCGAGGCGTATTTCTCCGCCGGCGACCCGGAGGTGCTGACCGGCTGGTTCGCCGCGGCCGGGTTGCGCATCGACAGGTTCGACTCGTGGGTCGGCGCGACGCGGGCGCCGTCGCTGGAGGCGTTCGTGACCGGCGAGCTGCTGCCGCTCGGTGTGACGGCGGACGAGCGGATCATCGCGGCCTGCCGGGCGCCGATGGCGGGCTTCGTGGGGATCGGCGGCAGCGTCGCCGTACCCCTCGAAGCCCACCTGATAATCGCTCAGGCCGCGGCCAGCGCCTCGGTCGGCGCCAGTCGGGCGGCCCGGATCGCCGGGTAGAGGCCGGCGACCGCGCCGATCACCAGCGTCGCGGCCAGCCCGCCGCCGACCGCCCACAGCGGTACGACCGTCGGCCACTGCTGGGAGGTCGCGTAGGCCAGCGTCACCGCGGCGCCGGCGAGCACCCCGCCCACCCCGCCGAGCAGCGACAACAGCAGCGACTCGGAGACGAACTGGGTGCGGATCTGGCCGCGGGTCGCGCCGAGCGAGCGGCGCAGCCCGATCTCGGCCCGCCGTTCGAGAACCGAGATGACCATCGTGTTGGCCACCCCGATGCCGCCGACCAGCAGCGCCACCGCGCCGAGGCCGAGCAGCAGCGCGTTGAACGCCTGGCTGGCGGCCCGCTGCGCGAGCAGCGCGTCGGACGGGTTGGAGACCTGCACCTCGTCCGGGCTCTCCAGGTTGGCGGTCGGCGCCAGCACCGCGCGGACCGCTTCCACCTGCGACTCGATCGACCGGGTGTAGACGGTGGTGGCGTGCCCGTCGAAGGCCAGGTACTGCTTGGCCGCGTCCCAGCCGATCAGGACGGCGTTGTCGAGTTCCGGGGCGAGCGCGACCTGCTGCAGGACGCCGACCACGGAGTACCAGCGGCCACCGATGTAGACCGAGGGCACGTCGCCGAGCCGTTGTGCCGCGGCGGCGCCGAGGACCACCGCCGGGTAGCGGGCGGTGGCGGCGTTCAGCCAGGCGCCGCGGGCCAGCTCGGCGTTCACCGTGGCGAGCAGGTCGAGCTGGGCGGCGAGCAGGGACAGCCCGCCGCTCTGGCCCGCCGGGATCTGATCGGTCCGGTAGATCCTGGCGCCGTCCACCTTGCCGGTGGCGGTCGCCGAGGTCACCGGCCCGATCCGTTCGATCATGCCGAGGGCTTCGTCGGGCAGGGTGGCGGTCTCGCCGAACATGGTGTTGCCGGGCGAGACGGTGAGCATGTTGGTGCCCAGTTCGGCGAGGGCCTCGTCCAGGTCGGCCCGGCTCGACGAGGAGATGCCCACGACGGAGACCATCGCGGCGATCCCGATCGCGATGCCGAGAGCGGAGAGGACGGCGCGCAGCGGCCGGGCCCGCAGCCCGGAGCCGCCGAGCCGGAGCAGATCGGATCCGCGCAGGCGGGCCGGTTGAGGTGCGGGCATCTCAGACCACCTGCCCGTCGAGCATCGGGACCTGCCGGGGCAGCGCGCCGGCGATCTCGTGGTCGTGGGTGATCACCAGGACGGTGGTGCCGGACGCGTTCAGCTCGCGCAGCAGCTCCACGACCCCGGCCCCGGAGACCGAGTCCAGGTTTCCGGTCGGCTCGTCGGCGAGCAGCACCGCCGGGTCGCCGGCCACCGCCCGGGCGACGGCGACGCGCTGCCGTTCGCCGCCGGAGAGCTGATGCGGGCGATGCCCGAGCCGGTCACCGAGTCCGACCCGGGTCAGCGCGGCCTCGGCACGCCACTCACGCTCCTTTTTCGGTACGCCCGCGTAGAGCAGACCGTCGGCGACATTGGCCACCGCGTCGCGTCCCGGGGCCAGGTGGAACTGCTGGAACACGAAGCCGATCCGGCGGGCCCGCAGCGCGGACAGTTGCCGGTCGGACAGCGACGCCACGTCGTAGCCGTCGATGCGGACCGTGCCTGCCGACGGCCGGTCCAGCGTGCCGATCAGGTGCAGCATCGTGGACTTGCCGGAGCCGGACGGCCCGACAATCGCGATCAGCTCGCCCTGCTCGACGGTCAGGTCGACGTCGCGTAGCGCGGTGACGCCGCCGGGGTACTGCTTCGTGACGCCGGTGAGCTCGATGACCGGGCTCATGCCGGCACCCCGACCGTCATGCCGGCGGTGAGACCGCTGCCGGACACCTCGACCCGGCCGCCGGCGAACAGGCCGGTCTCGACGGCGAGGATCCGGGTGGTGCTGCCGTCCACGACCTGCAGGCCGTACCCGCCTTCGGAGAGCGCGAGCAGGGCGTTGACCGGAACGGTGAGAACGTTCCTGCGTTCCGAGGAGCTGAAGGCGACCGTCACCGACGCGTCGTCCAGGCCACCGCTCGGCGGTTCGCCGAAGGAGATGGTCAGGCGCAGCTTGGTGGTGTCCTCCTGCTCCGGGTTGTCGGAGGTGTCGACGAACGTCGTGACGCCGCTGATCCTCGCGGCGACAGTCTTGCCGTCCGGCAGGGTGACCTGGACGGCGGCGCCCTTCTTCGCCAGCCGCTGGTCGGCCATGTCCAGTTCGATCGTGGCGACCTGGCCGGTGCCGGTGATGTCGAGGATCTCGCCGCCGGGCTGGACGGCCGCGCCGGATGCGGCGGTGTGGGCGTCGACGCGTACCGGGCCGGGCTGGTAGAAGACCCGGCCGAGTTCCACCGTGCCGGTCTCGGTCCGGCCCAGGTCGTCCTGCCACTGCTCGACCGCGTCGGCGGTCGCCGAGGTGTACTCGTCGTCGACCGTGAAGCCGCGGTAGCCCAGCGCCCACAGGTTCTTCTCGAACTGCTTGACGTCGGCGCCCGCCACGCCGGAGGACAGGTCGCGGTACGCCGGCAGCGAGCCGTACAGCAGCACGACCGGGTCGTTGTCCAGCCGGTAGAGCGTCCTGCCCCGCTTGATCGTGGCGCCGACCGCGGGCAGCCGGGTCACCGTGCCGCTCAGCCGGGTGTTGACCGTGGTGCTGTCGCCGTAGCCGAGGGAACCGTCGTGGTCCTCCTTGTCGACCAGCGTCTCCTTCTTCACCTGCGCGGTCGCGGCCGGCCGGGTGCTGCCCGAGCCGGTGCCGCTCTCCGCCTCGGGCAGGCCGGCCACGACCACCGCCGCGGCCGCCGCTCCCGCTGTCAGCACCGCGGCCAGGCCGACGGTCGTACGCCGCCTCATGCCGGGTTTCCTTCCACGTGCCGTTCCACCGCTCCGGACGGCCGGTGCCTCGAGCAGGCCTGCTCGGCCTTGTCGAAGGTGGGATCGCCCGGTCCGGTGCCGAGTTGGCTGCTGTCGAGCGCGATGCCGCCGTCCGGCTCCGGGTCCGGGAAGTTCGGCACCCCGTTCTCCCGCATGCACTTGGCCATCTGCCGGCTCTGCTCGAGCGCCTCCGGGTCCGGTTCGGGCCTCTCCCCGCCGTTCGGGGCGTACTGCCGGCAGGCCTCCTCGGCCTCCTTGAGTTTGTCCTTGTCGACATCGGACGGGACCGCGACGGTCATCTTGCCGTCCTCCGGGTCGGGGAACCAGGTCATGCCGTTCTCCCGCATGCATTCCGAGTACTTGACCGGGTCGTACGGGTCAGCGCTCGCCGTCGGGCTCGCGGTGCTCTTCGGGCCGGCGCTGGCCGCGGTGGCCACACCCGGCGTTTCGGTGGTCTTCGCGCAGCCCGCCGCCATCGCCGTGGCCAGTACGCCGAGCGCGAGAGCCGCTCTCCATCTCGTCGTGAACATGTGACGCAGTGAAGCGAGGGACGGGTTTCCGGGGCGTCAACGAAAACGATGACGGTGAGTTGACACGGCGGCGGGCCAGTATGGAGACATGCGGATCCTGGTGGTGGAGGACGAGCCGCTGCTCGCCGACGCGGTGGCGCAGGGGTTGCGGCACGAGGCGCACGCGGTGGACGTCGTCTACGACGGCGGCTCGGCCCTGGAACGGATCGACGTCAACGACTACGACGTGGTGGTGCTGGACCGGGACGTGCCGGTGGTGCACGGCGACAAGGTGTGCCAGGTTCTCGCCGAACGCAAGACCGACATCCGGGTGCTGATGCTGACCGCGGCGGCCGGCGTGGACGACCGGGTCACCGGGCTGTCCCTCGGCGCCGACGACTACCTGCCCAAGCCGTTCGCCTTCCGGGAACTGTCCGCCCGGGTCGCGTCGCTGGGACGGCGGGCCCGGCCGGCCGCCCCGCCGATCCTGCGCCGGGCCGGGATCAGCCTGGACCCGTACCGGCGGGAGGTGCACCGCGACGGGCGGTACGTGCCGCTGTCCCGCAAGGAGTTCGCGGTGCTGGCCGAGCTGCTGCGCGCCGACGGCACCGCGGTCTCCGCCGAGACCCTGCTGGAGAAGGCGTGGGACGAGAACGCCGATCCGTTCACGCACGCCGTACGCATGACGATCTTGAAGTTGCGCCGCAAACTGGGCGATCCGCCGGTGGTGCTGACCGAGCCGGGAGTGGGGTACCGGATCCGATGAGGCTCACCGTGCGCGGCCGGCTCACCCTGGTCTACGGCGGGCTGTTCGTGCTCGCCGGCCTGGTCCTGCTCGGCGCCATCTATCTGCTGGTCGACCGGGACGCGCCGACGGTGCGCACCTCGATCGCGGGTGAGGCGGCCGCCCCGCCGCCGAACGGGGAGGTCTACGCCCGGGAACTGGTCGAGGGCACCCAGGCGCAGACCATGCAGACCATGCTCACCCAGGGCGCGATCGCGCTGGTCGTGGTCAGCGCGGCGACGATCGCGCTGGGCTGGCTGATCGCCGGCCGGCTGCTGCAGCCGCTGCACCAGATCACCGCGACCGCCCGCCGGATCGCCGAGGCGCCGGCTGCTGACCGCGGGCTGCACGAGCGGATCGCCCTGGACGGGCCGGACGACGAGATCAGACAGCTGGCCGACACCTTCGATCTGATGCTGAGCCGCCTCGACCAGTCGTTCGACGGGCAGCGGCGCTTCATCGCGAGCGCGTCGCATGAGCTGCGTACGCCGCTCACCCTGAACCGGACCCTGCTGGAGGTCGCGCTCGCTCCGGAGTCGGCCTCACCCGAGGTACGCCAGCTCGGCTCCACGCTGCTCGCCATCAACGACCGGCATGGGCGGCTGATCGACGGGCTGCTTCTGCTGGCGCGCTCGGATCGGGAGGTGACGGAACGGTCGTACGTCGACCTGGCTGACATCGTCGACCACGTCGCCGTCTCGGACACCGTGAAGGTGCTCGCCGAACCCGGGGAGGCGGCGGTGCTCGGCGACCCGGTGCTGCTGGAACGGCTGGTGCAGAACCTGGTGGAGAACGGGGTGCGGCACAACGTGGCGGCTGAGGGCTGGGTGAGTGTGGCTACGCGTACCCGTACCGACGGCTGGGTGGAGTTGCAGGTCGCCAACTCCGGGCCGGTCGTCCCCCGTTACGAGGTGCCCGGCCTGTTCGAACCGTTCCACCGCTACGGCACGGAACGCCTGGCCTCTCCCGGTGCGGGTCTGGGCCTGTCCATCGTCCGCGCGGTGGCCCGGGCCCATGGCGGCGATGTCCGGGCCGACCCCCGGGACGAGGGCGGGCTGGTCGTCACCGTGATGCTTCCACGCGCGCCCTGATCAGCCCTTTCCAGCATTGCCCGGGCTATGTAGAGTTCCGACATGGCTGCTGTCGTCGAGTGCTTCGCCCGGCTTCTGCTGCGCGCGGCGGCCCGGCGGTCTGCCGACCTTCATCAGGAGTGGTGCGCCGAGCTGTTCCATCTGCGCAGCCGGCCCTGGCAGATGCTGACGTTTGCCGGCAGCCTGTTCACTGCGCGTATCCCTGCGCGGGCTCTTACTGCAAGCGCTACCGGTGCCGCCCTCGTCGTGCTGCTCGCGGCGGCGCTGTTCAACGGCGTCCACCTCGTCCTGCACCTGGCCGAGACCCGGCTCCCGTGGTCCGGCGAGGCGCTCCTGGTGGCCGCTTCGCTCGCCGTGTCGACGCTGGCCATGGCCGGTGCCGGCACATGCTGGCGACCACGCAGCCCGATCCGCGCGGCCATCCTGACCGGCGGCGCAGCGTTCGCCTTCCTGCTGGCCGGCAACGAGACCGCAGTGATGCCGTTCATGGGCTGGCGCGACGTCACACCCGCCGTCGCCACCTGGACGGCCGTGACCGCCCTGACCGCCTGGGCAACGCTCCGGTTCCGCAGCACCGGCCGCACCCGGCCGGCCGCAGCCACCGCGATCATCGGCGGCCTGCTCGCCGTGCACGCGTCCGCCGTCGCAGGCTCGCTGCACGCCGCCGCCACCCTGGGCGTCCCTGCCGCGACCGCACCGGCCTGGTTCCCCTTGGCCATGCTGCCCGGCGGCACCGGCGGCTTCGGCACCTATTTCCCCGACGGCCGGGCCACCTTCGGCGGCCTGCACAGCACCGGCCCCGCCTTCCACGCCTCCGACATCCTGCTGGCCAACGCCGCAGCCCTCACCGGCCCGCTCCTGCTCTGCACAGCCTTCCTGACCGCCGCCCTGCTGACCGCACCCCGGCCCGCCGGGACCCGCCTGAGCCGGGCCGGAGCGATCCAATCCCGCGCATCCCGACTCATCAGCCCGATCCGCCGCCGGATCGATCCGCTCATCCTCGCAGCCACCAGCACCGCCGCCGCCGTTCTCCTGCTGGCCGGGCACCTACCTCGCGCCGCCACCCCCGAACTCACCCTGCCCCGAGTAATCGACAACTCGACAGTGTTCGGCTTCGGCTTCCTCGCACACCCCGCCGGCCGCGCCGCGCTGGCCTTCGCGGTAGCCCTCCTGCTCAGCCATCACCTGGCCACACGTCACCGCACCGCGGAACCACAACACGCCTGACCCCTGACCGCCGCCGCGGCAGCAACTTCTCGCGGCACCCTATGTAGGGAAACAACATTGGCCCTGAACAGCCTCTACAGCCGGACAGTCACCCGCCTCCCCGGCCTGCTCTGGACTCCGGCCCTGCTGGTAGCAGCGACAACCGGCGCCATCGCCCTGCACCGCCCGGAAGAGCTGCGCCTCACCGACCTCCAGGTCTACCTGGGCGCCCTCGACACCCTGCGAGACGGCGGAAGCCTCTACGACTACATCCGCAACGGCAACGCCCCTTTCACCTACCCACCGTTCGCCGCCCTGCTCCTGCTCATCCCGGCCCTGCTGCCGCCCCCACTCCTCTACCTGACCTGGACCCTCGCCACCGCCGCAGCCGCGATCGCCCTGGCCCATCTGTTCCGCAGAGAGGCAGCACCCTGGATCGCCCTGGCCCTGATGCTGTCCGCCCCGGTCTCCTCGAACTTCCGCTACGGCCAGATCAGCCTCCTCCTGGCCGTACTAGTCACCGTCGACGCTCTGGCCCTCAGACACAGCCGCCACCAGGGCGTACTCATCGGACTGGCCGCAGCGATCAAGCTGACCCCACTGATCTTCATCCCGATGCTCTGGCTGACCGGCCGCCGCCGAGCCGCCGCCGTAGCCACCGCAACCTTCGCCGCCTGCACCACCTTCGCCGCGGTGCTCCTCCCCCAGGATTCGCTGCGTTACTGGACCTCCGAAGTCCACGACGTCCCCCGCCTGGGCTTCATCACGTCGGTAGGCAACCAGTCCCTCAACGGCGCCCTGCTCCGCCTGGACGTCCCACACCGCCCGCTACTGGCCACCCTCCTGGCCGGAGCAATCGCCGCCCTGGCCCTGTGGCGCATCACCGGCCTCCGCGACCCACGCACCGCCCTGGTGATCACCGGCGCCGCCGGCCTGGTCCTCTCCCCCGTCTCCTGGACCCACCACCAGATCTGGCTGGTACTGGCAGCCTTCCTCCCCCTGTCCCGCCCCACCCGCGCAGCGATCCTGACCGTGATGCTGGCCCCGGTCACCGCCCTCACCTGGACCCCTCTGCGCGAGTCACGCCTCCTGCTGGCCATCGCCTTGGCGCTCTTCCTCCCCACCAGACCAACCCAAACCCAACACCCCCTCCCCGGTACGCCCTACGCGTCCTCAACCCCACCGTCCGCCGCGACATAGCGCCCGCCTTCCGCCACCTACAGCCCGACGCGGCTCGCAAGCGCGCGGCGTCGCAATCGATCACATGGCAAAGTTCCGGTCGAGCTGAACAAACCCAGCTGACCTCCAGCGCTGTATCAACCAAGCGGGAAACGGCACCAACGTCGGCCGATCGATCAAACCCACCGCGACCACATGGTTTGCCTCCGCCAACAAGAACCAGCCGGCCACGACGAACCTGGTCCGATGGGTCCGGACATGCAGGCGCGGCGAATCCTGGGCAAGATGCAACCCGGCCCGCGGACCTCGGCAAGTGACCGCACGGCCCAGGCAGGGACGCCGACAACGCGCCGGGCGGGCAGGGCCCCGGGCCGAGGGCCGCGCGCCGACACCACACCAAGGTGGGCGGGGCCGAGGGCCGAGCAACCGCTAACCGGTGGCCGCGGGCTGCGTCGGAGTCGTGCCCCCCGACGGCTTTCGCGTGCCCGTCCCCGTGCCGGCGGTCCGCCGGGCCAGACCGACCACTCCCCAGCCCATGACCAAGGCCGCCACCCCGGCCGCGAGCAGGCCGGCCGCCCCGAAGCGGACACCCTCCTCGAAGAGGAGCACCCCGGCGAGTGCGGCGACCAGCGGGTTCGTCACGCTGACCGTGGCCAGCGGCGTGGCCAGGCCGGCGCCCCGATAGGAGAGCTGGCCGAGCACGTAACCGGTGAGCGCGAAGGCCACGACCATCCCGGCGGCGAAGCCGGACACCGCGCCCACCCCGCCGTTGGTGAAGGAGGCCAGCACCGCTTTCGACAGCACCGAGGCGATCCCGAAGGCGGTGCCCGACGCCGCCGCGAGCAGCATCGCGCGCGAGCGGGGACCGGCCCGCCAGGCCGCCAGCGAGCAGGCGAGGACGGCCCCGGCGGTGACCGTCGCGAGGCCCCGGGTGGCTGGATCGGTGAGCAGCGCCGGCGCCTCCGACTCCACCGACAGGGAGAGGATCACGGCCAGGCCGGCGACGGTCAGACCGGCGTCGAGCCAGGCCGCCCGGCTGATCCGGGTGTGGTACCGAATCACCTCGATGGGCAGCGCGAACAGCAACGTCAGCGTGCCGAGCGCCTGCACCACCGCGACCGTCCCGAAATTCAGCGCGAGCACGTGCAGCGCCACCCCGGCGCCGGTCAGCAGCAGCGCCACCGCCCACCGCGACCAGCCACGATGGCCGTGCTCGGCGAGACGCTCCTGGGCGACGGCCGCGGTCGCGTAGGCGCCTGCAGAGAGCAGGGAGAGCCCGACCGCCCACCCCAGCGACCCCATCGCCCACCTCGCTGCCCCGCCGGACCGCGGGCCGCGAACCGCACGGCCCCGCACCGGTCGCTCGCGTCGCGGTCACGGCGTCACCCGATCGCGCGAACCTCGCTCCATCGACCATACCGACCAGGGAGTCGGCGAAATCTACAAAGGGGCATCATCTACCCATCCGGGCCGACCGGAGTCACCCGGGTCCGGGCTCGGGCCAGCCGGGCCGCGTTGCGCTCCACCAGACCGTGTGCCCGGCGCTGTGCGGCTGATCGCCGCGCGGCCGCACGCGCTGCCCGGCGCCGTGCCGCCTCCGCCGCCCGCTGCTGCAGATCGGCCCGCCACTCGCGGGCCGCCGACTCAGAGCTGTCGATGACCATGCCCGCATCATCGCGCCCGGGTACGACAAGAAATGCGTTTCCCGGTGGCGGCCGGTCCTGCCACGATCCCCGCATGGTCACAGCGAGCGGAGTCCGGATCGGCTGGGCGGATCTCCCCGTCCCGGTCCGGCACCGGGTCGAGGATGTCATCGGCGGCGGCCCGGTCATCGAGGCCCGGTCCCAGCCCGGCGGTTTCTCGCCGGGCACGGCCGACCGGGTCTGCACCGCCTCCGGCCGGCGGGCCTTCGTGAAGGCGGTGACTCCCGCCATCAACCCGGACTCGGCCGTCATGGCCCGGCGCGAGCTGCGGATCACCGCCGCGCTGCCGGGCCACGCGCCGGTGCCCCGCCTGCTGGGCGGCTTCGACGAGGACGACTGGGTCGTGCTGATCCTCCAGGACGTGGCCGGCGCGCATCCGCGTACCCCGTGGGTTTCTTCGGAGATCGATGCGGCCGTGACCGCGCTGCACGACCTGGCGGCCGCGCTCACGCCGGCGCCGGTGCCCGGCCTGCCCCGGGCGACCGACTATCTGGCTGCTGACTTCGGTGGCTGGGCGGCGCTGGCCGCCGGCCCGCCGGCCGACCTCGATCCCTGGGCGGCACACCACCTGGACCTTCTGGCGGACGCCGCTTCGCGCGGCATCACCGCGATCTCCGCCGGGGAGACCCTCGTGCACGGTGACATCCGGGC
The DNA here is from genome assembly GCF_036053395.1 of Actinoplanes sp. NBC_00393. Lineage (NCBI taxonomy): Bacteria > Bacillati > Actinomycetota > Actinomycetes > Micromonosporales > Micromonosporaceae > Actinoplanes > Actinoplanes sp. NBC_00393. Next base: position 9,815,068 of record NZ_CP107942.1, on the reverse strand, counting down.
CGACAACATGCTGGTACGCGAAGACGGCCGCATCATCATCGTGGACTGGCCGTGGGGCTGCCTCGGCCCGGCCTGGCTGGACTCGGTGCTGCTGGCGGTGAACGTGATCGTGCACGGCGGCGACCCGGCCCGCGTGCTGGCCGGCGTCGACCGGGACGACGCGGTGGCGGTGATCGCCGGCGTGACCGGTTACTTCCAGCGCCAGTCCCGGCGCCCGCCGCCACCGGGCCTGCCCACGGTCCGGGCCTTCCAGCGTTTCCAGGGCGACGCGCTGCTGCCCTGGCTGCGAACCGCCCTGACCAGGTGACGCCGAAACGGAGCTGAACCACACCCGCTGCCTGCCCGTAACAGTTGACGGGTTGACCGGCAGATGGGACCTCAAGCACACCGCACCGGGCCCCGCTCGCCGGGGGACTAGGCTTGACGCCCTGTGAACTGGGCTTCGGCGTGGCGGCCCGGGCGGCCAACCGAAACATGGAACGGAAGATGATGATCGACCAGGCCAAGGTGCGAGTCCTGCTTTTGGAGAGCATCCACCCCGATGCGGTGTCCCGGCTCGAGGAGGACGGCTTCCAGGTCGAGTCCCTGCGCAACGCCCTCGACGAGACCGAGCTGATCGAGCGGATCCGCGGGGTCAACCTGCTCGGCATCCGCTCCAAGACGCAGGTGACCGCGAAGGTGCTGGAGGCCGCCGACAAGCTGGTGGGCATCGGCGCGTTCTGCATCGGCACCGACCAGATCGACCTGCCGGCCGCCACCGCCGGTGGGGTGGCCGTCTTCAACGCGCCGTTCTCCAACACCCGCTCGGTGGTCGAGCTGGCGATCGCCGAGATCATCGCGCTGACCCGGCGGCTCACCGAGAAGAACGCGCTGATGCACACCGGCGTCTGGGACAAGTCGGCGGACGGCGCGCACGAGATCCGCGGCCGCCGTCTCGGCATCATCGGGTACGGGAACATCGGCACCCAGCTGTCGGTGCTCGCCGAGAACCTGGGCATGTCGGTCTCGTTCTACGACACCGCCGACAAGCTGGCCCTGAGCAACGCGCACCGCTGCGCCAGCCTGGACGAGCTGCTGGAGAGCAGCGACATCGTCACCCTGCACGTGGACGGACGCCCCGGCAACGCCGGTTTCTTCGGCGCCGAGCAGTTCGCCAAGATGCGCCCGGGCAGCCTGTTCCTCAACCTGTCGCGCGGCATCGTCGTCGACCACCTGGCCCTGCGGGACGCGCTGAAGAGCGGGCACCTGTCCGGCGCCGCCGTCGACGTCTTCCCGAAGGAGCCGAAGGGCCGCGGCGACGAGTTCCTCTCCGAGCTGCGTGGCCTGCCGAACGTGATCCTCACCCCGCACATCGGCGGTTCGACCGAGGAGGCCCAGTCGGACATCGGCGGCTTCGTGGCGAACAAGCTGGCCAAGTTCGTGAGCGAGGGCAACACCACGCTCAGCGTGAACCTGCCGGGCGTGACCCTGCCCGAGCTGCCCGGCATGCACCGCATCGTGCACATGCACAAGAACACCCCGGGCGTGCTGGCCCAGGTCAACCGGATCCTCGCCGAGCACGGTGTCAACGTCGAGGGCCAGATGCTGAGCACCCGCGGGGAGTACGGCTACCTGATCACCGACATCGCCCGCGGCTACAGCGACGAGGTGCTGGAGCAGCTGCGCTCGATGGAGCAGACGGTCCGGCTGCGCGTCCTGTCCTGAGCAACGGCCCGGTGCGGCGTCCGGAGGGGCGCCGCACCGGTCAGGACTGCTCCACGGTCAGCTGGGTGATGGCGGAGACCGCGTCGACGTCGTACCGGTTCGCCTTCTGCCAGTCCTTCGGCGTCAGCGTGGAACCCGGCGGCAGGTCACGCAGCGTGCGGGAGCCGGCCGTGACCGTTGCCGCACCGCCGCCGACCCGCACCCGGATCGGGTTGTCCGCGGGCGCGCGCAGCACCAGTTCCTCGATCCCGCCGGTGATCTTCATCGGGACCGTCCCGGCCGCCTCGGCGAGCGTCATCTCGGCCCGCCGGGTTCCGCCGACCAGTTCGATCCGGGTGACCCGTCCGTTGCTGAGGTCGAGGACGCGCTCGGCGGCGTACCCGGAGAAGCGCAGCGTCCAGCGCACCGTGGCGGCCAGCACCACTTCGATCTCGCCGCCGGTGCCGGCCTGGTCGCGGGCCAGGTCCAGGGTGAGCCGGTCCTCGCGCAGTTCCGGGTTGGGGCGGATGCCGGCGCCGTCCGGGGCGCTGATCCGGTACAGGTCGGTGCCGAGGTCGGCGACGCTCAGCCGGACCCGGTCGGTCGCGGCGAGCAGTTCGAAGGTGGCGACGGTACGCCCGTCGAGCGCCCCGCTGACCGTCCGTTCGTCGTTCTTGCCGAGCTGCAGCATCTGGCTGAGCTCGGTGTCCGGCCCGGTGTAGTAGACGAATCCGGTCAGCGCGAGGGCGGCCAGGGCGACCGTCCCGAGCAGCGCCATCCCGAAGGAGACCAGGCGTGACTGCCGGCGCCTCGGGGGCGGGGCAGCGGCGGGGGTGTCGCTCCAGACCGTGGGTTCCGACGGCCCGGTGTCGCCTCCGGGCCACAGCGCGGCGACGGCCGGGGTCGCCCATCCGTCGACGGTCGCCGCCCGCGGCGCGGCAGGCTCGAACGGCACCGGGATCCAGGGAGTTGGCTCCGGAGCAGGATCCGCGGGCGGCGTCGCGGACGCGTCCACCTGGACAACCGGCAGCTCACCGGACTCGGTCGCGCTGCGGGCCGGATTGCGCAGCCCACCGATCGGCCCGTCACTGAACCCGAACGAGGCGCGCCCCGGCCCGGCCGGGGAGGCCGGTCCGAACGCCGGCGGCGAAGACGCGGGCGCGGGCGCAGGCGTGGGCGTGGGCGTGGGCTCAGCCGAAGGCGGGGTGTCCCCGAACCAGTTCACCGACGTATCGGACGGAACCTCAGCCGCCCGCGACGCCTGCGGCGTGCGCTTCGGCAAGGGCGAAGCACCGGCCGAGCCTTCCTCGGCCACCCCACTCACCACCGGCTCCGACGATGTGTCGACAGCGGTACGGTCCACTGCTTCCTCCCTGCCCCAGCGCCCTCGCATTGACGCCCCCGCAGGGAGTACGGATGAATCGGCCTGTCGGATGAGTGACCGGAAGGTTTACCGCGGGTCAGGTCGCACAAGTCCACGCCGGGTCGCGATCGCCACCGCCTCGAGCTGACTGTGCGCGCCCAATTTGGCCAGAACCGCCTTCTGATAACCACGGCACGTGTGCACGCTGATACCCAGCCGACGGGCCACCGCCCGGGCGTCCAACCCGGCCGCCATCAGCTGCAACACCTCGTCCTCGCGGGCGGTGAGACCACCGCCGCGGGGTGCGCTGACCGGCGTGGTGCTGCGCAGCAGCCGGGCCAGGATGTCGGTGGACACCGTCATCCCGCCGCCGTGCGCGGTGCGCAGCGCGTTCAGCACGTCACCGAGGGCACCGTTCTTCGACAGGAACCCGGCGGCACCGGCCGCCGTGGCACGCCGCACGAGCGCCTGCTCCTCGCTGGCAGTGAGGATCACCACACGAGTGTCGGGCTGGCGCACCCGGATCAGCTCGGTGATCGCGATCCCGTCGGCATCGGACAGTTCCGGATCGAGAACGATCACGTCCGGCACCAGCTCGGCGCAGAGCCGCAGTGCCTCCGCCCCGGTCCGCGCATGTCCCACGCACCGCAGGTCGGACTGCCCGGCGAGGGCGTGTCCGAGCAGCTCGGCGAAGGTCTGGTGGCCATCGACGACGAGCACTCTGATCGCCTCGTCGCTGTCCATACGTCACCTTCCTCTATCGCCCGGCGGGCTCCGCGCAGTCTAAGGATTACCCGAACCGAAGCCCGCCCTACCAACAGGTGCCCGTTGTGCCGCCGGGCCCGGCGGCGCCGGTACTGCCGACAGAAGGATGCCGCCAAGCGGATGCGATAACCAGTCTTTCGGCCGACTTACCCCCTCGCATTGGGGCTTGCCGCCGTACGGCCCCCGGCCGCACAGTTTTTGATCATGTACGACATCCAGCTCTTCGGCCACGTCGAGGTCCGCACCCGGGGTATCCGCCTCGCCGGCGACGACTTCGGTGGCGAGCGCCCGCGGCACCTCCTCGCGCTCCTCGCGCTGCGGGGTGAGCAGTCGCTTGTGGAGCTGGCCGACACGCTGGGTATCACACCGGCCACGGTGAAGAGCGATCTCAAGATACTCCGTGAGCACCTGGATCCGGGTACCCGTGGCCGTGACTCCGTCGTCATCGGCCACCGCGGCCTCTACTTCCTGGACCCGGAGCGGGTTCGCATCGACGTCGCCACCTTCGACGCGCTGATCAGCGCCGCCGCCGGCCGCCCGGCCGAGCGCGCCGCACGCCCGCTGACCGCCGCGGCCTTCCTCGCCTCCCGCCCGCTGCTGGAGGGCGAGGACGCCCCATGGGCAGCCGAGGCCCGCGCCGAGTACCGGGCAAAACTCGTGATGGCACGCCCGGAAAGCGCCGCCCAGCCGATCTGAGCGAGCGACGGCACGCCCGGAACGCCGCACAGCCGATCTGAACGAGGAGCAGAATCACCGGCGTGCTGCCGACGAAGCTGCAACCCGTCCCGTTCACCCCGGAACTCTCGCTCCACCTGGTCGACCGCCCGGTCGGCCTGTTCGACCTGACCGGCGGCGAGTTCCGCAGCGACGAACCACCACCGTTCTGGGCGTTCGCCTGGGCCGGCGGCCAGGCCCTCGCCCGCTACCTGCTGGACCATCCGGACCAGGTGGCCGGCCGCCGGGTCCGCGACGTCGCGACCGGCTCCGGCGTGGCCGCGATCGCCGCCGCCTTCTGCGGCGCCGCCGAGGTCGAGGCCGCCGACATCGATCCGGCCGCGGTCGCGGCCGCACACCGCAACGCCGCCGCCAACAACCTGACGCTGGCGGACCGGGTCACCGACCCCGAGGTGGTTCTCGCCGGGGACGTCTTCTACAGCCCGACCGTCGCACCGGCGATGACCTCGCTGCTGCGCGCGGCCCAGCAACGGGGTGCGTCCGTGCTGGTTGGCGACCCCGGCCGCGGGTATTTCCCGGAACGTCTCTTCGAGCTGGTCACCGAGTACGTCGTTCCGGTGCCGGCCGTCCTGGAGGAAACCGAGTCCCTGACGACCGGCATCTGGAAAATGCGTGGTCCACGCAACAAGTTGTAGGGTGCAAGCATGCAGGAGCAGGACATCACCCGGCTCGCCGACGAGATCGTGCGGTTCGTCCGGATGGGCACGCGGTTCCGGGGCATGCTGAGGACGAGTGACCTCGGCGCGGAGTTCTCCGCGCTGATGCTGCTCCTCCCGCTCCAGTCCTCCGGCCCGATGCGGGTCACCGATCTCGCCGAGATCAAGCAGGCCGACCCGTCGACGATCAGCCGGCAGGTCGCTCAGCTGGTGAAGGCGGGCCTGGCCCGGCGCGAGGCCGACCCGGTGGACGGCCGGGCCTCCCGGCTGGCGGTCACCGAGGCCGGCGAGGCCGCCTGCGAGCGGCTGCGCGCCGCCCGGGTGGCGCTCCTCGGCCAGGCGCTGAGCGACTGGCCCGCCGAGCGAATCACCGCGTTCACCGACCTCTTCGAAGAGTTCAACAGCTCGATCGAGGCGCTACCCAAGACCGAACCGATCGCACCCACACGGGAGATTCCGTGAGCCACGCCAGCCCAGCGGCCGTCAAGCCGGTGGAATTCACGCACCGCCAGATCCTGACGATCCTCGGCGGCCTGATGATGGGCATGTTCCTGGCCGCCCTCGATCAGACGATCATGGCGACCGCGACCCGTACGATCGCTGACGACCTGCACGGCTTCGACCTGCAGGCCTGGGCGACCACGGCGTTCCTGATCACCTCGACCATCTCCACGCCGCTGTACGGCAAGTTGTCCGACATCTACGGCCGGCGCCCGTTCTTCCTGTTCGCCATCGGCGTCTTCATCGTCGGCTCGTTCCTCTGCGGCCTGTCCGACAACATGTGGCAGCTGGCCGCCTTCCGGGCCATCCAGGGCATCGGCGCCGGCGGCCTGATGTCGCTCGCGCTGGCGATCATCGGCGACATCGTCCCGCCCCGCGAACGCGCCAAGTACCAGGGCTACTTCCTCGCCGTCTTCGGCACCGCCAGCGTGCTCGGCCCGATCCTCGGCGGGTTCTTCGCCGGCGCCGACAACATCCTCGGCACGGCCGGCTGGCGCTGGGTGTTCTTCATCAACGTGCCGATCGGCATCGCCGCGATGGCCGTGGTGGCCAAGGTCCTGCACCTGCCGCACCACCGCGTCGACCACCGGATCGACTGGCCCGGCGCGCTCACCCTGATCCTCGGCCTGGTGCCCCTGCTCACCGTCGCCGAGCAGGGCCGCGACTGGGGCTGGGACTCCGGCCGGGCGATCGCCTGCTACGTGATCGGCGTGGTCGGCCTGATCGGGTTCATCCTGGCCGAGCGGGCCTACAAGGAGGAGGCCCTGCTCCCGCTGCGGCTGTTCGGCAACCGCACGGTCGCGGTCGGCGCCGCCTCCAGCACGATCCTCGGCATGGCCATGTTCGGCGGCCTGATGACCGTCCCGCTCTACCTGCAGATCGTGAAGGGCTCCTCGGCCACCATGGCCGGCCTGCAGATGATCCCGTTCGTGGTCGGCATCATGGCCGGCTCGATCACCTCCGGCCAGCTGATCTCCCGGACCGGCCGCTACCGGATCTTCCCGATCGTCGGCAGCACCCTGATGGTCATCGCGCTGTTCCTGTTCTCCCTGGTCGGCGCGGACACCCCGCTGTGGCAGACCATGCTCGTCATGGTCCTGATGGGCCTCGGCCTGGGCAGCAACATGCAGCCGATGATCACCGCCGTGCAGAACGCGGTCTCGCCACGCGAGATCGGCACGGCCACCGGCGCGGTGACGTTCTTCCGCTCGATGGGCGGCACGCTGGGCACCGCGGTCTTCCTGTCGGTGCTGTTCAACGTGCTGCCGGGCAACATCCGCGACGCCTTCACCAGCGCGCAGAAGACGCCCGAGTTCCAGGCCGCGCTGCAGGCCGATCCGGCCCAGCAGGAGCTGCTCAAGCACGCCACCAGCAGCGACGCGCTCAACGACACGTCGTTCCTGAGCCAGCTCTCCGACGTGATCGCCCACCCGTTCAAGGTCGGCTTCTCGGACAGCGTGCACGTCGTCTACCTGATCGCCTTCGGCGTCATGCTGATCGGCCTGGTCGTGGTCTTCTTCCTGCCGGAGCTGCCGCTGGCCCAGCGCTCGGCGCAACAGGCCAGGGCCGAGGCCGCCTTGCAGGCGGAGACCGAGGACTGAAACCCTGTGGGGTACGGCGTAAGCACCATCTCCGTGCCCCGCAGGTAGCGTGACTGGCATGGCTGTTGTGAAGATCAACGCGATTGAGGTCCCCGAGGGCGCCGGCCCCGAGCTGGAGAAGCGGTTCGCCGCCCGGCACGGCGCCGTGGAGAACTCGCCCGGATTCCTCGGCTTCGAGCTGCTGCGCCCGGTGGCCGGCGAGAACCGCTACTTCGTCTACACCCGCTGGGAGTCCGAGGAGGCCTTCCAGGCCTGGTCGAACGGCAGCGCCAAGGAGGCCCACGCCGGCGAGCGCAGTCGCCCGGTGGCCACCGGCGCCAGCCTGCTCGAGTTCGAGGTGGTCCAGCAGGTCGAGAAGCCGGCCTAACCAGCGTTGCGGGCGGCTGCGGTCAGCAGCCGCTCGGCGACCGTGCGGCGGTCCAGGCCGAGACGCTGGGCGCTCTCGTGCAGCACCGCGTACGCCTCCTGCACACCGCACCCGCGCTGCGCGATGATCACACCGACCGCCCGGTCCACCTCGGCGCCCTCGGTGAGCACCTCCCGCCGGTGCAGCTCGCCGAGCAGCACCTCCGCCTGACCGGCCACCGCCATCGCGGTGAGCAGCAGTTCCGGGGCGATCTCGCCGGCCGGCTCCAGATAGACGCTGAGCGCGCCGACCGAGCTGCGCCGCACGTCGAGCGGGACCGCCACCAGCGCGCCGAGCCCGTCGGTCCGGGCGGCCGCGGCCAGCCCCGGCCAGCGCTGGTCGCCGGCCAGGTCGGTCGAGGTCACCAGGGCACGGTTGCGGGCCGCTTCGAGGGCCGGGCCGGTGCTCTGCGCGTACTGCTGCTGGTCGAAGGTCTCCACCTGCCGCCCGGCGGCGGCGCTGACCAGCGGCCCACCCTCGCCGATCAGAGCGACCGAGCAGCGCACCACCCCGCCCGGCAGCGCGCTCGCGCCGAAGGTGGCGAGCCGGTCCAGCGCCTGGGTGAGCCGGTCCGCGGTGAGCAGCCGGACGGTCAGCTCGTGCAGCAGCCCGGCCAGCTCCAGCGGATGCGGCTGCGCTGTCGCGCCGGGAAGGCCGGCCCGGGCGGGACGAGTGGTGCGGCGGAGGCCGGAAGGCAGGGTGCGGCGGCTCAGCCGGGCGCCACGGGGCACGGCCGGAACGCGGCGTTGCGGGACGGACACGCGAGGGATATTGCCACGTCGATCAAGAACTGTGGGCGACCAGGTGCCCCTATCGGGGGTAGTTGTCGGGATAAACCGTCTCATCCGAGCGACGTCGCTCGAGAAACGAGTCCGGGGCGGCGCCGGGGTCTTCCTCACGCTCGTCGGAGTCGGCGAGGATCGCCTCGGCCTGGGCTCGCGGGTCGGCACTGCCCGTCGTGAGCTCCTCCGGGAGGAGGTCGGCGGCGCGCTGCCCGGTCCGGTCATCGGTCATGGGTGATCGAATACCCGCGGGCCGGGCCCGGAAACAGCGCGCCGCTCCCCGGGCGGACCCAGGGAGCGGCGCGGATGCAGATGCCGGTGTGCAGGTCGCCTCGCGGCGAGTGGCTCGACACGGCTCCAGCCGAACGGTATTCCGTGAAGGCTAAGGGTGAGGCCCGGGGACACTGGGCACACCGGCATCTGTCCTCAACTGTCGGCAGGCCACCGCGATTCCTGCAGGTGCTGTGACCTGGATTACAGGCCCGGGTTTGCCCGCCGCCGGTACGGGTAGTGCCGCTCCCGTGACCGAAGACCTCCGTGCACTGGACGAGTTCCTGGACGCCGCGTACGACGCCCAGGAACGCCTGACCAGCGGTGATCTGCAGCGCCGCGCGCTCGCCTCGGACCTGCCGGCCGCCGCGCTGACCCGGATCGACGCCCTGCCCGAGGGCGAGTACGCCCAGGACGAGGCGGCCGAAGCCCTGCGCGCGGTGGACGTGGACTAGCCCTCGGCCTTCTCCTTGGCGATCGAGTAGGCCATCTGGAGGAAGTCCGAGACGGCCGTCGCGGTGAGCGCGGTCGCCGCCAGCCGGGTGAGCCGGGGCGCGATCACCAGGCCGCCGGTCAGTCCGGTCGCCACCCAGACCGCCAGGCAGAACGGGCAGGTGACCAGTTCGCCGATGCCGTGCCGGACGCTGCTGCCCTCGTCCCGGACCTCCTCGTTCAGCTCGGCCGCGCCGGCCGGCTCCGTGTACCGGGTGAACGGGGCCCGCAGCGGGCTGGTCACCGCATCCTTGGCGACCAGCCGGCTGAGCTTGTGCGTGGCGATCGACAGCAGCGCCACGTCGGCCATCGCGGGGCGCTCCGGCACCGGCCGGCCACCCATCCGGGCGGCGGCCACCAGACTGCCCGCGAGCGCCCCGAAGGCGCCCATCGCGACGAGGTAACCGTCGAGCGGCCGGTGGTCGTGCGGCGCGTAGGCCCGGGCCGTCCGGTTCAGCCGGGTACGCAACGAGGCCATCGGTCTCTCCTTCTGCTCAGGATGTCAGGCGAGCGCGGTTCAGAACGTCTGGGTGAGCCGGGCCGGGTCGACCTCCCGGCCGGGGTACCGCGCCATGTACTCGGTCTCGAGCTCCGCGGTGCGTTTGAAGTGGTTCTCCAGAGCCGCGTCCGGTCCGTGCCGCAGGGTCTGCAGCCTGGTCCGGTAAAGACTGCCGAGTTCGCGGAACAGGTCGTCGTCGGCCAGCCCCGCAGGGTCGATACCGGTGTCGAAGACCACTGCCGCGCCGTCCTCGAATCGCGCGTCCGTCATCGTGCACACCCCCTCATTCACCGTCGCTAGGCAGGACGGTTGCCCGTGCGGACGAACGCCAAACCCGCGCCGGTACGCTCGAGGACATGAAAGGGCTGTGGACCCCGGCGTGGATAGCCCGGCATTTCGTCGCGCTCGTGCTGACCGCGGGCTGCCTCGGCCTGGGCTGGTGGCAGTTCAGCCGCGCCGCCGAGGGCAACTCGGTCAGCTGGGGTTACATGTTCCAGTGGCCGGTCTTCGGGGGCTTCGTCGTCTTCATCTGGTACCGCGAGGTTCAGGTCGCCCGGCGCCGCGCCCGCGGCGAGACGGAGCCGGTGGCCGAGGAGACGCCCGCCCCGGCCGCACCCCGTCCCGCGGGCGCCCCGATCGTCCCGGGCCGCCCGGTCCGCGTGACGGCGCAGGCCACCGCGGCGGACGACGCCGATCCCGACCTGTCGGCCTACAACGACTATCTGGCCTGGCTGAACGCGCACCCGGGCGCCCGGCCCGCGGACTACCCCGGCCGCATCCCGCAGTAGACGTCTGAAGAAAAGCAAGGAGACACCCGCCGTGCAGGGAGCCCTCACCCGTTACCGGATCATCGCCTGGATCGTCGGCGTGGTCCTCATCCTCCTCGTGGTGATCGGCATGCCACTGAAGTACCTGGCCGACAACCCGACGGTGGTGGAACTGGTCGGCCCGTTCCACGGCTTCCTGTACATGGTCTATCTGGTGCTGACCTTCGATCTCGCGCGCCGGGCGAAGTGGCCGTTCGGCCGCATGCTCCTGGTAATGCTGGCCGGCACCATTCCGTTCTTCTCGTTCTGGGCCGAGCGCCGCGTCACGCACCACTGGCTGCCGAACTCCGCTTACGAACCGGCACTGAGCGAATAGTCCGTTTATCCCGCCGAAATAACGCTCAGCGGCCGTTGAATGACGGTCAGTTATCGGGATTAACCACGCAAGCCCGGCTATTGGCATAAATCACTCGGGCAGGCCTTGATTTCTTTTCTTCCGTCGATAGGTTAATGCGGTTGGTTCGGTCCGCAGCCACAAACCCTCGGGTGGCGCCGGCCAACGCCGCCTAATCATCAGTGCCGGCCGCCGCTTCCCCTCAGGAGCGGCGGTCGTCGCTACCGGACACCGGCAATCCAGCGGTAAGGGCCTTCTTCCCGCCCGCCGAGCCGCCGGATCCGGCGTCGACACCCCCGGTGGGCGGCCAAGCGGAAGAAAGGCCCCTGACCAGTGCCACACCCCCGTACCCGGCTCCGGGCGCTCGTGGTCGCGCTGACCGCCTTCGCGATCACCACGTCGGGCGCGACGGCCGCGCACGCGGCTCCGTCCGAGAGCGAACTCAAGAAGAAGATCGACGCCGCGTCGGAGAAGCTCGAGGACGTCACCGAGTCGTACAACAAGCTGCGGCTCGACCTGAAGAAGACGAAGGCCGACACGGCAAAGCTGGAAGCCTCGCTGAAGCCGACCGAGGCCGCGCTCAAGGTCGCCACCGCCAAGGTGCAGACCATCGCCGCCACCTCCTACATCCAGGGCAAAGTCGGCCCGCTGAACGTGCTCGTGGACGGCGACGAGAACAGCCTTCTGGAGCGGATGGCCTTCCTCGAGCAGATCGCCCAGTCGAACCAGCAGGACATCGACGCGTACGAGGAGACCACCGCGACGTACGCGGAGCGCAAGGCGGCGCTCAAGGCCACCCAGACCAAGCAGACCGCTCAGGTCCAGGAACTGGCCGACCGCAAGAAGAAGATCGAGGGCGACCTCGACGATCTGCTGGACATGCGCGAGCAGCTCTACGGCAGCAAGACCGAGGACACCGGTTCCTACACCGGCAAGATCCCCGACATCCCCGGTTCCGCCGGCAAGGCCGTGACCTTCGCGTTCAACCAGATCGGTAAGCCGTACGGCTACGGCGACTCCGGCCCCAACTCGTACGACTGCTCGGGTCTGACCTCGGCAGCCTGGGCCGCGGCGGGCAAGTCGCTGCCGCACAACGCGGCCGCGCAGTACAGCGCGACCGCCCGGATCAGCCGGTCCGATCTGCAGCCGGGTGACCTGGTGTTCTACCGCTCGAACGGGCACGTCGCCATCTACGTCGGCGGCGGAAAGATCATCGACGCGCCCTCCGCGGGCCGCGACGTTCTGCACCGGACGATCGACATCATGACGCCGAACGGCTACGGCCGGGTCAAGTAGTCCAAGCACCGCAAAAGGCCGGCGCCTCGAGGCGCCGGCCTTTCTGGTGTATATCGGGGGGCGAATCAGTGTCAGGCGGCCTGCAGGCCCTCGGCCCGGGCCAGCTCACGCAGCCGGCCGAGCGCCTGGATCTCGAGCTGGCGGATCCGCTCCCGGCTGAGCGAGAAGCGGGAGGCCACCTCGGTCAGCGAGTGCTCGCGGCCGTCCTCGAGGCCGTAGCGGGCCCGCATGATGCCGGCCGAGCGGTCGTCCAGGTGGTTGAGCAGACCCTCGATGCGCTGGCGCTCCAGAGCGTTCAGCACGATCTCCTCGGGCGACGGGGCGTCGCTGTCGGCGACCAGGTCACCGAGGTTGGTGTCGCCGTCGTCGCCGACCGGGGTGTCCAGGGACACGGTGTCCTGGGCCCAGCGGGTGAGTTCGTTGACCCGCTCCACGGTGACGCCGAGCGCCTTCGCGACCTGCTCCGGCTCGGGGTCGCCGCCCAGCTCACGGACGAGCTGGCGGGTGACATTGCGCATCCGGTTGACGTCCTCGACCAGGTGCACGGGAAGCCGGACGGTGCGCTCCTGCTGGGCGATGGCCCGGCTGATCGCCTGCCGCACCCACCACGTGGCGTAGGTGGAGAACTTGTAGCCGCGCTCGTAGTCGAACTTCTCGACGGCGCGGACCAGACCGGTGTTGCCCTCTTGAATCAGGTCCAGCATCGGCATGCCGGACCGCACGTAGCGGCGTGCGATCGAGACGACCAGGCGGAGGTTGGCCCTGATGAACAGGTCCTTCGCGCGCTGGCCCTCGGTGACGAGCCGCTCCAGTTCCTCCCGGCTGACGCCGCGACGGACCTCGCCCTGTTCGAGCAGGTGCTCAGCGTAGAGGCCCGCCTCGATTGCCTTGGAGAGTTCGACCTCCCGCGCGGCGTCCAACAGCGGCGTCCGGGAGATCTCGTGCAGGTAGACTCCGACGAGGTCGCGCTCTTCGGCGACCTGGTCGGTACGCATCACGGTGCTCTTCTCCACGTTGCCCACGGTCCCCTCATTGCCGTCACTAACCCGGTTACGGGCATTACCTGCGTCCATCAGCCCTCTCCCGTAACGTCCGCAGCTCGTGCATTGCGGTGCTGACATCCACATAACAAATTGCTGCCTGCGCTGATTCCAGCTGGTGGGTCGAAAGTGTCACGAATGCCTGGGTCTTACCTGAGAGCCCAGTGCGCGGTACCTGAGTGCGTTCTCTCGGCGCCCGTCTCGTAGACAGGCGGATACCCACGGCGCTCCTCATAACACCATTCGGCCTCTCATCGTCACAGCGACGGGCATCACCGGGGCTGCGCGATGCTCGTCACCCCCGTGTACGGGTTTCACGCCTGCGGGGTTCATGTGCAGCATCGGCCGGCCGACAACAGGCCTGAAACAAACGCCACCGCAAAATCCCGCGCGGTGTGCCGGAACGGGACCATCGGTCACGATGCGCCACGCTGCGCCACAGTTCACTCGCCCACACGGGTGACGTGCCGGGAAGCCGGAACATTCCCAGGTGACGGCCAGTTTCCACGGAGAAGTGAGGAAAATTACATCCCCTTCGGTGTGACAAGCTGCTCCGCATGACGGATACGCGTACGGCATTGGTGACCGGTGGTACCGGTGGGCTGGGCGGGGCCACCATCTCCGCGTTTCTGGCTGCCGGCTGGCGAGTGGTCGCTCCGGCACGGCCGGGGACGGCCGGCCGGCTGCCCACCGGCGTGGTCCCGGTGGAAGCGGATCTCACGGTCGAGGCGGAGGTACGGGCCGCGGCCGCCACCGCAGCCGGAGATCCCGGGGCGCCGCTGGGGGCCGTGGTCAACCTGGCCGGCGGGTACGCGGGCGGCGGTCTGGTCGCCGACACGCCGTTCGACGAGTTCGCGTCGATGCTCGCGATCAACCTCCGGCCGACGTACCTGACCACGGCCGCTGCCCTGCCGCACCTGGTGGCGGCCGGCGGCGGCTCGGTGGTCTGCGTCTCGTCGCGGGCCGCGGTGGCCCCCTTCCCGGGCGCGGCCGGATATGTAACCGCCAAGGCCGCGGTGCTCGGGTTCGCCGGGGCGGTCGCCGTCGAGTACAAGAAGCAGAACGTCCGGTGCAACACCGTGCTGCCCAGCGTGATCGACACACCGGCGAACCGCGCGGCCATGCCGGACGCCGACCAGGACCGCTGGGTGAGCCCGGAGCAGATCGCCGCGGTGCTGCTCTTCCTCGCCTCGGACGCGTCGGCGCCGACCAGCGGCGCGCAGATCCCGGTTTACGGTCAGGCCTGAACCGGCTCCGCCTCGGGCTCCGGCGAACGCGGCTCCGGCAGCGCCACCGGCCCGGTCGGTTCGGCCGCCATCTCACCGGTTACAAGGCGATCGCCGCGGAGCGAAGCGGAGCCAGCCAGCAGAGCCACCCGGATCAGGGCGCTCACCTGGTCCGGGGTGCCGTTCGCGTCGATCACCACGAAATCCGGGTACTCGGGCAGCGACTCGTACGCCTTCGTGGCGGCCCGCAGGTAGTCCATCGACTCGTGGTCGTACCCGCGGCGCTCGATCCGCTCGTGGGCGACCTCGGGGTCCACGGCGAGCAGCAGCGTCACGTCCGGCTTCGGGAACAGGCGGTAGGCCAGGCGGGCGCGGCGCTCGGCGGACGGCCGGGCGCCGTGGGAGCGCAGGCTCGCGTACTGGCAGACCGCGTACCGGTCCATCACGGCGATCTCGCGGCGCAGCGCCCGGCGCAGCAGCGTGCGGGCGATGGCGAGCCAGCGCAGCACCGACTCGACACCGAGCATGGCCCGGCGGCCCAGCAACTGCTCGCCGTCCTCCTTGCCGAACAGCCCGGCGAGACGGCCGAACCAGTGCCGCCCGCCGGCGTTGCGCCGGTACACAGCCGGCAGCCCGGCAGCAGCCAGTTCCGCGGCCAGCCGGTGCGCCTGGGTGGTCTTACCGGAGCCGTCGATGCCGACCAGGGCGACGGTGCGCACACGACGGCCGGCCGACGGGGACTGCGCGAGGAGAGCCATACCAACCGACGGTAGCCCGGTGCTGCACCTTCAGTTCCGCATCGCAACGGTTCCCGGCCGTACCAGAATGGTGCGAGGGGTTCAAGGTGTGGCGACTCCGGGTAGTCGTTCACGGACCGGACACGGGACAGGAGGTCTCCATGCCACACCGTGTGGACGAGGGTTTGGCCACCACCTTGAAGCGCGTCGCATCGGCCCTGAAAGCGGCCGACATACCGTTCGCGCTGGGTGGAAGTTTCGCGGTGTACGCCCGAGGTGGCTACTCAAGTGATCATGACGCGGACTTTCTGATCCGCGAGCAGGACAAGGACCGGGCGCTGCAGGAGCTCGCCGCAGTCGGCTTCGAAGCCGAGCAGCCGCCGGAGGACTGGCTGGTCAAGGTCTTCGACGAGGGCCGGATGGTGGACCTGATCTACCGCCCGGTGGAGTCGCCGGTGACCAACGAGACGCTGCACGACACCGACCAGATCTCGGTCGAGGCGATCTACATGCCGGTGCTCTCCGCCAGCCAAC
This sequence comes from Actinoplanes sp. NBC_00393, assembly GCF_036053395.1. Taxonomy (NCBI): domain Bacteria; kingdom Bacillati; phylum Actinomycetota; class Actinomycetes; order Micromonosporales; family Micromonosporaceae; genus Actinoplanes; species Actinoplanes sp. NBC_00393. Next base: position 9,799,321 of record NZ_CP107942.1, on the reverse strand, counting down.
TGATGATTCACAAGCTGCTCAGCTACAGCCAGCACTACTGCGACTTCGCCACCGGGCTGCCGGTCGCCCGCTCCCTGCGCGAGCAGATCGACTGGGACCGGGTACGCCGGGAGACCCTGAAGTCCCCTTACGCGGAGTCATTCCTCGTGCTGCTGGACCGGCTGGAAGTCGTCCCGTTCCCGGGCGAGCGGGAGTTGAAGGTAGGGGGATGAGATGACCCACCAGATCGACCTGGAGGCCGAGATCCAGCGTCTGCTCACCGAGCACGACCGGATCGCCGAACAGGGCATCACGGTGCAACACCGGGAGAACGTGGTGGTGCTCGGCGGGGAGGTGGAGAGCGCCCAGCGGCGCGACGAGATCTGCCGCCAGATCACCAGCCGCTTCCCCGAGATCGAGATCACCTGTGACATCGGCATCACCCGGGCACAGGCGCCCAGCGAGGTGGAGGAGATTTCATGATCCGGATCGCTGCCGTGGGCGACGTCCACGTGGACAAGGACGTCGTGGGCCGCTACCGGCCGGCGCTGGAGCAGCTGCCCGACCGGGCCGACGCGCTGCTCGTCGCCGGTGACCTGACCCGGCACGGGACGGTCGAGGAGGCCCGCTGCTTCGCCGAGGAGTTCGGCGGCCTGGCGGTGCCGGTCGTCGTGGTGCTCGGCAACCACGACCACCAGAGCGACCTGCAGGACGACGTGAGCAAGGTGCTGACCGACTCCGGGATCACCGTGCTGGAGTGCTCGGCGACGGTGCTGGAGATCAACGGTCACCGGCTCGGCATAGCCGGCGCCAAGGGGTTCGGCGGCGGCTTCGCCGGGGCCTGTGCCAGCAACTTCGGCGAGCGGGAGATGAAGAACTTCGTCGGCACCACCGAGGACATCTCGGCCCGGCTGGGCGAGGCGCTGCGGTCGGTGGAGTGTGACGCGCTGGTCGCGCTCACCCACTACGCGCCGGTGCCGGAGACACTGGTCGGCGAGCCGCTGGAGATCTACCCGTTCCTGGGCTGCTACCAGCTCGGGCAGGCGATCGACTCGGCGCCGACCGCGCTGGCCCTGCACGGGCACGCCCACCACGGTTCGGAACGCGGCCGCACGCCGGGCGGCGTCCCGGTCCGCAACGTCGCACACCCGGTGATCAAGCAGGCGTACAACGTGTACCAACTGCTGTCCGAGGCTGTGGACACCGAGCTGGCACATGTGTGATCCGGCGAGCCGGATCACAGGTTTTCGATTTCAGGGGTACGGGTAATCCCAGCGCATGGCCTTTCTGCTTTGGATTCTCGCGGTAATTCTCGTGGTCGCCGGCATCCTCGCGCTGTTCCGGCGGCAGATCCTCTGGGGTGTCGTGCTGATCATCGTCGGTCTGCTGGTGGGCCCCGGCGGTGTCAGCATCTTCAATGTTTGACACACCCTGAAGGAAAGCTCCACATCCCCCTGAACACTACCGACGACCCGGAACCGGGGTCGCCGCCGCCTTGGTCCGATGCGGACCCGGGCGACGGTGGCCCCGGTTCTCTTTCGGCCGAGCCGCACACGAGGTGCGATGAACATCCGCTGATTTCTGACTCAATCTCGGCGTTCGATCGCCGACTTTCGCGAGGTCATCAGTGGCTCACGTCCATCACTTCACCTACGGGGCGTACAACCCGATAGCCGCCTATCTGCTGGCGTTCCTCGGGTCGTTCCTCGGGTTGCTCTGCACCGGCCGGGCGCGGGACGCGCACAACCGCGGCCGTCGCAACCGGTGGCTGGTGATCGCCGCGTTCGCGATCGGCGGTGGCGGCATCTGGCTCATGCACTTCTCCGCGATGCTCGGCTTCGACGTGCCGGACAGCCCGGTCCGCTACGACCTCACGCTCACCCTGCTCAGCCTCGCCTTCGCGGTGCTGACCGTCGGTGTCGGCCTGATGGTGGTCGGGCACGGCGAGCGCAGCGCCGCGAAGACTGTCGCGGCCGGGATCCTCACCGGCGGCGGCGTGATCGCGATGCACTTCACCGGTATGGAAGGCATGCGGTTGCCCGCCACGATCCACTACCACCCGGCGCTGGTGGCCGTCTCCACGATGATCGCGGTCGCGGCCAGCACCGTGGCGCTCTGGTTCGCCACCTCGGTCCGGGGCTGGGCGAAGGTCAGCGCCGCCGCCGCGATCATGGCGCTCGCGGTCTGCGGCATGCACTACACCGGGATGGCGGCCATGTCGATCGAGCTGGACCCGAACGCGCCCGCGCCCGGCGGCATCCGCCCGCTCACCATGCTGGTGCCGATCACGGTGATCACCGCGGCCACGATCGTCGGCGTCGCCCTCAGCGCCCTGCAGGCGATGACCGAGGAGGAGTTCACCGACGGCGCGGGCACCCCGAAGCGCGGGGTACACGCCGAGAACGCGCAGCCGTGGTCGTTGAAGCAGGCATCGATGGGCTCGGTCCGGCTCTCCCCCGCGGCGCGGGCCGTGATGACCAACCGGACGCCGGGAAACCGGCCCCGCCCTTCGCCACGGCCGGCCCCGGCGGCAACTCCCGTGGTGCCTCCGGCGACATCCGGTAGCTGATCGAAACCCATATCCGACCGTGATCCGGTATATCTGATCGGCATGGCACCACGGTTGCTGCTCTCGATGCCACTGCACGCGATCACGGAGGTGTACGGCGAGGCGGGCCTACGCGAACGACTCGTCCTGGAACTGGAGTCCTTCCCCGCCGACGAGCGCAAGCAGCTCACCGAGGCGCTCGAGCTGGCGTCCACGCTGCACGCCGAGGACCGCCGGGTCCGCGAGCCGTACCTGAACCACCTGCTCCGGGTGGCGATCCGGATCATCCGCTACTACGGCGTCCGGGACGTCGACGTGCTGACCGCGGCGCTGCTGCACGACGCCGTCGAAGACCACCCGGCCGAGCTGGGCGGATGCGACCCGGACCGGCCGTACCCGGAGGCCACCGAGGCCGCCGTGGCCGAGCTGGCGCGCCGGTTCAACCCGCGGGTCGCCGAGCTGGTCCGCTCGGTCACCAACCCGGAGTACGACCCGGAGCGGGACCGGCACGAGCAGTACCGGGAACACGTCGCGGAGAACCTGGAACGGGATCCGTGGGCCCGCGTGATCAAGATCTCGGACTTCACCGACAACGGGGTGGGGGTCATCCACACCACCATCGACAAGGCGCACCGGTCCGCGACGAAGTATCGGCCGCTCGTGCCCAAACTGCGGGAACTCGTGGGCCGCCCGGACACGCCGCTGTCGACCCAGGCCAAGGAGCACATCCTGGACCAGCTCGACCTCGCCGAGGAGCGTTTCGCGGCCATCCTCGACGACTGAGGACGGAGCCGGTCATACGCTGGGGTTCATGCCTCCCACAGACGCCTGGTGGCGCGACGCCGTCATCTACCAGATCTACCCACGCTCGTTCGCCGACGGTGACGGCGACGGCATGGGTGACCTGCCCGGCATCACCGCGCGCCTGCCGCAGCTCCGCGATCTCGGCGTCGACGCCGTGTGGCTCTCGCCCTTCTACCCCAGCCCGCAGCACGACGCCGGGTACGACGTGGCCGACTACCGGGGCGTCGACCCGCGGTTCGGCTCGCTCGGCGACGCCGACAAGCTGATCGGCACCGCGCACGACCTAGGCCTCAAGGTCATCGTGGACCTGGTGCCGAACCACACGTCCAGCGAGCACGTCTGGTTCCGGGCCGCCCTCGAGGCGGCGCCGGGCAGCCCCGAGCGGGAACGGTACATCTTCCGCGACGGCAAGGGCGCCGACGGCTCGGAGCCGCCCAACTCCTGGCAGAGCGTCTTCGGCGGCTCCGCCTGGGAACGGCTGCCGGACGGCCAGTGGTACCTGCACCTGTTCGACGTCTCGCAGCCCGACCTCAACTGGGACCACCCCGAGGTACGCGCCGAGTTCCTGGACATCCTGCGGTTCTGGCTGGACCGCGGGGTCGACGGTTTCCGGGTGGACGTGGCGCACGGCCTGATCAAGGACGCCGAGCTCACCGACTGGACCGCACCGTCGGTGATCCTGGGCGGCCTGGACTCGGTCGGGCCGCCCCCGCCGATGTGGGACCAGGAGGGCGTGCACGAGATCTACCGGTCCTGGCGGGCCGTGCTGGACGAGTACCCGGGCGGCCGGATCCTGGTCGCCGAGGCCTGGGTGCAGCCCGAGGAGCGGCTGGCCCGGTACGTGCGGCCGGACGAGATGCACCAGGCGTTCAACTTCCCGTACCTGGAAGCGCCCTGGTCGCCGGCGCCGCTGCGGGAGGTGATCGACTCCTCGCTGGCCGCGAACGAGACGGTCGGCGCGACCACCACCTGGGTGCTCTCCAACCACGACGTGGTCCGGCACGCCTCCCGGCTGGGCTACCCGGTCGGTGAGGGACGACGTCCCGGCATCGGCGCCGAGGACCCGCAGCCGGACACCGGCCTCGGTCTGCGCCGGGCCCGCGCGGCCTCGCTGCTGATGCTGGCCCTGCCCGGCTCGGCGTACCTGTATCAGGGCGAGGAGCTGGGGTTGCCGGAGCACACCACGCTGCCCGACGAGTACCGGCAGGACCCGGCCTGGGAACGGTCCGGGCACGCCGAGCGGGGACGCGACGGCTGCCGGGTTCCGATCCCGTGGGAGGCGGACGCTCCGTCGTACGGTTTCGGCCCGGCGGACGCGAGCTGGCTGCCGCAACCGGCGATCTGGGCCGAGTACGCCCTGGACCGTCAGGTCGACGTGCCGGGCTCGACGTACGAGCTGTACCGGGCGGCGCTGCAGGCCCGGCGTGAGCACGGCCTCGGCGGCGGCACGCTGGCCTGGCTCGAGAGCAGCCCGGACTCGCTCGCCTTCCGCAACGACGGCCTGGTCGTGGTGACCAACTTCGGCGCCGAGCCGGTGGCGCTACCGGCCGGTGCCCGGGTCCTGCTGAGCAGCGAGCCCCTGGACGCCGACGGCCGGGTCCCCACCGACGTCACCGTGTGGGCGGTGCTCTGACGCGACAGCGGCGGCCAGCAGGTCGGCGTGGGTCCGTTCCATGTCCCTCGCGACCGTCCTGCTGGCCAGCCAGTACATGATGCCGGTCGGCACGAAGAAGAACTGGAACGCGGCCAGCCCGACGGCGTAGTTCAGCGGCGGCGGGAACGCGCCGGAGAGGCCCCGGAAAGCCACTCCGACCAGCGCGTTGCCGCCGGCCCGGCCGACCCCGTTGACCAGGTTGCCGAGGCTGTAGACGGTGCCGCGGTGCTGCGGCGGGTTCACGTCGGCGATCATCGCGAACCAGTTCGGCGAGTTCGCCGAGGTCAGCATCAGTGCGAACACGGCGATGGCCAGGCACGCCGCCACGGTCGGCTCGGTCACCACGTTGGTCAGCACGCCACGGATGATCGTGCCGGTCCCGCCGCCGTCCGGCACAGTGATCTTCATCGGGACGAAGAACAGGACCACGTAGAACGGCACGGCGGCGAGCACGCCGACCGCTGCCACCAGGGCACGGCCCCGCGGGGTACGCCGTTGCAGCCGGTCGCCGGCCAGTCCGCCGAGGATGGACAGCGCCGCCCCGAGCTGGAAGACCGTCGCGAAGACGCTGCCGATCAGCACCGCGGTGGCCGGAGAATACCCCTGGTCCTCGGCTCGGGCGCGGAACAGGATCGGCAGCCACACCAGCGAGCCGAACGCGATCTGCGCGGTGCCGCCCTGCAGGATCAGCCAGATGTTGGTGCGCCGCTTCAGGATGACCGGGATGTCCTCGTGGCGGATCCGCTCGTCGTACTCGACCCCGGCCAGCTCGGGCTGGCTGTCCCCGCGCGGCACGTTGTAGGTGAACAGGTAGGCGAGGGTGGCCAGCACGCCGGCCGCCGCGGTGATCAGGAACGGACGCCGCCAGTCCTCGTGCCCGAGGATGCCGCCGACCAGCGTGCCGGCCAGCGTGCCCACGCCCTGCGACAGACCCCAGAAACTCATCACCAGGCCCCGGCGCTTCGGCGAGATCAGGTCGCTGACCACGGCGAAGCTCACCGAGGCCACGCCGCCGAGCCCGAACGCCGCGAGCACCTGCGCGGAGAGGAACGCCGGATAGCTTTCGGCCAGGCCGGACCAGGCGGTCCCGGCCACCCAGATCGCGGTGCCGGCCACCAGGACCGGTTTGCGGTCGGTGCGATCACCGAGGTACGCGAAACCGATCGCCGCGACCGCGCTGATGAGGAACATGGCCGTGGTCGCGAGGGCGATGTGTCCCTCACCGACGCCCAGGCTGATGCCGATGCTGCTGTACAGCGGCGGGACGATGCCGATCGCGACGTTGTCGAGCGCGGCCAGGATCACGAAGACCACCACGCTGTAGACGCGGTGCACGGTCCCGCCCTTGCTCATCACGCGCTAGAGGCTATCCGCATCCCGGACGCCCGGCGCGCTGACAGCCACCCCGCACCGGGCGGTGTGACGAGGTTGTGCCGGTGAACGAGCGGGCGGCGCTGCCCCCAGACAGCGCCGCCCTCTTCCCGTTCCCCCGCGGGTCTGTGTGACTCGGTGGTTCAGTTACCGATGTTGGCCTGCGGCCCGGCGTACTTCGCGAGCAGCGCGGGAACGTCCGCCGCCGCGTCCAGGGTGTACGAGTAGAAGCTCTTCGGGTCGAACGCGGACCCGTTGGTCTGCTGCTTGCCCGTCGAGTTCTTCACGATGCTGCCGCTCTGCTTGAGCTGGGCGGCCGACGTGTCGTTGTAGTACGGGTTCGCCACCTTGTCGAAGTAGCTGTTCTCCAGAACCATCTTCGTGCCGCCGCGCGACAGGTTGCCGTACGAAGTGATGTTCTGCAGGTAGTTGTTGTAGAGGTGGGCGAAGGCCACGTTGTCCGTGCTCGGGTTCCGCTGCGCGGTGTTCTTGATCCAGTTGTGGTGGATCGTCATCCGCGACGTCACGTTCTCGGTCCAGCCAATGCCGAACGCCTTGTTGCCGGTGTCCAGGACGTTCCAGGACACGGTCAGGTAGGTGGTGTCCTTCCGGCTGTCGATCATGCCGTCGTTCATCCGGGTGATCTTGCAGTGGTCGATCCAGATGTGGTCCGCGGTGTCCATCTGGATGCCGTCGTAGTCGAATTCCTTGTCGTCCGGGTCGTCCTCGGTCATCTGGGTGTCCCGGATGGTGAGGTTCCGGATGATGACGTTCTTGACGCCCGTGCCGAGGAAGAAGCCGCCACCGACGATCTCACCGGTGGTGCCGACACCGACGATGGTCTTGTTCGACTTGACCTTGAGCTCGGTGCCCTTCGGGGTGATCGTGATCGCGCCGGCCACCTTGATCACGTACGGCTCGGTGGCCGTGACGTACCTGGTCAGGTCGGCCAGGGTCTTCACGGTGACCGTGGTGCCTGCCGCGCCGCCCGTGGTGCCGCCGCCGGTCGAGGCGAAACCGTCCGGAGTGGCCGGCCAAGTCCGGTCGCCGCTGCTGCTGCCACCGCTCACCTGGGTGAACGTCCACTGCTTGTTGGAGTTGGCGGTGCAGGTCTCCTGGATGATCGCCGCGCCGTTGGCGGTCGACGCGCCCTGGTCCGAGACGCACAGACCACTGTTGACGTTGATGATCTGGAACGTGTCGGTGCCCGAGGCCGCGACCTTCCACTGCTGGTTGGTCTGCGAACCGACACAACCCCACTGCTGCAACTGCTGCCCGGAAGTCTTCGAACCGGCAGGCACGTCGATGCACTTGCCGCTGTTCACGTTCTGCAGCAGGAAGTTGCTGCCCGACGCCACCAGCTTGAACTGCTGCCACGCCGAGTTCGCGGTACAACCCCACTGCTGCAACAGGGCGCCGTTGTCCTTCGACGCGGCCGGCACGTCGATGCACTTCCCGCTCTTCTTCACGATGAGCTGATACGTGTTACCGGCCGTCGGGGCGGCCGCCGCGCTCGACGGGAGCACCGAGTAGCCGACGAACGCGGCCGGCACGGCCAGGACGACGGCTGCCAGAGCGGCGCGCTTCTTGTGCTTCGAGATGGCCATGATCAACCCACCGGGTTCCAGTTGTCCGAGCCCGCGAGGTACTTCTGCGGGGTGTAGTTGGCGGCCTGCGAGTCACTCAGCTGCGGCCGGTTGCTGTTGGTCGTCGCGCCGGAACCGGTGTTCTTGTACTCCAGGAACCGGGCGTTCTTCCACGAGTTCGAGGACATGTCGGTCCACGGCTGGGCGGTCTTGATGGTGGCGCTCAGGCTGGTCTCCCGGAACAGCACCTGCGCGTTCGGCCCCCACGGGCGGCCGAGCTGGGTGGTGTTGTTGGTCGCGCCGGTCACCGTGCTCTTGTAGATCAGGAAGCCGTACGCGTTTCCCGGGTCGGTCCGGGCCGCCGTGATCGGGCCGCCGCTGCTCCGCTTCTGGTAGATCTTCGTCGCGTTGAAGACCGCGGTGCCCGCGCCGAAGATGAAGTCGACCGTGCCCTCGACGTAGGAGTTCTTGACGTACGTGCGGCCGCTGTTGACCAGGAGCGTGTCCTGGGCGCCGAGGAAACGCACGTTGTCGAAGACCAGCTTGTCGCCGCCCAGGTTCGCGGCCACCGCCTGGCTGCCTTCGCCGTAGTCGTTCGAGATGGTCAGGTTGGCGGCGACCAATTCCTTGCCATTGGCGAAGAAGGTGGCGCTGCCCGAGGTGCCGTAACCACCGGCGCTGCTGCGGTTGTTGACGATCACCACGTCGTCGGCCGAGTCGCCGCCGCCCTGGAGCGTGACGAACGGCTTGTTCGACGGGACGGTCACGATCTCGCGGTAGGTGCCGGGCTTGATGGTGATCGTCCGGCGGGCCGTGTTGTTCGCCGGAACAGCGTCGATCGCCGCCTGCACGGTCTTGTAGGTCCCGGTGCCGTCGGCCGCAACCGTGAACGAGCCGGTGGTGCCACCCGAGACCTGGGTGAACGTCCACTGCTTGTTGGAGTTGGCGGTGCAGGTCTCCTGGATGATCGCCGCGCCGTTGGCGGTCGACGCGCGCTGGTCCGAGATGCACAGACCACTGTTGATGTTGATGATCTGGAACGTGTCGGTGCCCGAGGCCGCGACCTTCCACTGCTGGTTGGTCTGCGAACCGACACAACCCCACTGCTGCAACTGCTGACCCGAGGTCTTCGAACCGGCCGGCACGTCGATGCACTTGCCGCTGTTCACGTTCTGCAGCAGGAAGTTGCTGCCCGACGCCACCAGCTTGAACTGCTGCCACGCCGAGTTCGCGGTACAACCCCACTGCTGCAACAGGGCGCCGTTGTCCTTCGACGCGGCCGGCACGTCGATGCACTTCCCGCTCTTCTTCACGATGAGCTGATACGTGTTACCGGCCGTCGGGGCGGCCGCCGCGCTCGACGGCAACATCGAGTAGCCGACGAGCCCGGCCGGCACGACGAGCGCGGCCACCAGACCGAACAGCGTCCGCTTGCGGGATCTTCTCTCTGCCACTGCGGTCCTTCCTTACCTGCGGGGATGCCGGCCCGGGGATGGCCGGTCTTCCTGTGCAGGTAGGTAGATGCCGCGGTGCGGAGCAGACAACAAGAAAAGCCGGAAAAAGTTGGGGACGGCCCCGCAGAGCCGTCCCCGACAGCCGGAACTCAGCGAGTCCGGTCGATCACCGCGTTCTGCGCGGCGGCGTACTGCTCCCGGATGAGCGGGACGCTCGCGTCCTCGTACAGGGCCGGGGTTTCCGCCGACCACGCAGGCGGAGCGTCCCCACCCAGGGTGACCCACGCAGCCTGCCGGGCCGCACCGTCGGCGACATACTCACCGGGCGGCGGCACCAGGACCGGCTTGCCGAAGAGCGCCGGTGCAATGCGGCGGACCGCCTCGCTGCGCGCCCCACCGCCGACCAGAACGATCCGGTTGGCCACCGCGCCGTTCGCGACCAGCGCGTCCAGACCGTCGGCCAGGGCGCAGAGCATGCCCTCGACAGCGGCCCGGGCCAGGTGGGCCGGGTCCGAAGTCTTCAGCGTGAGCCCGTGGATCGCGCCGGTGGCGTCCGGCCGGTTCGGCGTGCGCTCCCCCTCCAGGTACGGCACCAGGACCAGCCCGTCCGCACCCGCCGGAGCGGTGAGCGCGAGCCGGGACAGCTCCTCGTGGCCGACGCCGAGCAGCTTGGCCGCCGCGTCGAGCACCCGGGCCGCGTTGAGCGTGACCACGATCGGCAGGAACCGGCCGGTGGTGTCGGCGAAACCGGCTACCGTGCCGCTCGGGTCCTGCGGCGCGACGTCCGAGGAGACGAAGACCGTGCCGGAGGTGCCGATCGAGACGATCACGTCGCCGGGCAGCGCGCCGGTGCCGAGAGCGGCCGCCGCGTTGTCACCGGCGCCCGGTCCCAGCGGCGCGCCGTTCGGCAGCCGGCCGGCGATGCCGGTCGGGCCGAGCACCTCGGGCGTTTGCAAAGACCGGCCGAACCCGAGTTCCAGCAGATCGTGCCGGTACTCGTTGGTCTTGGCCGACCAGTAGAGGGTGCCGCTGGCGTCGCTGCGATCAGTCTTGATGTCCGAAATATCGGTAGATCCTGATAACTTCCAGGTCAGCCAGTCGTGCGGCAGGCAGACAGCAGCGACTTTCGCGGCCTGCGACGGTTCGTTGCGGGCCAGCCAGCGCAGCTTGGTGAGGGTGAAGCTGGCGACCGGCACGATGCCGACCGCTTCCGCCCACTTGTCGCCGCCGCCCAGCTCATCGATCAGGTCGGCGGCCGCGCCGGCGCTGCGCGTGTCGTTCCACAGCAGCGCCGGGCGGACCACCTCACCGTTCTCGTCCAGCACGACCATGCCGTGCTGCTGGCCGGCGACCGAGGCGGCGGCCACGTCGTCCAGGCCGCCGGCCTCCTCGATCGCCGACTGCAGCGCGGCCCACCAGGCGTCCGGATGCACCTCGGTGCCGTCCGGATGGCTCGCCCGGCCCTGCCGGACCAGCTCGCCGGTCTCGGCGTCGCGGATCACGACCTTGCAGGACTGGGTCGAGCTGTCGATCCCGGCTACCAGAGACATCGCTACCGGGCCCCGAGGAGGTGGTCGATCGCGAGCTGGTTGAGCTTGACGAAGCCGTAGCCCTGGGCGCCGGCGGCGTCAGCGTCGTAGTCCTCGAACGCGCTGCGGTCGGCGAGCAGGTCGGCGTACGTCTCGCCCGGGTTGAGGGTCGGCGTGCCGAGCTCGGCGACCTTGGACGCGGCGAGCGCCTCCTGCACCTCGGGGTCGGCGCGGAACGCCTTGGCCCGCTCCTTGAGCAGCAGGTACATCCGGATGTTGGCCTTGGCCGACTCCCAGACGCCGTCGTAGTCCTCGGTGCGCGACGGCTTGTAGTCGAAGTGCCGCGGGCCGTCATACGCCGGGGCGCCGTCGACGCCGCCGTTCTCCAGCAGGTCGACCAGCGAGAACGCGTTGAGCAGATCGCCGTGGCCGAAGACCAGGTCCTGGTCGTACTTCGGGCCGTGCTGACCGTTCAGGTCGATGTGGAAGAGCTTGCCGTGCCACAGCGCCTGGGCGATGCCCTGGGTGAAGTTGAGGTTCGACATCTGCTCGTGGCCGGTCTCGGGGTTGATGCCGAACAGCTCGGGCCGGTCCAGCTCCTGGGTGAAGGCGATGGCGTGCCCGGCGGTCGGGAGCAGGATGTCGCCGCGGGGCTCGTTCGGCTTCGGCTCGATGGCGAAACGAAGGCCGTAACCCCGGTCCTCGGAATACTGCGCGAGCAGGTTGAGCGCCTCACGGTAGCGGTCGAGCGCGGCCTGCACGTCCTTGGCCGAGTCGTACTCAGAGCCCTCGCGGCCGCCCCAGAGCACGAGCGTCTTCGCGCCGAGCTCGGCGCCGAGGTCCATCTGGCGCAGCACCTTGCGCAGCGCGTAGCGGCGGACCGAGCGGTCGTTGCTGGTGAAGCCGCCGTCCTTGAACACCGGGTGGGTGAACAGGTTGGTGGTGACCATCGGGACGATCAGGCCGGTCTCGTCGAGCGCCTTCTTGAAGCCGGCGATGATGCCGTCGCGGGTCTGCGCGTCAGCGCCGAACGGCACCAGGTCGTCGTCGTGGAACGTGATGCCGTAGGCGCCGATCTCGGCGAGCTTGTGCACCGCCTCGATCGGGTCGAGGGCGGTGCGGGTGGCGTCACCGAACGGGTCACGGGCCTGCCAGCCGACCGTCCAGAGGCCGAAGGAGAACTTGTCGTCGCGGGTGGGCTGGAGTGCCACGGGGATACCTCCACGAAACATGGTGGATTTGTTTATTGGTTGAATTATTTGACTCGCGTGTGGCACTGTCAAGGGCGTGTTGAGCGCCCCCACGACGCCAGTGCGCCAGGCCAGCGTGCGAGCCCATAATCTCGCGCTGGTGCTGCACACCGTGGCGAACAGCGCGAATCGGCCATCTCGGGCAGCCATCGCCGCGGCCACCGGGCTCACCCGGGCAACCGTCTCGGCCCTGGTCGACGACCTCATCGCCGGTGGGCTGATCACCGAGCACGACCCGGCGCCGCGCACCGGCGCGGGCCGGCCCGCCGCCGGGCTCGCTCTCACCTCGGCCGGCCCGGCCGGCCTTGGTCTGGAGATCAACGTCGACTATCTGGCCGCATGCGTGGTCGATCTGACCGGCGAGGTACGCCAGCGCATCGTCGAGCACGCCGACCAGCGCCCGGCCGGCGCCGCCGCGTCCCTGGCCGCCCTCGGCAGGCTCGCCGCCCGGGCCCGGCTCGCCGCGGAGGCTGACGGGCTGACCGTGGCCGGCGCCGCGCTGGCCGTGCCCGGCCTGGTCACCGAGGGCGGGCTGGTCCGGGTGGCGCCCAACCTCGGCTGGCAGGACGTCGACGCACCGGCCGAGCTGCACCACACTCCCGAGCTGGCCGGGCTCCCGATCACCGTGGACAACGAGGCCAACCTGGCCGCACTGGGCGAACTGCGGGTGGCCGGCGGCGATCCGACATTCCTGTACGTGTCCGGCGAAATCGGTATCGGCGCCGGACTGATCCTGGACGGCGACCTCTACCGGGGTGTGCGGGGCTGGAGCGGCGAGATCGGGCACGTCACCGTCTTCCCCGACGGCCGGCCCTGCCGCTGCGGCGCCAACGGCTGCCTGGAGCAGTACGCGGGACAGGAGCTCCTGACCACCGACGAACCCCTCGCCGCCCAGGCGCTCGGGATCGCCCTGGCCGCCGTGGTCAACCTGCTCGACGTGCCGGTGATCGTGCTCGGCGGGGCGTACGCGCCCTACTTCACCCGGCTCCGCGACGGGATCGAGGCCGAGCTGAGCCGCCGCGTGCTGACCGCCGGCCTGGCACCGGTGACCCTGCGGGCGGCGACGCTCGGCACCGACGCGGCGATGCGCGGAGCCGCGGACAGCGTGATCCGCGCCGTACGCGACGATCCCGCCGCTTGGCTGCGCCGGGCCGGCTGAACGCACAGCGGCCGCCGTCCCACAAGGACGGCGGCCGCTGTTCTGCTCGCGTTGGAACCTAGCTGGCGCCGGTGCGCTGACCGATCGCCTGCGCGAAGATCGAAGTGATCTTCGTCGGGTCCTGGGCGAAGAAGGTACCGCTGCCCTTGACCGCGCCCTCGATGGCCCGCAGCTCTTCCGGGTTGACCTTGTCGCCGATGCCGATCAGCACCAGACGGATCGGCTTCTTCGGGTCCTGGATCCGCTTGAGCTCGGCCAGCAGTTGCGCCCGGGTCAGACCGTTCGCGTTGTCGTCCTCGCCGTCGGTGAAGAGGATTACCGAGTTGATCCGGCCGGCCTGGTGGCCCTTCTGCACGTGCTTGTACGCCGCGAGCACCGTGTCGTAGAGACCGGTTCCGCCGTCGGTCGGGTTGAGCACGTCGATCGACTGGCTGAGCTTGTTGCGCGCGGTGACCAGCGGCTGAATCGGCTCGACCTGCTTGTACGGCTTCGTGCCGTCCAGGTTCGTGGAGAACCGCCAGACGCCGACCTGCCAGTCGTCACCGAAGAGCGCCAGACCAGACCGCGCCGCCGCCTTCGTGACCTCGGCCCGGCTGGCGTTCCCGGGTGCGGTCGGCACCGCCTCGGCCATCGAGCCGGAGACGTCGAAGACCGCCAGGGCCCGGCCGGGCAGGGTGGTGGCGATCCAGGAACCGACCACACCACTCAGCAGCGCGCCGTCCACACCGGCGGCGCCCAGACCACCGGTGCCGGGCTTGTTGGCCGACGGGGTGATCGCGGGCGAGGCGGCGGGGGCGCCGACCGGCGCCTTGAAGGTGCTGCCGTACGTCCCGTCGGGAGCGCGCAGACCGGCGGAGCCCAGCGCGTCCTTGGAGCCGGCGCTGAGCAGTTGCCCCAGCAGCCCCTCCGCAGCAGCCGTCTTCTGCTGGTCGACCACCTGCGGCATGATCGAATACGGGTAGTCGAGCGCCGTCGGGCTGGGATCCACGTACAGCGCGCTGAGCCGCACCTGCGGCTGCTGGGCGTTGTAGGTGACCACGGCCTCCTCGGAGAGCGGCGCGGCGCTGAGGCCGGTGGCGAGCTCCTCCTCGGTGGCCGCACGCGGGAAGCTCGACAGCAGCTCGGCCCGCACCTTCGCGTCGCGCTCGGCGAGCGTACGCAGCGCCTGGACACGCTTCTCGCCGCCGTCCTTCTCGGAAGCGGCTGCCACGTTGATGGCGGCCAGGCTCAGCAGTCCGGACGCGTCCCGGGACGGGTCGATGATGCCGACCTGCAGCGGGGTGGCCGAGTTGAACTGGCTCAGCAGGCTCTTCCACGACAGCTTCTTGCCCTGCCAGCCGACCTTCTGAGCGATCGGCTCGGGCATGGCGACGACCAATGGGCTCTGCGCCACCGAGGTGACCTTGGTCGGCGCGAAGCCGGAGGCCTCACTGCGCAGACGCAGGAGCCAGCTCGACGAGTCCGAGATCCAGACGTCCGGCACCTTGACCGAGTCGGCCGCTGGGGCCAGACCGGCGAGGGAGACCGAGTGCTCACGGGAGACCGCACCGGCGACCGCTTCGGAGGTCAGCGCGGCGACGTCGACGAAGACACAGGTGCCGTCGACGTTGCCGTCGTTCTGGCTCCACTGGTCAGCAACCTGCTTCACAGCTGGAGCGATCTCCGGCGATGCGGATACGGACAGTCGCACAGAGCCGGTACAACCGGAGTCCGCGAACTGTTGATAGGTGAGCCACGTCCCGGCAATCACGACGACTATCGCCATCGCACCTCCGACGACGCCGGCTCCCTTCGAGTTGAAGTTCCTACGATGGCGGCCAGACACGCGCTCCATAGTGCGCATGTCAGAAGCTGAATGCCATATACGTTCGGACGAAAATTACTCAGATTGGCCGTTCCCGATCTAGAAAATACCCAGCGTGACGGGCCCGTCTCAACCAGTGGCGAGAGAAGGGCCCGAGACGCCGGATTTCGACATAAAGATCACGGACGTACCAGCCTGTCCGAACTCGCCTATGGCCTGATCATCGAAGGGCTCCACCTGAGCAGACAGGTGGGGCTCGGTTCACCGGTCGGTTCGCCTTGCGAAACGGGAATTCCGGTGTCCGGATCGATGCGGAAAACCGTCACGTTGTGTGATTGCTGATTGGCTACGTAGAGGTGATCCCCGATGAGGGTCATATGCCTCGGCCACACTCCTCCGGTGGGCACCTCGGCGATCAGGATCGCCGATTTCCCGTCCCAGGAGAACGCGGAAACGGTGTCCGGTCCCCGATTCGCCACGTACACGAAACGGCCGTCCCGGCCGATCGCCACCTCCGACGGGTGGGCCGGGCCGGGCAGCGTGGTGGCGGGGACGTCGCCGTACGGCTCGAGGCGGGGGCCGCCGGCCGGCCGGTACCACGACAGGTTGGCGGCCAGCTCGCCGGCGAGGATCAGCGCACCGTCGCCGGAGCGCACCAGGTGCCGCGGGCCGGTGCCGGGTTTCGCCTCGACCGCCGGCTCCGCGGGGCCCAGCCGGCCGGAGACCGGGTCCAGCCGGGAGCGCCACACCCGGTCCGAACCGAGGTCGGAGATCAGCACGTCGGCGCCGTTGGGGTCCGGGAGCACCTGGTGGGCATGCGGGCCGCTCTGCCGCTCCGCGTCCGGGCCGGAGCCGGTCAGGGTCAGCAGATCGGTACGCGCGCCAGGCACCCCGTCGGCGTCCAGCGGGAACACGGTGACCGCGCCACTGCCGTAGTTGGCCACCACCAGGTGCCGCCCGTCGCCGGTGACCGCCAGGTGGCAGGGGTCGGAGCCGCCGGTCGGCTGGGTCGCCAGCGGGATGAGCGAGCAGTCCGGCGCCACGGCGAAGGCGGTGACGGTGCCGTCGTCGAGCTCGTTCACCGCGTACAGGACCGGGAGGGTGGGGTGCTGGGCCAGGAACGACGGGGACGGGGTCCGGGCCGCGAGGCCGAGCCGGGTCAGCTCACCGGTGGCTGGATCACGCCGCAACAGCGTGATGCCGTCGCCCTCGCCTCCCTTTTCACCCGTGTAACAACCGACGAAGACGTATTCAGCACTCGAACCCATGCGCTGATCCTACGGCCGCCGGCTTTCCTTGACCGGTACAGAGGGGGTGACTACTGTACCGGTACAGAAAGCGCGTTGCCCGAACCATGGATCGCCTCCCGCCACCGTCCGGCGGGAGGCGATCCCTCGGGGCACGGAGGGGCGGTGACCGGTTGGCCAGGGTGACCCTGCAGACCGTCGCCGACCGGGTCGGCGTGAGCCGGATGACCGTGTCGAACGCGTTCTCCCGCCCCGACCAGCTCTCCCCCGCCCTGCGCGAGCGGATCCTGGCCGCCGCGCAGGAGCTCGGCTACGCCGGCCCCGATCCGACCGCCCGGGCCCTGGCCAGGGGCACCACCGGCGCCGTCGGCATCCTGCTCACCGACTCGCTGCGCTACGCCTTCACCGATCCGGTGGCCGGCGGCTTCCTCGGCGCGATCGCGGACGGGTTCGCCCCGACCGGGCTCGCCCTCACCCTGCTCAGCTCGTTCAGCTCCGGCGAGCTGGTGCCGGCCCGGGAGGTGGCGATCGACGGGGCGCTCGTCTACTCCTGCGACCCGACCTCACCCGCGGTGTCCTGGCTGCGCCGGCGCCGGCTCCCGATGGTCTTCGTCGATCAGGATCCGGCCGACGACGTGGCCTGCGTCAACATCGCCGACCGCGAGGGCGCCCGGGCGGCCGCGCAGCACCTGCTCGACCTCGGGCACCGCCGGATCGCCATCGCCATGAACGGGCTGCACGGTCCGCACGGCCGGGTCACCGACCTGTCCGCGCTGGTCGACGGGCACGCCTCACGCCAGCGCCGGCTCGGCTGGTTCGACGCGCTGACACCCGCAGGGGTCGAGACGGCCGTCATCCGTCACCCTTTCCAGCAGACCGATGACGTACGCCGTGACGCCCGCACCCTGCTCGACAGCACCGACCGGCCGACCGCCGTCCTCTGCTTCTCCGACCTCACCGCCGTCGGGGTGCTGCAGGCCGCCGACGACCTCGGCCTCCGGGTGCCGGACGACCTGTCGGTGGTGGGCTTCGACGACGGCCCGGTGGCGACCCGGGTGCAGCCCGCCCTGACCACCGTGCGCCAGGACATCGAGGAGAAGGGCCGGGTGGCGGCGGCCGCCCTGACCGAGGCGATCCGCCGGTCGCGGACCGGCCGGGCCGGACCGGTGCCGCACGTCCTGCTGCCGGCGACCCTGGTGGTCCGCGGCAGCACCGGGCCGGCCCCGGCCTGAGCCGTTCCCGCTGCTCAGCGCCGCCCGGCGGAGGTCAGCTGGCGACGGGCCACGTACTCGACCAGTTCGATCAGCACGTTGCGGGCCGCGACCTGGTCACGGGCGTCGAAGAGCACCACCGGCACACCCGGGTCCAGGTCGAGGGCGCGGGCGACCGCCTCCGGGGCGAACCGGTTCTGCGTGTCGAAGCAGTTCACCGCGACGACGAACGGCGTACCGCGCTGCTCGAAGTAGTCGATCGACGGGAAGCAGTCGGCCAGCCGGCGGGTGTCGGCCAGCACCACGGCCCCGAGCGCGCCCTGCGACAACTCGTCCCAGAGGAACCAGAACCGGTCCTGGCCCGGCGTGCCGAACAGATAGAGCTGGAGGTCCTCGGTGATGGTGATGCGCCCGAAGTCCATGGTCACCGTCGTGGTGGTCTTGCCCTCCACGCCGGAGACGTCGTCGGCGCCCTCGGCGCCGGTGAGGATCTCCTCGGTCTGCAGCGGCCGGATCTCGCTGACCGACCCGACCATCGTCGTCTTGCCCGCGCCGAACCCGCCGGCGATCAGAATCTTGAGCGCGACGGGGATGCGCGAGGAGCCGCCGTTGCGGTCAGAGCGCACGGAGTCCATTGACAACCGCCTTGAGTACGTCGACGTCGTGCGGCTGCGTGGCCGCCGGAGGTTCGTACAGCGAGATGAGGCCCGCTGAGCGTAGGTCACCGAGGAACACGCGGACCACGCCGATGGAGAGGTCCAGTTGGGACGCCAATTCAACCACGGAGATCGGCTCCCACGCGGCAGCCACGATGGCGTGGTGCTCAGGTTGCAGCTGTGGACCGAGCGGCATGTCGGGAACCGTGGCCACGACGAACGCGACCAGGTCGAAGTCGCCGTCGGACGGGGCGACCCGGCCCTGGGTCATCGCGTACGGGCGGACCACCGGCCCCGCGTCGTTGTCCAGCCAGTCGTGTGTCACACCCGGCTGCTCAGAGGGCATCGGACGGTGCGAGGACCGTCCGCTCCGGCGCACTCATGATCTGCCCCACCCGGGTGACCAGCATCGCCATCTCGTAGGCGATCAGGCCCAGGTCGGCGTCGGCGGAGGCGAGCACGGCCAGACAGGCGCCCTGCCCGGCGGCGGTGACGAAGAGGAAGGCCTCCTCCATCTCCACCACCGTCTGGCGTACCTGACCGGCCCGGAAGTGCCGGCTCGCGCCCTTGGCCAGACTCTGGAATCCGGCCGCCATGGCCGACAGGTGTTCGGCGTCCTCGCGGCTCATCGCCGCGGAACAGCCCAGCATGAGCCCGTCGGCCGAGAGGACCACCGCCTGCTGCGCGGTTGGCACCCGTTCGACCAGGTCGTCGAGGAGCCAGGTGAGGTTCGCGCTCTGCTTCGTCGTTGCCACTATGCGTCCTTCTCCAGCCTGAGATTCTCGTCGGAACCAGCGGCGCGGTCGCCGGGCGCGCCCGCATCGGTTCCGGATGGTGCGTTCTCCCGTGCCACCACATCGACGAGGGCCGGGAAGCTGACGGTAGCCGCATCGGAGATCGTTGCCCCGGCGGGCTCCGCGGTGTGTCCGTTGCCCGGGATCGCCGGCGTGTCGCCGGTGGCCGCCCGGGACGCGTCGACGCGGCCCCGGGTCGTACCGAGTTGCAGGGCGCTCATCAGTGAACGGACCTGCTCGGGCGAGCGCGCCGGCGCGCTCGACTCCGGCTGCACGACCGGCTTGCGCAGCTGCGGCGCCAGGTTGGCCTGGCGGACCCGCCGTGGCAGTCCGTCCGACGACTCGTCGAACTCCGCGAGGTCCGGCATCTCCTCGGCGAGGTCCGCGAGGTCGGGCGCCGGAGAGATCGGAACGGCCGGCGCCGAGTTGCGCGGCACGGACCGTGGCGCCGGAACCGCGTCGAGCGGCACCGGTTCACCGGACCGTTCCAGGGTCGGGGTGACCTCGAGGGGCTGCGGCTCGCTTCCCCGGCGGACCCGCCGTCGCTGGACCAGGCCCTCGGCGCTCAACTCGGACGCGACCGTGCTCGGCGAGGGGCCGCTGATCTCACCGGTGGCGCGGTGCAGGCCGGTCGGGCCCGAAGCGGCCGGCTCGGGCACCAGGTCGGTCGCGGTCGACCCGTCGTTCCCGGTACGCCGCCCGGCCACCGTGACCTGCCGAAGCTCCTCGTTCCCCTGCCACTGCAGCGCGGCCAGCGAGTTCCGTGCCGGGTCCTCGCTGCCGGTCCCGAGGATCGGGCTGTTCAGACCCCGGTCCCGGGTGCCGCCGAGGCCCGCCGGCATGACCGGTCCGGGCGCGGCGGTGACCAGGTCGGCCGGGATCAGCACGATGGCGGTGATGCCGCCGTACCCGGAGACCCGCAGCGACACCCGGATCTGGTGCCGGTTCGCCAGCTGGGCGACGACGAACAGACCGAGCCGCGCGCTGTCGGTGGGATCGAAGTCCGGTGGCTCGGCGAGCCGGCGGTTGAACTCCTCGATCGCCTCCGGGGCCATGCCGAGCCCGCGGTCCTCGATCTCCAGGGCGTACCCGTTCGGCAGCACCTGACCGACCACCTGGACCCGGGTGTGCGGCGGGGAGAACGACGCGGCGTTCTCGATCAGCTCGGCGAGCAGGTGGATCACGTCGCCGACCGCGCGGCCGACCAGCGCCGAGGAGTGCACCGAGCGGATGTCGACCCGCTTGTAGTCCTCCACCTCACTGATCGCGCCGCGGACCACGTCGATCACCGGCACCGGGTTGCGCCAGCCGCGGCCCGGTGCCGCGCCGGCGAGGATGACCAGGTCCTCGGCGTGCCGCCGCATCCGGGTGGCGAGGTGGTCGACCCGGTAGAGGTCCTCGAGCTCCTGCGGCTCGGTCTCCCGTCGCTCCATCCTGTCCAGCAGGGAGAGCTGCCGGTGCAACAGGGTCTGGCTGCGCCGGGCGATGTTGAGGAACACCTCGTTGATGCCGCGCCGGACGTTCGCCTCCTCGACCGCGGACTGCACGGCCGTACGCTGCACGTCGTTGAAGGCGTGCCCGAGCTGGCCGATCTCGTCCCGGCCGTACTCCAGCGGGGGTGTCTCCACCTCGACGTCCACGGCCTCGCCGCGCTGCAGCCGCCGGACCACCGACGGCAGCCGCTCGGACGCCATCTCCAGGGCCTCGCGCCGGAGCCGGATCAGGCGCCCGACGATCGAGCGGCCGAACCGGACCGAGACGAAGATCGAGAGGACCAGGGCTGCCAGTCCGAGCAGGCCGGCCACCGCCAGCCAGAGCAGGACGCTGGCGGCGAGCGGGGTGGCGTCCTCGGCGATCTGCTCGACCGCGCGCAGCTGAAAAGCGGTGAGATCCTGAGTGGACTTGTCGTAGACGGGCTGCCACTGGGCGCCCGAGATCGGCGTCGGCCCGCCGATGTAGCTGTCCTCGATCAGCCGGCTCTGCATCCGGGTCAGCTCGAGCAGGGTCGGGCTCATCAGCAGGCCGGCGAAGTCGCCCTGCACCGAGACCGGCATGTCGTTGACCCCGGCCTCCAGCAGGTACCGCGAGGTGCTGAGGCTCTCGATCAGCTCGGTCCGCGAGACGCTGTCGATCCGGCCGGCCGCGGCAGCCGCGGCCATCAGCGCGTCGGCGCGGCTCAGGTACTCCTGGCCGCGGAAGGCGCTGATCACGCCGCGGACCTCACGGTCGACCCGCTCGTTGAAGAAGACCGCGGCCGTCCGGGAGACGTCGAAGCCGAGGTCGATCACGCCGCTGAAGTACTCCATCTGGCCGAGCACGTCCATGTCGCGGGCGTCGATCCGGGCACGGATCTGCGGCAGCGCGCTGATCTTGGCGTCCACCTCGGCGACCTCGGCACGGACGGTCTCGTTCAGATCGGCCGCGTTGACCGACGTACGGAAGTCGGCGATCGCCTGATCGGTCGCCGCCCGCTGCTGAGTCAAATCGTTCAACGTCGAAGTGCGAACGGCGAGGTAGGCGGCGGAGAAATGGCGCTCCCGCTGCATCTGCATGATCAATTGCAGCCCCGGGTTGCCGAGGCGGTGCACGGCCTCGCGGGCCTCCAGCAGGTTCAGGGCTGGGCCGGAAGTCACCACCGTTGCGAAGATCCAGAGCGAGAGCAGTGCCGTGAGCGGCACCGCGACCATCGCGATGATCTTCGAACGGATCGACCAGTTGTGACTTCTCATCAGGCTCCGCCCGAGGGGTTCGGTAGGAAACGATCAACGCCTGGCCGGCCGCGACGGGCGATCAGAAAGCGACGGCCGTCCCGCCCGACTCATGCGCTCCGGAAGAATACGTAATGACGTCCGTCTCAGCTAGCTCCGTGCCGTATCGGATGCTGGGCTTCCATCCTGTTTGTCCTGGCAGATTGGCATCCGATCTTTTTGTGAGACGGTCGTCCATGTGACACACCGGCCGGGATGACTCTGCGTGAGGGGATTGGCGTCCGGTATCAAGTGGGAATACCTCCTGTGGAAGAAGGAGGAACCTGATGTCCGCCACCGCCACCATCATCCTGATCGTTGTCGTCCTACTGTTACTGGTCGCGATCGCCATCGGTGTCCGGATCGCGCGGCGCCGGAAGCTTCAGCAGAGGTTCGGCCCCGAGTACGACCGGGTGGTCGCCGACACCGGCAGCCGCACCGACGCGGAGCGCGAGCTGCTCGAGCGCACCAAACGGCACGCGCAACTCGAACTCAAGCCCCTCTCGCCGGAGTCGCGGTCGAAGTACGCCGCCGCCTGGGAAGAGGTCCAGATCCGCTTCGTGGACAACCCG
Organism: Actinoplanes sp. NBC_00393; assembly: GCF_036053395.1. NCBI lineage: Bacteria > Bacillati > Actinomycetota > Actinomycetes > Micromonosporales > Micromonosporaceae > Actinoplanes > Actinoplanes sp. NBC_00393. The sequence continues at coordinate 9,776,956 of NZ_CP107942.1, read as the reverse complement.
AAGGAAGCGGTCGGAACCGCCGACGAGCTGGTCACCCGGCTGATCGCCGAGCGCGGCTACCCCACCGGCGACTACGACGAGCGTCTCGCCAACCTCTCCGTGGAGCACGCCGCCACCCTCGAGCACTACCGCGCCGCGCACGACATCAGCCGGCGCAGCAAGAACGACGAGGCCGAGACCGAGGACCTGCGCCAGGCGCTGGTCCACTACCGGGCGCTCTTCGCCGACCTGCTCGGTGAGGACCCGGTGGCGCACACCCGGCCGACCTCGCCGGCCGCTCCCACCGCCGCTGCCTCCGACGCCGACGACCGGGTCGCGGAGGGCACCACGGCTCCTGCGCCCCGCCGCCCCGTGGACGACACTGAGGACACCGCCACCGAACCCGGCGTCACGCGCTCGCGCCCGGACGCCACCAGCCGCTGAGGAGTTCCACGATGCGCTTCTTCTCCAACGAGGCCAAGGACAACGCTGACGAGCGGGACCCCGACGACCGGACCGACGCCGGACAGACCGATACGGTTCAGTCCGACCCGGTTTCGGTGCCGCAGCAACGGGCTGGTTCGCCGTGGCAGCACGGGCCCGCCGACAGCACCGACCGGCCGCCGGCACACGAGCCCGCTCCGCAGCCGACCGCGTTCGGCGCGTCCACTGTGGGTGGTGCGGTCGCCGCGTCGGCCGCGGCGGGTCCGTACGACGACACCTCCCGGGCCACCGACCGCACCACGGACGCGGCCTCCGGCGTGGCCGACGACCGGACCGCCCCGCTGAACAGCGACGACACCCGCGACGAGACCCGCGACCGGACCAGCGACGCGGTGGATGATGTCGACCGGACCGTTCCGCTGGGTAGCCGCGCCGCCGGCGACGACATCGCGGCCGTGCCCGTGGGCCACACCGACACCCCGGCGGCGGCCGCAGTTCGTACCGACCGCACCGACAGCGCCGCGAGTCGCAAGGACGACGACGCGGCAGTCGATCTGGCGCTCGAGGACAAGGGCACCTTCGACGACCCGAAGCTGGCCGAGGACGCCCGGCACGAGACCGACAAGGATCACGACGGGACCCCGGACCGGGAAGAGATCGCCGAGGCCTGGGCCGAGGACGACAAGCCGGCGGAGACCACACCGGCGGAGACCACACCAGCGGTGATCGCGCCGGCCGACACCAAGCCGGCGGCGACGGCCGGCCCCGCACCCTTCTTCCCGACCGCTGACACCCAGTCGCTGCGGGAGCGGTGGCGTGACGTGCAGTTGCGTTTCGTCGACGACCCGAAGGGCGCCACCGGGGAGGCGGCCGGCCTGGTGGACGAGGCGGTCGACAAGCTCACCAAGGCCCTGCGCGACCAGCGCGGCTCGCTGGCCAAGGGCACCGACGACACCGAGGCGCTCCGGGTGGAGCTGCGCAGCTACCGGGACATCCTGGACCGGCTGCTGGGCCTCTGAAAGCACCGAGAGAGGGAGGGAAGCCGGGCGGCCTCCCTCCCTCTCTGCTGTCAGAGCTTTCGCTGTCAGAGCTGCGGCGGCGTCTCCTCGACCGGCGGCCAGGACGGGTCCGGATCCTCGGTCGACTCGGTGGGTGGGGTCTCCGGGTCGTCTGCGGACGGCGAGGCGGAGACCGGCGCGGAAGACGAGATCGACGGCGACACCGACGGGCTCACCGGGACCACCCGGGTGGCCTCGACCGGCGGGGTGAACGGCGCCTCGGTGGTGGGCTCGACGGTCCGCGGGCTGAGCGGGGAGATCGTGTACCCGGTGACCGGGTCGGAATCGACCTGCGGGTCGCCCGCGCCGACACCACCGAGGTCGAGGTCGAGCTGTGATTCGGGGCCGGGAAGCTGCTCACCGACAGTGGCCGGCTGCACGGGCGGAGCGAGGTCGACCGTGCCCAGTTGGGCGCCGAGCCACAGGGCGGGACCGACGCCGATCGCCACAATGGCTCCGAAGAGCGCCAGCGGACCCCGTTCCATGAGCGCCCTCCCCCCGCTTCCGAGACGATCGTCGCGCGTCTCCCGACCCCCTGCTACCCATTTCCGGCGGCCACGAAGCGAACAATCGCTGAGGCTATTGTGACCCAAAGTGACGTAGCGATTGCTCATCCGTCGGGGATGAGACTTCGGATTAGTCCGCTTCAGCGGGTTCCGGCGAGGAAGGCGACCGCGTCGTCCCAGGCAGACCAGCCGCCGGGCAGTTCCTCGGTGTCGAAGGCCGGGCGCAGGGTCAGGCTGCCGCCGTCGCGCAGGCCGATCACCCAGCCGCGGCGCCGTCCCGGCAGCTCGGTGACCGAGGCCACGTCGACGAACGGGACGAACCGGCCCGCGTTCTCGGCCGGGATCCCCTCACCGGCGATCCGGGTGAGCCGCCGCCGCGCCTCGGCGGTCCGGCCGCGAGGCAGGCCGGGCAGCAGGCGGAGACCGAGATCAGTGATCAGCAGATCGGTACGCTCGCCGTCCGCGGTGAGGTTGACCAGGCCACCGAGCGCCTGCGCCCGGGCCGGCCCGGCGCCGTCGGCGGGCGCGGCGAGATCGACCCCGATCTTCTCCAGGTACTCCCGGACCGCCGCCGTGGTCTCCGGGTCGGCGGCGGCCACCGCCAGCTCGGCGAGGTTCAGATAGGCGCCGCCCACCCCGACCACCTCGGCCGCGCCGGTCCAGCTGTGCCGCCACCGGACGATCCCGCTGCGCAGCGCAGCCAGGGCCAGCATCAGGCCGAGCAGGTCGACGATGCGCGCGGTGGTCTCTTCCGGTGTGCCGCCGGGAAAGATCGTGCCGGCCGCCTCACGCAGCCGTCCGTTGCCGGCGAGCTCGAGGACCTGTTCCGGACCGGACACCGGGGTGCCCACCGCACGGGAGATGGTGGCCAGCGTGGCCTGGGCCTCCCGCTCCATCTCGGTGGTCCGGGCCAGGCTGAGGAATTCGTCCCAGGAGACGACCGCGCGGCCGCCGGGCGGGAACGCCACCGCCTGCAGTGCCCGCCCGAGTTCGGGCAGGTCAGGAACGAGTTCCTCGGCGGCCTCGGGAGACTCCTCCGACGGCTGTTCGGACGGCGTCAGCGCGGCCAGCCGGTCCGCGAGCGGCGGATGCGTGTCCCACGGCCCCACCGGCTCGGGTTCGCGCGTACGCAACCGGGTCAGGTCCGCGGACCGCGCGGCCAGCACCCGCAGCAGCCCGCCGAAGATGTCGTCCGGGACGTGCCCGGCCTGCCAGCCCGGCCCGACGTACTCGGCGTGGAACAACCGCTGCATCCCGGCCAGGGCCGGCAGGTCGCGCAGGGCCGCGACAGCCGGCCCCACCCCGGCGTGCTCGGCGGCGATCCGGTCGGCGGCCAGCTCCTGCTCCCGGCTGAACGGCGCGTCGACCCGCCGGTACCAGCCGGCGTAGGCCCGCAGCACCGCCCCCGCCGGGTTGCGCCGGGAGATCCGCGGCACCACCCGGCTCACCGCGACCCGGCCCCGGTACGCGATCGGCGCCCATCGGCTGGACTTGGGCGAGTAGTGCGCCAGCTCGTGCGCGACCACCGCACGCAGCCGGTCCGGGTCCCACGCCATCAGCAGCGGCAACCCGAGATAGAGGTCGCGGCGCCCACCGAGCAGGCCGAGCAGCCGGGTACGTTCACCGAGCACCACGGTCGCGTCGGCCACCACGGTCACCGACTCCGGACGGCGTACCCCGGCCGCCGCGGCGGCCTTGTCGACCAGTTCCCAGAGCCGCGGCGCATCGTCGCGGGTCACCACCACCCCGGCCGGAACCCGGTATCGGGTGTGCAGGGCACGCCAGGTCGCGTACCCGGCCGCGCCGAACGTGGCGATGCTCAGCGGAACACCGGCGCGCAGCGCGACCGTGCTCGGCAGCAGCGACAACACGATCCAGAGAACCAGCAGCACCGCCGCCAGTTGCAGCCCCGCGACGATCAGGAACCCGGCCAGGGCCGCGACCGATGCCCGGGCCGCGCGTGCACCGCTGTTCAAGCCGTTCTCCTCCCGCAACACCGGCCCCAGCGTAGGCGGGGAAACCGGGCGCGGCCGTTTCGCACCCGCGCAGCGGGATATACGAGCGACATGGCTGACTTCGATCAGACGCTCGCTGTCGCTCTCAAGGGGTATGCGTGGCTGCCGGATCTGCGCCGCCGCGCGGGTGGCGGTGCGGTCCGGACCCGGGTGATGGGACAGCCGGCGGTGGGCATCTGCGGACCGTCCGCGGCGCAGTTCTTCTACGGCGCGGGGAACCTGGAACGGCACACCGCGCTGCCCGGCCTGGTGGTGCACACCCTGTTCGGCGCGGGGGCGGTGCACACGCTGGACGGCGGTTCGCATCGGCTCCGCAAGTCCCTGTTCACCCACCTGCTGCTCGGCGACGGCATCGATACGCCGGCGAAACTCGCCGGTGAGGCGTTCGACGAGGCGGCCGCGCAGTGGCAGGGCGACACGCCGGTCGTGCTCTTCGACGAGGCGGCGCGGGTCATCGCGGGTGCGGTCACGCGCTGGGTGGGCGTACCCCTGGAAAAGCGTGACGAGCGTGCCCTGGCCGCGGACCTGGTGGCGATGGTGGACGGCTTCGCGACGGTGGGGCCGCGAGCCGCGCGGGCCCTGGCCGCGCGGCGGCGGCAGGAGCGCCGGCTTTCGAAGATCATTTCGGCGGTACGCGCGAAAGCACCCACTGCCGAGCCCTTGTCAGTCGTCGCGCATCACACCGACGAGCACGGGCTGCTCGATCCGCGGACCGCGGCGGTGGAACTGCTCAACATCATCCGGCCGACCACCGCGGTGGCCTGGTTCGTCGCTTTCGCGGCGCACGCGCTCGACCGGTGGCCCCGGCACGGGATCCGGTTGCGGGCCGGCGACGACGAGTACACCCGGGCGTTCGTGCACGAGGTGCGCCGGTTCTACCCGTTCGCACCGTTCCTCGGCGGGCGGGCCACCCGCGACCACTTCTTCCAGGGTGAGCCGATCCCGGCCGGCACGCTGGTGCTGCTCGACATCTACGGCCAGCACCACGACCCGGAGCTCTGGGACGAGCCGTACGCGTTCCGCCCGGAACGCTTCCTGGGCCGCGACATCGGCGACTTCGACCTGATCCCGCAGGGCGGCGGCGATCCGCGGACCGGCCACCGCTGCCCCGGTGAGAAGCTCACCATCGCCCTGCTCGGAACCCTGGTCCAGCGCCTGGCACGGCTCGACTACTACCTACCCCCACAGAACACCGACATCGACCTGTCCCGCATCCCGGCCCGGCCCCGCTCCGGCATCGAAGTGGTCGTCCCCTGACCGGTCAGAGCCAGTCGATCTCCGGGGACCGGTGGTAGGTGATGCCGGCGGCGTCCCAGCGCGGGCCGAACGCGGCGAGCCGGCTCCGGAACGACGCCCAGTCCCGGCTGCCACGCGGTGACCAGGCCACCTCGGCGATGGCCGGCAGCCGCGGGAACGTCAGGTACTGCACGTCCGCGACGCTGCGCAGAGTCTCCGACCAGAGCGGCGCCTCGACCCCCAGCAGCGATTCCTCGCCCACGCCGGGCAGCCGGTCCGCCGGGTCCCAGTCGTACGCCCGCTCGACACTCAGATGTCCGGCCCAGTCCAGACCGAGCCGGGTGTCCGCGTCGTACTTCATGTCCAGATAGGTACGGTCGGCCGGCGCCATGATGACCTGCCGCCCCGCCGCGGCCGCCCGGGCCACGTCGGGCGACTCGCCCTCGAACCGCCAGTACTGCACGACGGTGCTCTCCGGCAGGTCGGTCGCGGCGATCTCGTGCCAGCCGATCGCCCGCTTGCCGTACTTGCCGGGCAGCGGGAGCACCCGGGCCAGGAAGGTGCGGTAGTCCTCCGGCGGCGTGGAGAGGCACTCGTCGCCGCCGATGTGCAGGTACGGGCCGGGGGTCAGGTCGGCGACTGTTTTAATGACGTCTTCGACGAAGGCGTACGTCTCCTCGAGCCCGGCCACCAGCGAGCTGTAGCCGACCTCGGCGTCGGTGCGCGGCGCGACCGGCTGCCCGTCGGCGGTCAGTTCGGGGTAGGCGACGTGCACCGCGTTCACGTGTCCCGGCATGTCGATCTCCGGGACGATCGTGATGAAGCGCTCGGCGGCGTAGGCGACGATGCTCGCGTACTCGGCGAGGGTCAGAAAGCCCGGCCCGGCCCCGTCGACGCCGGTGCCGGCACCCCCGCTGACCTCGGTGAGCCGGGGCCAGCCCGGGATCTCCAGCCGCCAGCCCTGGTCGTCGGTGAGGTGCAGATGCAGGTGATTGATCTTGAACTGGGCGAGCAGGTCCAGGTGCGCCTTCACCTCGTCGGCGGTGAAGAAGTGCCGGGCCAGGTCCAGCATCGCGCCCCGGTACGGATAGCGCGGCGCGTCCTCGATCACCCCACCAGGAAGATCCGATCCGAGCTGGCGCAGCGTCTGGATGCCCCAGAACAGGCCCTGCGGCGTCCCGCCGGTCAGCGTGACCGAATCCGCCGCGATCTCCAGCCGGTAGCCCTCGGCCGGAAGCGTTTCGTCGAGGCGCAGACGGATCGCTCCGTCGGCACTGATCGGCAGATCGAGGAACGCGGCGACGGCGGCAGCCTCGGGTACCGCGCTCACCGCCGTACCGGGAGTGATCGTGAAATTTGCGGCCGGATCCGGCCGCACCGAGGCCGGCAGCGGGATCACATCGCTGAGCTGCTTCGTCTGGGGGCGCACTCTGAACACTCTAAACTGTTTCCCCATGACGATCACCACGCGTCACGGCTCGATCGGCGACGAGAAGTCGTTGCACGATCTGGCGGCCCGAACCTTCGGGCTGGCCTGCCCGCCGGGAACGGCGCAGGCAGACATCGACGCCTTCATCGCCGCACATCTATCGGTGGAGAACTTCGCCCGCTATCTCGCCGACCCGGACCGGACCATCGTGCTGGTGTCCGTTGACGATCAGCCGACCGGATACTCGATGCTGGTCCGCGGCCCGATCGCCGACCCGGACGTGGCCGCGGTGGTGGACGAGAACACCAGCATCGAGCTGAGCAAGTTCTACCTGGCCCCGGAGCGGCACGGCTCCGGCATCGCGAACGCGCTGATGACCGAGACCCTCGCCGCGGCCGCCGACACCGGCGCCGAGTCGTGCTGGCTCGGGGTGAACCAGCAGAACGTGCGCGCCGCGAAGTTCTACGCCAAGCACGGATTCGAGATCGTCGGGGTCAAACGCTTCCAGGTCGGCTCCGAGTGGCACGACGACCATATCCGGCAAAGGGCCCTATCCTTCGCGCATGCTTGAGGTACGCGCGGCGCGCGACGAGGACGTCGAAGCGATCTGCGACATCTGCGCGCGGGCCTACCACGCGACCTACACCGGCCTGGTGAGCAGCGACTACCTGAACCGGATGCTGGAAGAGTTCTACCAGCCGGAACGCGTCGCCAAAGCCGTCGCCGCGACCCCGCCGGACTGGCTCGGCTATCAGGTCGTCACCGACTCGCAGCGGGTGCGCGGCTTCGCCGCCGGTGGGATCGTCGGACCCGGCGTGGGTGAGCTCTTCACGCTCTACCTGGACCCGGGCGAGCGCGGCCGGGGCCTCGGTACGCTGCTGCTGGACCGGGTGACCGACCAGTTGCGCGCGCTGGGCGCGACGGAGATGTGGGCGGCCGCGCTGGCCGGTAACGAGCAGGGCATGCCGTCCTACCGGGCGCGCGGTTTCCTCAAGGAGGGCGAACGCCGGGCATACGGCGCGACCGACGCCGAGGACTACCGCTCCTGGCTGCTGCGCCGCCCCATCTGACCGCCTCCCCGGCCCGAACCCCTCCCTGATCCGACGCCTCCCTTGCCCGACGCCCCCTTGTCCGACGCCTCCCTTGCCCGACGCCCCCCTTGACCGACGCCTCCCTTGTCCGACATCTCCCCCGATCCGAACGCATCCCCGATCAGACGCGGCGGCCCGGTCCGCCGACAACCGGCCCGCCACATCGGCTGCCGGTGTCGGCACGCCTACAACGACTGTGCCCGTATCCGAACCACTCACCGAGGCCGAGCAGGTCTTCTTGGGTCTGGCACCTCGGCGGGGGTGACAGCGCCAGCGAGGGCCGCGTTCGGTCCTTTCGATCACTGCGCCGCACGTCAGCGCCGCTGCCGCGCGGAGAGGCCGCTTCACCGCGCGGCCGAATGATCAACAGGGCGCGAAACGAAGGCTCAGTCGCACGTCAGCGTGGTCACCGTGACGGCGCTGCTAATCGCGCGCGGACGAAGCTGGCCCGTGCGTCGTCCTGTTTGATCAGCACGGCTAGGCCGCGTTTTATAAGGCTCGTAGCCACTGGTTGATGATGGCGATGGTGACGGTGGCTTCGAAGCGGACGGCGAGTTTGTCGTAGCGGGTGGCCATGGCACGGTGCTGTTTGAGCTGGCTGATGCCGCATTCCACGGCGTGCCGCAGCCGGTAGACGACCGGGTCGAAGGCGGGCGGCCGCCCGCCTTTGGACCCCTTCGCTTTGCGGTGCGCGTCCTGGTCGGCCTTGCTCGGGATGCACACCCGGATCCGGCGGCGGCGCGCGTACCCGCGGTTGCCCCGGCTCGTGTACGCCTTGTCGGCCAGCACCCGGTCGGGCCGGGTCCGCGGCCGGCCGCCGCCGAGCCGGTACACCTTGATCCGTTCCAGCACGGTGATGAACTGCGGGCTGTCCCCGCGTTGCCCGGCGGTGATCACCATGGCGAGGGTCTTGCGGCCCTGCTCGCAGGCCAGATGCGTCTTGGTGGTGAACCCGCCCCGGGACCGGCCCAGCCCGTGATCGTCAGGCTCGGTCTGCACGCCACCCGGCGGCTCCTTCTGCGCCTGCCCGTCGCGGCGGGCACCGGCAGCGTGCTGGTGGGCGCGGCTGATCGTGGAATCGACGCTCACCGTCCAGGTAATCTTCCCAGCGGCGTCAGCCTCAGATTGCAGCCGTGCCAGGATCCGCGCCCACGTGCCGTCGCGCTGCCAGCGCCGGAACCAGCCGTACAGCGTCTGCCAAGGCGCATAGGCCTCAGGCACGTCACGCCACGGTGTCCCCGCCCGGACCCGCCACCGGATCCCGTCGATGATCTGGCGTTTCGTCCACTTGGGCGGCCGCCCCCGACCAGACTCCGCAGGCAGGACAGGCTCCAGCGCCGCCCACTGCGCGTCGGTGAGATCGTGCCGCCTCGCTGCCGCTACCCTGGGCACGAGGTCTCCGGTCGTTCTTCGGTTTGCTTGGTCGCTAACCGATCTACCGGAGACCTCTTCAGTTATCGATCACCGCCACGCCGTGACATCGATGCCCTTACCAAACACGGCCTTAAATGCGGGGGCCGTCATAAGTCCCAGCCGGCCCAGCATGTTCCGGACATTTCGATCGTCCGGCTGGCAGTTGGGCACCCTTCATGCCGGCGGAGGCAACGACAGCTCCCAGCCGGCCTCCGGGAGCGGGCCTGGTGGATCTCCCAGCTGGGAGTTGTGGCTGTCATGGTGATCCACCACCGGACGAAGGCTGTGCCACCAGAACACCGCCGGCACGTCCGATCTCAGCTGGCCCACCAGGCTGTTCGCGGGGGACAGGAAACAACCGTCAGCGCCAGCCGGACAACTCGGCTGGCCCACTAGGCTGTTCGCGGGAGACAGGAACAACCGTCAGCGCCACCGGGACAACTCGGCTGGCCCACCAGGCTGTTCGCGGGAGACAGGAAACAGCCGTCAGCGCCGGCTGGCGCAGGGAGGTGGCTCGCACGGGGTTACGGCGCGAAGGTTGCAGCGGCGGCAGCTGGTCCGGCGGCTCGGGCGGCTCCGAAGCGAGCGGTGCGCTAGGGGGCCTCGCATGTGGAAGCGCCGCAGGTCAAGGCGAGGTCACGGACAGATTTTCGCGCGCCTGCATCAAGGCGAAGCCGAGCAGGTTCAGGCCACGCCAGGCGGCCGGGTCGGCGGCGCGCGGGTCGGTCGCGGCCAGACCAATGCCCCAGATCCGGTCGACCGGGCTCGCCTCCACTAGCACCCGGTGGCCGGTCGTCAGCAGGTAGTCGCGCAGGCGGGGATGCTGCCCGAACTTCGCGATGCTGCCGGCGACCACGATGCCGAACCGCTCCCGCTCCCAGATCTGCTCGTCGAAGTTCCTGGCCCGGCCGCCGAGCTTCTTGGCCTCGGCGGGATGGCGGACGGCGAGGATCCGGGCCGCGGTCTCCTCGTCGCCGAACAGCCGGGCCTTGCGCCACATCATGTAGTGCTCGGCGGACCCGAAGGTCACGCCGTCCACGGCGAACTCGGCCGGCCACCACTGACTCAGGCAGCCCGCGCCGACGCTGCCGTCGCGCTGCGGCTGGTGGCCCCAGAAGAACAGGAACTTCGCCGGCCGCTCGAGGGCGAGCAGGTCGGGCACGGTGAGCGGCAGTGAAGGCACGCGGGAAGTATCCGCCGTCACCAGAGATCCGGCATCCGGTTTAAAGATCCAGGAAATCTTATATAAGCCACAGCTTAAACGTGACGGAAAAGTGTCGCACCCGGTCGGTAGTTTGATTCGTGCGGACCGGCGCCACGGGGGCGCCGGTCCGTCCAAAGAGGCCTCAGGCCGCGCCGCGGACCAGGGCTTCGCCGGTTGTGCGCACCTGCTCGCGCAGCTCAGGCGGCGACTCCACGGTGAACGGGGCGGCCAGCACGCCCAGCAGCATGACCGGCCAGCCCAGGTCGTCGACGCTCATCCGCAGGCGGGAGGAGCCGTTCGGCAGTGACTCCACAGTGGCCCATTGGCCGGCGAACGAGCGGACCACGTCGGCCTCGGCCCGGATCAGCACCGACACGTCGTATCGACTGGGGATGGTGGCCAGCCGGCCGCGCAGCCAGGCCACCGGGTCGCCGCCGGGCAGGTCGCGCGGGCGGAAGCGGGCGCCGGTCAGGGTGGGTGCGGTCAGCCGGTCCACCCGGAAACTGCGCCAGTCGCCCCGGTCCAGATCCCAGGCGACCAGATACCACCGGCGGCCCAGCGACACCAGCCGGTGCGGCTCGACGTGCCGGCGCATCGTCTCGCCCTCGCGCGGGGTGTAATCGAAGCGCAGCCGCTCCTCACCCCGGCAGGCCATCGCGATCGTGGTCAGCGAGACCGCGTCCAGCGTGGGACCGCCGCCGAACACGCCGGGAGCGGTGACCGCCTGCAACGCGTCGATCCGGCGGCGCAGCCTCGGTGGAAGCAGTTGGATGACCTTGGCGAGTGCGCGTACCGAGGTCTCCTCGAAACCGGCCACGGCGCCGGCGGCGGCGCTGCGCAGGCCGACCGCGATGGCGACCGCCTCCTCGTCGTCCAGCAGCAGCGGCGGCACCGCGGCGCCCGCCTGGAGTTGGTAGCCGCCGGCGACCCCGCGGGCCGCGTCCACCGGGTAGCCGAGATCGCGCAGGCGGTCCACGTCACGCCGCAGCGTGCGGGGGCTCACCTCGAGGCGGTCGGCCAGTTCGGCGCCGGGCCAGTAGCGATGGGTCTGCAGGAGCGACAGGAGTCGCAGCATCCGAGCACTCGTGTTCGCCATGAATCCAGACTCCATCGGATTGCGGTCAGAAAGTGGCCGCTAACAACTCTAGCGTCGTAGACATGATGATTGAGACGCGAGAGCTGACGAAGCAGTTCAAGGACGTCCGCGCGGTCGACGGCATCAATCTGACGGTGGCGCGGGGCGAACTGGTGGCGTTGCTCGGCCCGAACGGCGCCGGCAAGTCGACCACGTTGCGGATGCTCACCACCCTCATCCCGCCGACCGCCGGGAGTGCTTCGGTCGGCGGCTTCGACGTCGTTCGCCAGCAGCGCGAGGTACGCCTGCGGATCGGCTACATCGGACAGGGCAACGGCGCCGGCCACAGCCAGCGCGGGCGGGACGAGCTGATCAGCCAGGGCCGGGCGTACGGGATGCGGGTTCGCGCGGCGCGGGAGCGGGCGAACGAACTGGTCGACTCTCTCGGGCTCGGTGACGTCGCCGACCGGACCGTCTCCACTCTCTCCGGCGGCCAGCGCCGCCGGCTGGACATCGCGATGGGCCTGATCCACTCACCGGAGCTGCTCTTCCTCGACGAGCCGTCCACCGGACTCGACCCGCAGAACCGGGCCAACCTGCAGGAGCACATCCTGCGCCTGCGCGAGGCACGGGAGACCACGATCGTGCTGACCACGCACTACCTGGACGAGGCCGACTCGATGGCCGAGCGGGTGATCGTGATCGACCACGGCCGGATCATCGCGGACGACACCCCGCAGCGGCTCAAGGCCAAGCACGTCGGCGATCACGTGATCCTCGGTTTCACCGCGGAGCAGGACGCGATCTCGGCGGCCCGCACGCTGAACGCGGAGCGGACCGGCACCGACGTCCGCGTCACCGCCGAGGACGGCCCGCAGCTGGCCCCGAAACTGCTCGACGACCTGAGTGCCGCCGGTCTGGCCGCCTCCTCGATCGAGGTCACCCGGCCCACTCTCGACGACGTCTTCCTCACCCTGACCGGCCGCAGCCTGCGCGAAGGCCGTACCGAAGAGACCGTGGAGATCTGATCATGACTTCGCTCGTCAGCGACACCCAGGTGGTCTTCTCCCGGGAACTGCGGCCGGTCATCCGGGACCCGTTCTCGGTGATCTTCTCGATGATCCAGCCGCTCTTCTTCCTGGCGCTGTTCGCCCCGCTGTTGCCCGACACGGGCGACGGCTCGGCGCTGCAGTGGTTCGTCCCCGGGATCATCGTGATGTCCTGCCTCTTCGGCTCCTCGATGACCGGCTCCAACCTGCTCTTCGAGATGCAGACCGGCTCGCACGAGCGGATGCTGGTCACCCCGCTGCGGCGGCCCGCGCTGCTGATCGGGCGGGCCCTCAAGGAGATCGTGCCGATGGTCGCGCAGGCCGCGCTGATCGTCGCCGTCTGCATCCCGTTCGGTTTCGAGCTGCACCTGGCCGGCGCGCTGCTCGGCCTGCTCATCCTGGCCGGGTTCTGCATCGGGCTGGGCGCGCTCTCCTACACGCTCGCGCTGGCGTCGAAGAACAAGGAGTGGCTGTTCTGGACCGTGCAGCAGACGCTGCTCTTCCCGCTGCTGCTGCTCGCCGGGGTGCTGCTGCCGATCGACAACGGGCCGGGCTGGCTGCGGACGCTGTCGCACTTCAACCCGATGACGTACGTGGTGAACGCCGAACGCGCCCTGTTCTCCGGTGACGTGCTGGCCCGCAGCACGCTCGAGGGCCTGATCGCGGCGGTCGGCATGGCCGCGATCGGCCTGTTCATCGGCGTTCGCGCCATGCAGCGCTCGGACTGATCGCCCGTTACTCTCTCGCCGTGCGGGCACGGCTACTTCCGGATGCGATCGGCCGGCTGCTGGGGAATCTCACGCGGCCGGCCGATCCGGTTCCGGCTGTCCGGCGTGGCGACCCGGATTCCGTCGTCGACTGCGCGGTCTACACCGGTGGCGTCCGCCGGGGCCGCGGGCAGATGCCCTACTCCGAGGCCGCCCGGCTCGCCCGCCGGCGCGGCTCGTTCGTCTGGCTGGGCCTGCACGAGCCGGACCGGGCGACGATGAACGCGGTGGCGGAGGTGTTCGGCCTGCACGAGCTGCTCGTCGAGCAGGCCGTCTCGGGCGGGCACCGGCCGGGCGTGGAGACCGTCGGCGAGGTGACCCGGCTGGTGCTGCGCACTGCCCGGTACGTCGAGCACGACCAGCTCACGGCCACGTCCGAGGTGGTGGAGACCGGCGACGTCACGGTGCTGGTCGGCCCGTCGTTCGCGATCACGGTGCGGCACGGCCCGGTGGGCCCGCTCTGGGCGGTACGCCGGGAGCTCGAACAACGCCCGGAGGTGCTCCGGCAGGGGCCGTGGTCGGTGGCGTACGCGGTGGGCAGCCGGATGGTCGACAGCTACCTGGAAGTCTCCGAGCACGTGCAGCACGACCTGGAGCGGATCGAGGAGGAGACCTTCGCCGCCGTCCGCTCCGCCGAGTTCGCGCACATCTACCAGCTGAAACGGGAGCTGGTGGAGTTCAAGCGGGCGGTCCTGCCGCTGACCGACCCGCTGACCCGGCTGCTGGAGATGCGCGGGCTGCCGAGCGGGCTGCGGCCGTACCTGGTGGACGTCCAGGGCCGGCTGGCCCGGGCGGTCGACCGGGTGGCCGGTTTCGACGATCTGCTGAACTCGGTCCTGCAGGCTCGGCTGGCCCAGGTCTCGGTCGATCAGAACCACGACATGCGCAAGATCGCCTCGTGGGCCGCGATCGCGGCGGTGCCGACCGTGATCGCCGGGATCTTCGGCATGAACTTCGACGTGATGCCGGGGATCGACTCCCGGTTCGGTTTCGCCGCCACCATCCTCGCTATGGTGCTGATCGGCGGCGGCCTGCACCGGCGCTTCAAGCGGGTCGGATGGCTGTGAACAACCCGATTACCCAGAGTTATAGCGACGTAAGTCACAGTCTGGCGTCGGACCGGTTTCCGGGGTGACAACCGCGCCACAGACCCCCAGCATGGTGGGGTTGGTCAACCAATCGGAGCTTGTCAACCACCGATACGGCTAGTTTCCACACCGGACGGACGGCGAAGCTCGGGCGTCCTGCCGTAGCCCTTGAACACGGCGAGTTACTAAGTTCTCAGACTGCGTCGATCTTCGGGGATAGACTCCTCGATCTTTGGGAGATGACAGAGTGACAGCAACCGACGCCGCACCGCAGCACGCGGAGTCGACGGGCAAACGCGGCATTCTCGCGGCCTTGAAGGGCCACGTCGACCTGTTCCTGAACGCCGGGTCGTTGATGGCAACGACGTTGCTGACGTCGCTGTTCGGCTTCGCGTACTGGTGGGTGGCGGCCCGACTGGCGCCGATCGAGGCGGTCGGCCAGGCCTCCGCCGCAGTGGCGGCGATGACCCTGGTGGGCACCATCGGCATGTTCGGCATGGGCACCATGCTGATCGCCGAGTTGCCGTCGATCAGCCGCGGCAAGTGGGACCTCATTTCCACCTGTCTGCTGACCGCGGGCACCGCGGCGACCGTCGGTGGCCTGGTCTACGTCGCGCTCGCCCACCTGTGGATCCCGAGCCTGCAGGACGCGCTCGGCGGCTACGCCGCGACCGTTCTGCTGGTCGTCGGCATCGCGCTGAACGCCATGACCCTGGTCCTCGACGAGGCGATGGTCGGCCTGCTGCAGGGCCCGCTCCAGCTGATGCGCAACGCCTGGTTCTCGGTGATCAAGCTGGTGCTGCTCGCCCTGGTGGCGCTGCTGCCGGGCGCGCTGACCGGCGGCGGGATCCTGCTGACCTGGGTGGCCGGCATCGTGGCGTCGACGGTGATCCTGCACCGGACGCTCCGCAAGCGCGGCATGATCGACTCGCTGCGACCGCGGGCCGGCCTGCTGCGCGGCCGCGGCAAGAAGACGTTCGACCACAACCTGCTGAACCTGGCGACCTACCTGCCCCGGGCGGCGCTGCCGCTGGTGGTGACCGCGGTCCTGTCGGCCGAGGCGAACGCGGCGTTCTACACCGCGTTCATGGTGCTCTCGTTCCTGGCCATGGTCCCCGGCAACGTGGCGCTCACGCTCTTCGCGGTGACCGCCGGCGACAAGGCCGCGCTGCGCAGCAAGGTCCGTGTCGGCCTGCTGATCTGTCTCGCGATCGGCCTGCCCGCCTCGCTGGTGGTGTTCTTCCTCTCCGACTTCATCATGTCGCTGTTCGGCTCGGAGTACGCGGAGACCGCCGGCACCGCCCTGGCCATCCTGGCGCTGACCTACATCCCGTTCGTCTTCCACCACTTCTTCCTGGCCATCGCCCGGGTGCAGAACAAGCTGCGCGGCGCCGCGATCTTCGCGGTCTTCGCCGGTGTGGCGGAGCTGCTGGCCGCCTGGTGGGGCGGCAGCCAGGGTGACCTGAACGATCTGGTCACCGCGGTGCTCGTGGTCATGGTGATCGAGACGGTCCTGGTCGCGCCGATGGTTCTGAAGGTGGTCTTCGCCCCCGTCGTCGACATGTCCGCGGTAGCAGAGGGAGTTAACGTCATGTCCACCACCAGCCTCACCCTGCGCGAGCGCGCATGGCTGCCGCTGGAGTACATCCGCACGGTCGGCCCCCTCACCGGGGTCAACGCCGAGCGGGTACGCAACGCGCTGATCGGCCTGCACACCGCGGACCCGACCCATCGTGCGGTCTCCCGGCTGGACCGCAACGGTTCGAACTGGCAGCACATGGACGGGGCGTCGTTCCACCGCTACGTCCACGAGGCGGTGACCGACCTCGGCCCCGGCCCGGTCGACTTCGACGCGATGACCCGTCAGCTGCAGTCCGAGCCGCGCAGGCACCACCCGGTGCGGATCCTGGTCGGCGGCGGCTACTTCGCGCTGAAGGTGTCGCACGCGTACGGCGACGCCGGTCCGGTGAACACCCTGGTGCACGAGATCGTCCAGGCCGCGTACGAGCAGCGCTCGGCCCGCATCGCGCCCTCGAAGCGGCACCGCACCGCGCTGGTCAAGGCCTGGTGGAAGCAGTTCGGCCTGCATCCGGACCGGTGGAAGACCGGCCTGAGCTTCGCCCGCCCGCCGCACCCCGAAGAGGTGCCGATGCGGCCGTGGCAGGACAGCCTGACCGTGCGTACGGCCCGGTCGGCACGGGTGCTCGGCCAGATGCGCGCCTGGCGTGACGAGTACGCCCCCGGCGTCACCACCTCGGCCATCACGTTCGCGGCGTTCACCGCGGCGCTGATCGAGATGGGCTACCGGCCGGATCTGCGCGGCGGCACGTTCCTCGCCGACGCCCGTCGCTACCTGGACAAGGGCGTCAGCATCGACAGCAACTTCTGCCAGGGCCCGTTCCTGACGCCGCCGAGCCTCACCGACCCGATGGCGATCCACAAGACGCTGAAGGCGGAGCTGGCCACCGGCCGGATCCTGACGATGATGCTGCTGCGCGAAGGCAAGATCATGCTGACCGGGGCGCCCGGCATGCCGGACCCGTACCCCACCGAGGTTCCGATCGAGCCGCAGCCGCGGCTGACCTTCAGCAATCAGGGCCGGCACGACATGCTCGGCGACCTGCCGTGGGCGGTGGCCCCGGAGGGCCGGGTCAACCAGAGTGTGCCGACCCTGAACGGCCCGGAGGGCATCACGCTCACCACCAGCGAGATGAACGGTGTTCTGCACCTGGAGGCGACGTTCCACGCCACCACCTACGACCCGGCGCTGATCGCCCGTGCCCTGGACGTGGTCTGTTACGACCCGGCCGGGCTCATCATGGCGCACCGCTGATCAGCCGGCGCCCGGCCGGACTGCCCCCCGGCCGGCCGGGCGCCCACTCCCCGGCTTTCTTTACTGTGTAAACAATTGCACCCGGTTTGATATTCATAATGTGACGCGTGGCCGGCAGGAAGCCGGCCACGCGTCGTTATGCGGTGCTTGAAACGTCAGCCCTGGTTACCGGGTCAGCCCTGGCCAGCACCAGTGTTGTTGTGCTGGCCAGGACTGCCCTGCCCGGAGCCGCTGTGACCCCCGCCCGGGCCACTGTTCTGCCCCGGACCGCCCGAACCGCCATGCCCCGGACCGCCGGGACCGCCCTGGTTGGGCCCACCGGTGTGGCTGTGCCCGGGGCCGCCCGGACCGCCGTTGCCACCCGGCCAGGTGTTCTTCCGCAGCACCGGCAGCGACAGCACTGCCGTGCGCGTCATGGTGCGCGACCGCCACCCGCACTCGTCGTACGAGATGGTCGCCCACAGCTTCGCCACCCCGGCCCGCTGGCCGTACGGGGTGACCCGAACCCGCGTGTAGTCAGTGCGTCCCGGCCGCAGCGTGTCGCCGCGGGACAGCGTCGCCGAGCGACGGAAGCCCGGGTAGTCGACCCGTGCCCGGTCGCCGCGGACGCGGACCTCGACGTCACAGATCCGCCGGTCGGTACGCCAGTGGATGTTGACCCAGTTGCTGGTTTCCGCGCGGACCGGCTGGAGCCAGTTGGAAACCGGCTGCGGTCCGCGGGGAGCTGCTGCGGCGGGAGCTGCTGTCGACACCGCCGCGAAGCCTGCGGCCGCGGTGGCCATGGCAACGAACGCTCCGATTCGCCGACTGCTGTTCTGCATTTGAATCCTCCCGTGCCTCTTCTGTCCGTCGCCTCGATGGGCGCCTCCGACAAAAGGGACAATATGGGAAGGGATGTCGTGTCACTGAGTTTTCTGCGGCGTTTCGGTTGAAAAACCCATTCCTGTACAAAATGTTTAGAACGCCTCAACCGAAAAGATGATGTTGACGGCCGGCGGGCGGCCAGGCGGGTCGAGTTAAGCGGCAGGAAAGCGGGTAAACGGCGAGCATGACGGAGAAGAGCGAAACTGCGCCGGAGGACCTCGGCGCGCCGGTGGCGTACCTGGTCCTGAAGGACGGCACGCCGGTGTACGACCGCTCCGGCGACAAGGTGGGCAAGGTCGAGCACGTGCTGGCCGACGAGCAGTCGGACGTCTTTCACGGCCTGCTGATCAAGACGGGCGACGGTCACCGCTTCGCCGGCGGCGATCAGGTCGACGGCCTCTTCGAGCGTGGCGTGATCGTCAGCGAGCCGGCCGACCAGCTGGCCACGCCGAGCGCCGACTCGCCGGCCGGCCTGGCCGAGAGCCGCAGCACCGGCCTGAAACGCGCCTGGGACTGGCTGATCCAGCCCAAATAACGCAGCGCGGTCCAGCCCGAGCAGCACAACGCGGTCCGGGCCGGGCAGCGCAACGCGGCCAGGCAGCGCAACGCGGCCAGGCAGCGCAACGCGGCCAGGAAGCGCAACGCCGCGCCAAGCTGACGCGACGGGCCCGGGCGAAAGCCCGGGCCCACAGTAATAACAGCGAGGTCAGTGACCCCAGCGGAGCAGGCAGGCGCCCAGCGACATGCCGCCACCGAAGCCGGCCAGCATCACCAGGTCGCCGTCACGCAGCGAGCCGTTGCGGGCCGCATCGTCCAGAGTGACCGGAAGCGACGCGCTGCCGACGTTGCCGTACCAGGGCAGGGTCAAGTGGGTGTGCGCGTTCTGGAAGCCGGCCGACTCCACCAGCTCCTGCAGCATGATGCCGTTGGCCTGGTGCGGCACGAAGTGGTCGACGTCCTCGGCCTTCAGGTTGGACCGGCGCAGCAGCGCGTCCAGCGCCGGCGGCACCGCGGTCGCCACGAAGTCGCGAACGCCCCGGCCGTTCATCCGGAAGTAGTGGTCGCCCTCGGCGACCGTCTCCGGCGAGGCCGGCAGGCGGCTACCGCCGCCCTTCACGTAGATCAGGTCGCTGGCCTCGCCCCGGGAGGCGAGATCGATGTCGATGATCCCGTACCGGTCCGGCACGGCGCCGACCACTGCGGCGCCGGCGCCGTCGCCGAAGAGCACGGACGTACGCCGGTCGCCGAAGTCGAGGATCCGGGAGTAGATGTCCGAGGCGATGACCAGCACCAGCGCGCCGGGGTTGGTGGCGACCAGGCCGTTGGCCACGTTGAGCGCGAAGACGAATCCGGCGCAGACCGCGTTGACGTCGAAGCACGCCGCCCGGGTCGCGCCGATCTTGTGCTGCACCAGGTTCGACGTGGGCGGCTGCGGCGAGTCACCGGTCGATGTGGAGACGATCACATAGTCGATCTCCGCCGCCGTGACGCCGGCCCGCTCGAGTGCCGCCCGGGCCGCGTTGGCAGCCAGGTCCGACGCCGCCTCGTCGGGGGCCGCGAAGCGGCGCTCCTCGATCAGCGTCTTGCGCGACACCCACTCCGGATCCGCGTCCGGCACCAGGGCCAGCAGGTCCACATTGGTCACGACCCGCGCCGGGAGGTAGGAACCCGTCCCGAGAATGCCGACCGCCACGCGTATCCCCCGTTGTGCTCGGAGCTTCAAGTTTCACGTTTTTCGCCTTCCGAACCCTATCGATCCACGGCAACGACGTGCGGATCGATCCACTGTCGGTTCGGTTGATAAAAGCCGGACAGTCCGGCAGGCGAGCCTCGGTCGCCTTGGCGAAAAGTGCTACTGACCGGAACGGTCCCGATACGTCCAGGAACCACCCAGGGTCGGGCGCCCGGATCCCTGCTGCTGACCCTGCGGTTGACCCTGCTGCTGAGGCTGCTGCCAGCCCTGCTGCTGGGGCTGCTGCCGGCCCTGCTGCTGGGGCTGCTGCCGGCCCTGGTTCGCCTGCGGCTGCTGACCCCACAGCTGACCCGGCTGCGGGCCGGCCGACGGCGCGGGACGCGAGTCCAGGCGCTGCGCGAGGTAGGCGGCGGCCACCCGGTCCTCCTCGGTGGGCGCGGCCATCAGCGAATAGACCATGCCGATGATGGCGAACAGCACCGCGCCGCCGATCGGGACGAGCAGACCGCTGGCGGTCGCGCCGGCCACCGCGTCGAGGTTGGGCTCGGTGAGCACCGACATGGCGAGCATGCCGGTGAAGTGCATGCCGTTGACGGCGATGCCCATGACCAGCGCCGAGATGAAGATGACGACCGGCTTGTTGACGACCAGGGTGAGCCAGAGCGCGACCGTCGCGGCGACCACGGCGATCGCGATGGAGAGGGCGACCTCCCGGCCGGCGTAGTGGATCTCGCCGTGCAGCTCCATGGCGGCCATGCCGGTGTAGTGCATCGCGGCCACGCCGAGACCGGCGAGCACGCCGCCGATCAGGATCCGGGTACGCGGAGCGGCGGAACCGAGCAGCGCGATGGCCAGACCGACACCGACGGCCACGAACGCGATCAGGGCGCTCGCCACGGTCAGGCCGACGTCGTACCGGATCGGCGTGCCCTCGACCTTGAAGCCCATCATGGCGACGAAGTGCATGCTCCAGATGCCGGTCGCACCGATGGCGACGGCAGCCAGGATCAGCCACCAGGTTCGTTCCCCACCGGACTTGGCGGACCGCAGCCGGACCGCTGAGGTGAGCCCGAGGAGGGATCCGAGCACGGACAACACGTAGCTGACCGTCGGGGTAACCCATCCGTACTCGAAGTGATGGATCTCCGCCATTTCGCGCGTTTCCTCTCGCTCGCGATTCCGCCGGGCTGCATCCTGCCCGCACCACAGCCGTGGGCGTGACTGATTGTGACGCAGCTTTCGTTACGAGAGAACGTGCAGCTGATCTCGATTTGGATCTGCGGGCGATTTTATGTCGGGAAAGACGAGCCCACTGCCATCGTTTGGGCACATAGCAGGCTTGATCCGCCCGAGCACCCCAGACAGCAACAAATCGACCCGAAGCGATACTAGCGAGCGCTAATATAACGGTGGGTTACCTGGAGTCGTGCAGCGGATCAGCCGACGCGGGAGAGCAACCCCAACGCCGGCGCACGCTGAGAGTGCAGAGTCTGCACGGTGTCCTCGGTGCAGGTGCCCGGCTTGTCGTCCATCACGCAGAGGGTCCCGACGACGTGGCCCTCGGTGGAGTTCAGCGGGACGCTGGCGTACGACCGCACCCCGCTGATCGAGAAGAGCGGCGAGGACGCGTACTCCTCGTCGGCCCGGCTGTCGCTGATCAGCACCGGAACGTCTTCGGCCACGACGATGGTGTCCGGCGACCACTCGACCGGCACCCCGCCCGCCTCCTGCACCCACTTCGGCAGCCCGTACGAGCCGGCCACCACCACGCTGTCGTTGAGCACCAGCGTGATCGCCGCCATCGGCACCCCGGTGATCCGGGTCAGTTCCTCGGCGAACCGGTCCAGCGTGGCCGCGTGCGCCGGCCGGGTCAGGAAGTCGGAGACGGCGAGCAGCCGTTCCACGTCCACCAGCTGGGTGGCCGCGTCGTGTGCCGGGTGCTCGCCGGTCTTACGGGCGGCGAGGAGTTCGTCGGCCGCCTCGACCAGGTGCTTCGGGCGTACCGGTTTGGAGATCGTGACGTCGACCAGGCCCCGTGCGGCGGCCGGCGCCGCGGCAGACAGCATGATCACCGGAGTGTTCGCGGTGGTGTCCGTGGAACGGAGCCGTTCGGCGACGTCGAGCCCGCTCATCCCCGGCATGTGGTGATCGAGAATGATCAGGTCCGGGTTCGTCTCGGTGATCGCCTCGAGTGCCTCGGCCCCGTTCGGAGCGGTGTGCACGGTGTGGCCCGCGTTGCTCAGCACAGTGGCGAGCAGCGCGGCGATGTCGGTGTCGTCCTCGGCGACCACGATCGACGCCATGGCGTGCCCTCCTCGGTCCGTCGGCCGGTCGCCCCGACCCTAACGCCGCGTGCGACCGGAGATGCCCTGAACAGCGGATACTCTGACCTTTCCGGCCCTGCCGGGACCGCCGTAGGGTAGGACGCGACTGCCTCGGCGACCTGGGAGAGCAATGCGGGAACACCTCACGAACTGGGCCGGCAACATCGTCTTCGGGGCGGAGCGGGTGCACCGCCCACGCTCCGTCGACGAGGTGCGGGACATCGTCGCGGCGGCCGGCCGGCTGCGGGTGCTCGGCTCCGGGCACTCGTTCAACCGGCTCGCCGACACCGACGGCGACCTGCTGTCACTGGCCGACCTTCCGCGCGTCGTCGAGGTCGCGCCGGATCGCGCCTCGGTCCGCGTCGACGGCGGTATCCGGTATGGCGAACTGGCCGCCCGACTGGCCGCCGAGGGCCTGGCCGTGCACAACATGGCGTCCCTGCCGCACATCTCGGTGGTCGGCGCGGTCGCCACCGCCACCCACGGTTCCGGCGTGCGCCACGGCAACCTGGCCACCACCGTCTCCGGCATCGAGATGGTCCGCGCCGACGGCGAGCTGGTCACCCTGACCCGCGCCGACGCGGACTTCCCCGGCGCCGTGGTCGGCCTCGGCGCGCTCGGCGTGGTCACCGCCCTCACCCTGGATGTGGTGCCGGCCTTCGACCTGCGGCAGTACGTCTACGACGACCTGCCCGCGGCCGCCGTGCGCGACGAGCTGGACGAGATCCTCGCCGACGGGTACAGCGTCAGCCTCTTCACCCGCTGGACCAGCCCGGACGTCGACATGGTGTGGCTGAAGCGGCTGGACCCGCTGCCGGCCGGCGACTTCCACGGCGCCCGCCCGGCCGACGGCCCCCGGCACCCGGTCCCCGGCATGCCCACCGAGAACTGCACCGAGCAGGGCGGCGTGCCCGGTCCCTGGCACACCCGGCTGCCGCACTTCCGGATGGAGTTCACCCCCAGCAGCGGCGAGGAGCTCCAGTCCGAGTGGCACGTGCCGCGCGAGCAGGCCGGCGCCGCGATCGAGGCGGTGAACCGAGTGCGTGAGCGCGTCGCCGCGGTGGTGCAGGTCTGCGAGATCCGTACGATTGCCGCCGACGACCTCTGGCTGAGCCCCAACTTTCAGCAGGACAGTCTGGCCTTGCACTTCACCTGGATCGCCGACACCGAGGCGGTGCTGCCGGTGGTCGCCGACCTCGAGGAAGCCCTGGCTCCGCTGGGCGCCCGCCCGCACTGGGGCAAGATCTTCACCACCGATCCGGCGGCGCTGCGTGACGCGTACCCCCGCTTCGCCGACTTTGCCGGCCTGGTGCGGCGCTACGACCCGGCCGGCACGTTCCGCAACGCCTGGCTCGACGAGCTGCTCGGCTAGCAGCCGCAGGCTGCGCCGGCCGGGGCGGTCAGCTCGTCCACCGGACGGGTCTGGACGCCCTGGTCGTCGCGGACCGGGAAGCCCTCCCGCACCCAGTACTCGTATCCCCCGATCATCTCCTTGACCGGGTAGCCGAGTTTGGCGAACTCCAGCGCGGCCCGGGTGGCGCCGTTGCACCCGGGCCCCCAGCAGTACGTGACCACCCGGGTGCCGGGCGGGATCACCTCGGCGGCCCGGGCGGCGATCTCACGGGTGGGCAGGTGTACGGCGTGCGGGAGCCGCCCCTGCCGCCACGACTCGGCACTGCGCGAGTCGATCACCACGACACCGGTCGTGCCGGCTTCCAGATCGGCGTGCACGTCGCTGACGTCGGTCTCGAACTCGAGGCGGGCGGCGAAGAAGGCAACAGCGGAATCAGTCATGCCCTGATCGTCGTGGCCGGAGCCATCCCGGCCCAGTGGCGCGGGAGACACCTCTCGCTAAGATTCCGCCATGCGGACGGTATCGGTGCTCGCCTACGAGGGCATGTCGGTCTTCGAGATGGGCATCGTCACCGAGGTCTTCGGGCTGCCCCGCCCCGAGTTCGACGTCCCCTGGTACGAGTTGACCATCTGCGCCGAGTCGCCCGGCCCGGTCCGGCTGGTCGGCGGCGCCACGCTGCACACCGAGCACGGCCTGGACGCGTTCGCCGCCGCCGACACGCTGATCGTGCCCGGTGTGCCGGACGTCCGCGTCGACCCGTCACCGGCCCTGGTCGAGGCTCTCCGGACCGCCCACGACCGCGGCGCCCGGATCATGTCGATCTGCTCGGGCGCGTTCGCGCTGGCCGGGGCCGGTCTGCTGGACGGCCGCCGGGCCACCACCCACTGGCGGTACGCGGAGGCCCTGCGCCGCCGCCACCCGGCGGTCGAGGTCGACGCGGAGGTGCTCTACATCGACGACGGCGCGGTGCTGACCAGCGCGGGCAGCGCCGCCGGCCTGGACCTCTGCCTGCACGTGATCCGCCGCGACCACGGCCCGACCATCGCCAACGCGGTGGCCCGCCGGCTGGTCGTGCAACCGCATCGCGACGGCGGGCAGGCGCAGTTCGTCGAGGCCCCGGTGACAGCGGATCCGGAGGACGCCCGGGTGGCCCGGAGCATGGAGTGGGCGCTGGGCAACCTCACCGAGCCGATCACGGTCGACGTGCTGGCGCAGCGGGCGCACATGTCCGCCCGTACCTATCTGCGGCATTTCGCCCGGGCCACCGGGACGACCCCGATCCGCTGGCTGATCGACCGGCGGGTGCACGCCAGCCTGGCCCTGCTGGAGTCGACCCGGACGCCGATCGAGGCGATCGCGACCGCGGTCGGGTTCGAGACCGCGGTCACCTACCGCCACCACTTCGCCCAGGCGATGAAGACATCCCCGTCGGCGTACCGCCGGGCGTTCCACACCCAGCCGGCCGGACCGTCCGGAATCCGCCGCCCTGCACGGTGACCTCGCCCTCCGGCAGCGGCACGGTCGCCGCCTCCGGCCCGTGGTTGAAGAGGAACAGCAGGTCGCCGCGCCGTACCGCCTCCACCTGCGACGGCAGCCCGGGCAGCACCGGCTCCACCCCGGCCTCGGCCGCCACCTGCCGCAGCAGCCGGGCGAGGCTGTCGTCGGTCAGGGCGGTCGAGAGGTACCAGGCCGAGCCCGCGCCGAACCGGTTGCGGGTGACGGCCGGGGCGCCCGCCAGCACCCCGGCCGTGTACCGGGCCAGCGTCTGCGCGCCGGCAGTCTCCACCCGCTCGGCCCATCGGGAAGCCCGCAGGCCGTCGTCGAGGGCGAACTCCGTCTCCGGTGGCTGGGGGTGCCACTCGACCACGCGTACCCCGAGAACCTCGCGGAAGGCGCCCGGGTAACCGCCCAACCGGATCCGGCCCGCCGGATCCGCGATGCCACTGAGATGGCCCACCACCAGGTGCCCGCCTTCCGCCACATAGTCACGGAAGGCCGCGGCCGCCTCGTCCGACACCAGGTAGAGATGCGGCACGACGATCATGCGGTAGTCGCCGAGGGCGTCGGTGGAGACGCCGGGGAAGACGAAGTCGGTCTCCAGTTTGGACCGGAACAGCGCGCGATGGGCCTGCCGGACCGCGGCCAGGTAGTCGATGTCGGCGGACGGCCGGCCGCCGCCCTGCAACGCCCACCAGGAGGGCGCGTCCCAGGTCACCGCGATCCGCGCCGTGCGCGGCGCCGCATCGGCAACCTGCGGAGACAGGCTTTTGAGGGTACGCCCGAGGCCCACCGCCTCACGGAAGACCGGACTGTCCGGACCCGCATGCGGAACCAGCGCCGAGTGGAACAGCTCGGCCCCGCCGCGCGGCTGCCGCCACTGGAAGTACATCGCCCCGTTGGAGCCACGCGCCACATAGCCGAGGCTGTGCCGGGTGAGCCGCCCCGGTTCCTTGGCGTGCATCCGCCCGCGCGTGTAGATCAGGTTCGGCGCGGTCTCCATCAGCAGCCACGACCCGCCACCCCAGCCGCGGGCCAGGTCACCGGCGAACGCGGTCTCCTCCTCGGCGCCCGGCCCGGCGTCGTCCGGGTAGTGGTCGACCGCGACGAGATCGACCTCGGCGGCCCAGCGCGCGTGGTCCACGCTCACCCAGCCGCCCTGCACGAAGTTGGTGGTGATCGGCACGTCCGGGTTGGCGGCGCGCAGCAGGTCGCGCTGCTCGACATAGCCGCTGAGCAGCTCGTCGGAGAGGAACCGGCGGAAGTCCAGCACGTGCGCCGGATTCGGCAGGTACTGCGTGGCGCGCGGCGGCAGGATCTGCGCCCAGTCCGAGTACCGCTGGCTCCAGAACGCCGTGGTCCACACCTCGTTGAGGGTGTCCAGGTCGCCGTGCTGCTTCTGCAACCAGGTCCGGAACGCCGCGGCGGTGGCGTCGCAGCGGCAGTCGGTCCCGTACTCGTTGTGCACGTGCCACATCGCCAGCGCCGGGTGGCCGGCATAGCGTTCGGCCAGCCTGGCGGCGATGGTGCGGGCGGCGGCCCGGTACTCCGGGGCGGAGACGCAATACGTGTCGCGGCTACCGTGCGTGAGCCGCACCCCGTCGGCGGTCACCGGCATGGCCTGCGGATGGGCCAGGGTGAACCAGGGCGGCGGTGACGCGGTCGGGGTGGCCAGGGCGACCTTGATGCCGCCGTCGTGCAGGCGGTCCAGCACCCGGTCGAGCCAGCCGAACTCGTACCGCCCCGGCTCGGGCTCGAGGTTCGACCAGGCGAACACCCCGACCGTGGCGATGGTGACGCCGGCCTGCCGCATCAGCGCGACGTCCTCGTCCCACACCTCCTCCGGCCACTGCTCGGGGTTGTAGTCGCCGCCGAAGTGAAGCATCGCACCGCCTTGACTTTAGTTTAATCTCTAAACAAAGTAGGAGCCGTGCAGAGCCAAGTCAATCCGTCCTTCCGTGACGCCACCAGGACCGAGGACTGGGAGCACGCGCTGATCAGCGGCAACGGCCGGCAGGGCGCGCTCTGCTACGGCTCGCCCACCGCGCTGCGCTTCACGCTCGCCCACGAGGACCTCTTCCAGCCGGTCACCGAGCCGCTCCCGGCGCCGGCCACCGCCGCGGCGCTGCCGCGACTGCGCGAACTCCTCGACACCGGGCGCTTCAGCGACGCGGCTCAGGCTGTCTGCGACCTCGCGGTGCAAGAGCATCCGGGGTACGCCGAAACGCGCTGGATCGATCCGCTGATCGGAGCCGCCACGATCGTCGTCACGCCGGACTCCCCCGGCGACGGCTACCAGCGCGGCACCGACTTCGCGACCGGTGTGGTCCGCCAGGAGTGGGCCGGGGTGACCTGCGACGCCTTCGTCTCCCGGGCCGCGGACGCGCTCGTCGTGCGGCTCACCGGCAGCGATGCGACGGTTTCGGTCGGGCCGATCGACGGGGTGCCGGAACGGCCGATCGAATATGCGGTGGACAGCCTGGTCCTCACTGGACGGTTTGCCGGGCCGCGCTGGGCGGGGGCACTCGAGGGCTGGACCGTGGCGGTGCGCTTACGGCGTACCCCGCAATCGGTGTTGATCGTGGCTCGCACCGTGCCCGGCCTGCGCACTCCCGCGGCCGCCCTCGCCGAACTGCCGGAAGGCAGCTTCGAAACGCTCCTGGAAGAGCACGCCGTGCGGCATCGCGACCTCTTCGAACGGGTGTCGCTGGACCTCGGCGGGCGGCGTGAGCAGCAGCTCTTCGACGCCGGCCGATACGCGATCATCAGCAGCACCGGCACCCGCCCGCCGACCCTGCAGGGCGTCTGGAGCGGCACCTACTCGCCGCCGTGGCGCAGCGGCTGGACCATCGACGGCAACCTGCAGGCCG
This sequence comes from Actinoplanes sp. NBC_00393, assembly GCF_036053395.1. Lineage (NCBI taxonomy): Bacteria > Bacillati > Actinomycetota > Actinomycetes > Micromonosporales > Micromonosporaceae > Actinoplanes > Actinoplanes sp. NBC_00393. Next base: position 9,749,167 of record NZ_CP107942.1, on the reverse strand, counting down.
CGCTGCTCGCCGTGCACTCCACCGGCACGCCGGAGCTGATGCCGCCGCTCTTCGACCTGCTCGACAGCCTGCGCGACGACTTCCGGGAGAACGCCCGGCGCCTCTACGGCCTGCCCGGCCTCTACGCGCCGGCGCACCTCGGCACACACGGCCGGCAGAACCACTTCGGCCCGATCTGGTGCCTGACCTTCTGGACCGCCGGGGCCGCCTGGCTCGGCCGCCTCTACCTGGACCACTGGCAGCACACCGGCGACCGGGAATTCCTCGCCTCGCGGGCGCTGCCGTTCCTGCGGGAAGTCGCCTCGTTCCACCTGGCGTTCGCGGAGATCGTCGACGGGCGGGCCCGGTTCAGCCCGTCCTACTCCCCGGAAAACGACCCGGGCGGCGACCGGGACCAGGCCACGGTGGACGCCACAATGGACGTACAGGTCGTATCCGACCTGCTGCGCAACCTCCTCGCCGTCACCGACATCCTGGATTTCCGCGACCCCGACGAGCCGCGGTGGCGGGAGTTGCTGGCGGCCCTGCCCGCGTACCGGATCAACGACGCCGGCGAGCTGGCCGAATGGATCGATCCGCGCTTCCCGGACCACCATCAGCACCGGCACAGCAGCCACCTCTACCCCTTCCTCTACGCCGGCGACCCGGCCGTCGAAGCAGACCCGGCGCTGCGCGCCGCCGCGGTGCGCGCCGTGCGGTCCCGGTTGCGGTGGTGGCTGAGCGGGGCGTCCGACGAGATGGGGTACGGGCTCGCGCTGCTCGGCGTCGCGGCAGCACATCTCGGTCTGGCCGAGGAGGCGTACGCGGCCCTGCAACGAATCGCCGACGCCTACTGGCGGCCCAACCTGGTGCCCACCCACAACCGCGACCACATGTTCAACGTGGACCTGGCCGGCGGCCTCCCCGCCCTGATCGTGGCCATGCTGCTGGGCAGCGGCGACACCGGCCCGGACGGCGTCGCCCGGCTCCGCCTGCTGCCCGCGCTGCCGGCCGCCTGGCCCACCGGGCGGGTCCGCGGTCTGGTCGCCCGCGGGCCGGTCACCGTGGACCTGTCCTGGTCGCCCGGTCGCTTCGAGGCCGTCCTGCTTTCTCCTGTTGACCGGGAGGTGGAGCTGGCCCACCCCCGCGGCATGACCTCGCTGCGACTGACCGCTGGACGGCCCTTCCCGGTTTGCGGATGACTCCTAGGTTGCATGCACGCCTATCGGTGAGAGGTCGCGAGGCCGGCGCGGACAGCCTCCGGGGCCGACACGCTGCGCGGCGGCAGCGGACGAGACCTCCTTCACGGCGACTCCGGCGACGACTCCCTGTGGACCCAGCCCGCCGGTTCCCCGGGGTGCCCGGCGAACTCGCCGACGGAGGCAGCGGCACCGGCTCCTGCCGCATCCCCACCGGCACACGAGTCAGCTGCGAATCCCGCTGACCAGCCCACCCGGCGGTTCGCCACCCGCCCGGCTCAACCGGCTTACCTGCGTAGCCGACGGCCGGCCATCCCCCAGTGTCACCAACCCTTGGTTGATCTTGTATTCCCAGCACGGTCGGCCGCCGTTCGATCAAGGATTGCGCCCCAACCTCATGATCAACGGGCCGGAGTGGCAGTGGTGGCGATCCAGCTGGCTCTCACGGCTGCTTGCGGAACGCTGGAACAGCCGCGACAGCCAGCCGCGAAGATCCAGCTGGCTCTCACGGCTGCTTGCGGGGCACTGAAACAGCCGCGACAGCCAGCCACGAAGATCCACATGACACTCGACGCGCGTTGATCTTGGCGGGTGGGAGAGCGTTCGTTTGGCGACCTTTCAGCCGCCAAGATCGACTTAAGCTGAGCGGGATTGCGCCATCCCCAGCCGTCGCCCACGCCCCTAATCCGCCGTCCTGGTTACGTGCGTGAGTGGCGGCTCGCAGCCCCGAGCCGCCACTGAAGCATCGAATACAGTCCCGGTTAGGGCTCGTCGAAGAACAAGCCGTTGCTTGGCGGATTTCGATGCGTTGATCTGTTATGGCGGTATCGGAGGAGGAACGGGGCAGGCTGGCAGCGAAGTTTGAGGTGATCTTGCCGCATCTGGACGAGCGGCAACGCCGGTTGCTGCTGGGTGCTGAGGCTCGGGTGCTGGGGCATGGCGGGATCCGGGCGGTAGCGCGAGCTGCCGGGGTCCGGGAGGGCACGGTGGCTGCGGGCGTCGATGAGTTGGAGGCCGGGGTGGCGCCGCTGGGCCGGGTCCGCCGTGCCGGTGGCGGCCGGAAGCCGGTGACCGAACATGATCCCGCTCTGATGCCGGCGTTGTTGGGGCTGGTCGAGCCGGACGAGCGGGGGGACCCGATGTCGCCGCTGCGATGGACGACGAAGTCGTTGCGCCACCTTGCGCAGGAACTGGCCGGGCGGGGTCATAAGGCCGGGCCGGACACGATCGCTGCTCTGCTGCACGGTGAGGGATTCAGCCTTCAGGGCAATGCCAAGACTCTGGAAGGCAGACGCCATCCCGACCGCGACGCCCAGTTCGGCTACATCAACGAGCAGGTCAAGGATTATCTGTCCAGCGGTGACCCGGTCGTCAGCGTCGATACGAAGAAGAAGGAACTCGTCGGCGCGTTCGCGAACAAGGGCCGCGAGTGGCGGCCTGCCGGTGAGCCGGCCGTAGTCCGCACCCACGACTTCGCCGATCCGCAGCTGGGACAGGTGATCCCCTACGGGGTCTACGACCTGGCCGCCGACACCGGCTGGGTCGCCGTCGGCACCGACCACAACACCGCCGCGTTCGCCGTCGCCACTCTGCGCCGCTGGTGGGACGGCTACGGCCGTGACCGCTACCCGAACGCCGGACGGCTCTTGATCACCGCGGACGCCGGCGGATCCAACGGCTACCGCACTCGCGCCTGGAAAACGGATCTGGCCGCTCTCGCCGCCGAAATCGGGCTACCGATCACCGTCTGCCACTTCCCGCCCGGCACCAGTAAATGGAACCGTATCGAGCATCGCTTGTTCGCCCACATCTCGATGAACTGGCGGGCACGACCCCTGACCAGCCACGAGACCATCGTCCACACGATCGCCGCGACCACCACCAGCAGCGGGCTGCGCGTGCACGCCGAACTCGACACCGGCCACTACCCGACCGGCGTCGTCATCACCGACGAGCAGATGAGCACCCTGGCCATCGACCGTCACGACTGGCACGGCGACTGGAACTACACCCTGCGCCCCGACCCGGCCACACCCGCCGGCGAACCCGCGACAGCCCTACCACCGCTGCATCACCTGGCCGCGCTGGTGCACCCGGCCATCACCGGCATGCCCGACAGCGCATGGAACGACCTGATCAACCGGCTCACCGTTCCCCATCAAGCCCAACACGAAGCGTTCCTGCACAACCTGCGCGGCCACGCCCGGCCCGCGGCGGCGGCCGCAAGATCCGCGTCACCCTCAGCCACCAACTACTGGCCACCTTGCTCCACGACCGCTACCAACTGCCCCGCAAGGTCATCGCCGATCTGTTCGGCGTCGCCGGCACCACCATCAACGTCGCCATCCGCAACACCCGCACCCTGCTCACCCAAATCCAGCACCCCATCGAACCCAGCAACATCCGCCTCACCAACCACACCGACCTCGCCGCTCACACCCGCGCCGCCGGATTCACCGCACCCGCCTTGATCAAAACAGCGAGTTAAAAATCGACGAGCCCTTACATGCCTGAGCGACGGCTCACCACCCCCAGCCGCCACTGAGGCATCAAATACGGCCCCGGTTACATGCCTGAGCGGCGGCTCACCACCCCCCAGCCGCCACTCAAGCACCGAACACGACCCCGGTTACGTGCCTGAGCGGCGGCTCACCACCCCCAGCCGCCACTCAAGCACCGAACACGACCCCGGTTACGTGCCTGAGCGGCGGCTCACCACCCCCAGCCGCCACTGAAGCACCGAACACGGTCCCGGTTACATGCGTGAGCGGCGGCTCGGGGCGACCGGGGCGCCGCTGCTGTAGGGGTGACGGCGTGCTTCAGCCCGGCGGGCACGTTGGGGCCGCGACGGCTCGGCGCCCTGGGCCGTCGCCTGCGCAGAGAACGACAGGCCGCTGCCGACGCAGTGTGCCGGCAGACCCGGCACATCAGCCGCGGCGGCGAATGAGGGCTGGCCACTGCGACCACCTGCATGGGCCCGGCGGGCGCGGTGGGGCCTGGAGTCACTGCCGGCTCGCGTGGTCGAGCGGGGACGGGTCCGATTCGGCGGGAGCGGGGCAAACCCGTACCAAAAGCAGGAATTGCCGGGCTCAGCCCTTGACCGCGCCGATGATGACGCCCTTCGTGAAGTGGCGCTGGACGAACGGATAGATGATCAGCGCGGGCACGATGGTCACCACGACCACCGCCATCTTGATCGCCAGGCTGGGTGGCACCGTCGAACCGAGGCCCGGGATGGCGATGGCCGCGCCGGACGTGGACGGTGACTGCCCGGCCAGGATGAACTGTTGCAGCACCCGCTGGACCGGCTGCAGATCGTTGCGGTCGATGTAGAGGATCGCGTTGAAGAAGGCGTTCCAGTACCCGACCGCGTAGAACAGCCCGACCACCGCGGTCACCGCCTTGGAGAGTGGCAGCACGATCCGGAGGAGGATGCGCAGTTCGCCGGCGCCGTCCATGCGGGCGCTGTCGTAGAGCTCGGCCGGGATGTTCATGAAGAAGGCCCGCAGCACGACCAGGTTGAACGCGCTGATCGCGGTGGGCAGGATCAGCGCGAGCAGGTTGTCCTTCAAGCCCAGGCCGGTGACCACCAGGTAGGCGGGGATCATGCCGGGGTAGATCAGGAAGGTGAGCAGGAAGTAGAAGAGGATCGGTTTGTGCCCGAGGGTGCCGGGCCGGGACAGGCCGTAGGCGGCGAGCACGGTGACCAGCAGGCTCAGCGCCGTTCCGGCGATGGTGACCACGGTGCTGACCAGGATCGCGTCGGTGACCTGGCCGCCGGAGAAGATCACCACGTACGCGCGGGGATCGAACTCGCGCGGCAGGAAGACGTAACCACCCGCCTCGTTGATCGTCTTCTCTGACGAGAGGCTGGTGATCACCACTACCCAGAGCGGCACCAGCACGACCGCCACCACCACGGTGAGGATCGTGCCCTTGCCGAACTGGCCGAGCAGTGTGGGCTTCTCCTCCCACACCGGCCGGGACGACTTGCGGCGGGGCCGGATCACGGTTTCTGCGCTCATGACTTCGAATAGATCCCTTGCTCGCCGAACCGGTGCGCCAGTTTGTTGGCGCCCACGATGAGGAGGATTCCGACCACGGCTTTGAACAGGCCGGCAGCTGCGCCGACACCCCACTGCTGGACCGCGATGCCCTGGTAGTAGACGTACGTGTCGAGCACCTCGGCCGCTTCCCGGCCGACCATCTCGCGTTGCAGCACGAACTGCTCGAAACCGACGTTGAGCGCGTCGCCCAACCGCAGGATCAGCAGCAGCACGATGACCGACCGCAGGCCGGGCAGGGTGATGTGCCACATCCGCCGCCACCGGCCGGCACCGTCCGCGGCCGACGCCTCGTAGAGCGAGGGGTCGATGGCCGCCAGCGCCGCCAGGAAGACGATCATGCCCCAGCCGGCGTCCTTCCAGATCGCCTGCGAGGTGATCAGGAATATGAACGTGTCCGGGTTGGTCATGATGTCCGGCGCGGTGTACCCGGCTTCCCGCGCGGTCTGCGCGATCAGGCCGGCGCCGCCGAGCATCATCTGGAACAGCGAGACCACCAGCACCCAGCTGAAGAAGTGCGGCAGGTAGACGACGCTCTGCACCAGCGACCGGATGCGTGGCGACATGATGCTGTTCAGCAGGATGGCCAGCAGGATCGGGATCGGGAAGTAGAACACCAGCTGGAACGCGGTGATCGACAGGGTGGTGAGCACCGAGTCCCAGAACGCCGGGTTCTTGAACAGGTACTCGAAGTTGCCGAACCCGATCCACTCGCTGTAGAGGAACGCCTCCAGCGGGTCGTCCCCGACGAACGGGTTGTAGTCCTGGAAGGCGATGACGTTGCCGAGCGCCGGGATGTAGTGGAACACCAGCAGCAACGCCATCGCCGGGAGGCACATGAGCAGCAGCGGCCAGTCCCGCTGCAGCCGCTGCCCGAAGGTCAGCTGCTGCCGCGAGACCGCCTTGACGTTCTTCTTCGCCTTCTTCGCCGTGACGTCCGGCTCAGCGGCAACAGGTGGCGCGCTCATCGTCCGTTGTCAGCCAGAACCTTGGCGTAGAAGTCACGGCCCGCGTCACCACCGGCGGCCCGCCACTCGGAGACCACCTTCTCGAAGTCGCCGATCGGTGTCCGGCCGCGCATGATGTCGGTGATCTTGTCCTCGGTGGGCTGTGCGAGGGCCGCCTGCTGGCTCGGCGTCTCCACCTTGATGCCGGACCACGGGTTCGTCTCCAGGTACTGCGCGGCGTCGTTGCCCCAGTTCACGAAGTCCTCGGCGTACGTGGGGATGTCCGGCCCGCCGACCACGACCGGGGGCCGCCCGCCGAGGAAGATGAACTGGTTCGCGAACTCCTTGACCCACAGGTCGTTGGTGACCGGCGCGCCGTTGGCGTCCCGCTTGAAGTGGGTGCCCTCGACGCCGAAGTTCTGCAGCTCGTACTCCTTGGAGCCGAACGGCGCCGCGGTGTAGTTGAGGACGCGCAGCAGCTCCTGGGTGCGCTCCTGCCCGAGGCCCTTCTTGATGAAGGTCCACATGATGGAGGGATTGGTCTGCCAGCGGACCGGCGGCTTGCCCTTGTCCGCGCCGAAGACCTTGATGGCCTGCATGTTGAACTTCGGGTTGATCTGGACGGCCGGACGCCAAGTCTCCTTCCAGGCGCCGCCGCCGGTGCCGTACATGAAGATCTTGCCGCCCTTGAACAGGGCACCGGTGTCGCCGCCCTTACTGCCCGCCACGTCCGGGTGGACCAGCTTCTCGGCGTAGAGCCGGGTCATGAACTCGACGGCCCGCTTGTACTCGGGCAACTCCATACGGTGCACGACCTTGCCGTCGGCCGTCTTCAGCCAGCCGTTCTCGGAGCCGCCGGCACCGCAGATCTGCTGCACCTCGAGCCAGATGTCGCCGAGCGCCCACTCACCCTTGTCCGGGTTGGTGAACTTCTTGGCGAAGTCATAAAGCTCATCGAGTGTGGTCGGCGCTGCGATGCCACGCTCGTCGGCGACGTCCTTGCGGTAGTACAGCAGAGACGGGTACGGCGAATCGGTGGGGAACGGGACGCCCATCAACTTGCCGCCCCACACCGAGTCCTGCCAGGCCTTGGTGTCGAGGCCAGCCAGCAGCGGGTAGGCGTTCACCTTGTCCCCGGACAGGTACGGCGTGAGGTCCTCGAAGAGCGCGTGCACGCCCTCGGAGAACCGGGCCAGCTTGTTGATCTCCCAGCCCGGGATGCAGGTCAGCTCGGGCACGTCCCGGGCGCCGAGCATGGTGTTCAGCTTGTCGCCGTACGTATTGCCGTCCTGGATGCTGAATTTGACCTCCGCACCCATGTCGGCGTTGACCGCAGCGACCAGCTTGTTCGCGGTCGGCGGCGCCGGGCCCCACCACGGGGTGCTGGCCGTCACCGGCTTGCCGCTGCTGACCGCCTTCTCGGTGACCGCATCGGCGAGCGACGTCGGGTACTTCACGTAGCCGTCCGCCATCGGCCGGACGCCCTTGACGTCGGGCGGGACCAGGGTCGAGTCCTTGAAGTTGGGGACCACACCGGCGGCCTGCTCGGCGGTGGTCGCCGAACCTTTCGCGCCCGGCTCCTTGCTGCATCCGGCCAGCACTCCGCCGCTCGCGAGTGAAGCCGCACCGAGGCCGACCAGCCCCAGGAAGTTCCGCCTGTTCGTCGACGCGCCCTGCACGGCGCACCACCCTTCCGTTATGGGTTTAGTTTGGTTAGCGTCTAAACTAAGTACATCGAGCACAAGCTAACCGACGCGGTGAAGCCCCGACAAGAAGCATTTGGGAGCGCACCCATCCGGCGGCACCGAAACAGGGAGACGACGAACCGCTGTGATGCGGCAAGATGACGATGTGAAGACGGCCGACTTCACCGACGTGCGCGCCACCAATCTCGCGGTGGTGCTCACTCACCTGCGCGCCAACGGGCCCAGCTCGCGCGCCGCGATCGCCGCGTCGACCGGGCTCAACAAGGCCACCGTCTCCAGCCTGACCAGCGACCTCATCGGGCAGCGGCTGCTGCGCGAGACCGGCCTCACCGGCAACCGGATCGGGCGGCCGGCGACCGAGCTGTCCCTGGACGGTTCGGCCTATGCGGCGATCGGCCTGCAGATCGCGGCCGACCGCCTCACCGCGCTCGCGGTCGACTTCGCCGGTGAGCAACTGCTGCTGTGGCACCGCGCCTTCGAAAAAACCGACCACCCCGGCCGGGCGGTCAGCGCGATCACCGCGCTCGCCCAGCGCGCCGCCTCCCGGGTGCGCCAGCAGGGCCGGCACGTCCTCGGCCTGACCGTGGCCGTGCCCGGCCTGGTCGCCGACGGCAGCACGGTCCGGCTCTCGCCGCCCCTCGGCTGGGCCGACGTCGATCTGCACGACGTGCTGTCCGGCTCGCTGCGGCAGTCCGGCCTGACCGTGGCGGTGGCCAACCACGCCGGTCTGGCCGCGGTCGCCGAGCAGCGGCACGGCGGGCATCCGGGCGGCGCGAACCTGACGTTCGTCTCGGGTGCGGCCGGCATCGAAGTCGGCATCGTCGTCGACGGCCGCCTGCTGCACGGCGCGCACGGCTTCACCGGCCAGATCGGACGGTTTGCGCTCGGTCCGGCCGGCGCACCCACGCTGCAGGACCTGGCCGGCGTCGAGGCGCTGGTTCGCCGCGCCCTGCCGGAGCTCGACCCGGAGTCGTTCGGCGATCTCACCCCGGCGATCGAGCAGTTGATCGTGCAGGCCAAGGCCGGTGACGCCACCACCCTGGGCGCGTTGCGCGACACCGGTTGCCACCTCGGGCGGGGCCTCGCACTGGTGACCAACCTGGTCAACCCCGAGCTGATCGTGCTCGGCGACCACTACGCGGCGCTCGCCGAGTGGTTGATCCCCGCCGCCGAGGCGGAGCTGGCCCGGCACACCCTCGCACCGGACGCGGGTGGCGCCCGGCTGGTCGCTTCGACGCTCGGGCTGCACGCGGCCGCGCTCGGCGGCGCCGTCACGCATCTGGACAGGGTGGACACCGGGGCGCTGCCCCGCCTGATCCCGGCCTGACGCACCCGGGAAATCGATGGTCAAACATGGCCGTCGTGCCTTGACCCAGACGTAACAGGGGTGCGAGCCTCAGGGAACTCCGACCGAAACATTGACGAAATCACTCGCCATCCCCATTGTCGAAGCGCTTCGACACACCGGCTCGGCCCCGAAGGAACACGTTGTGATCGATTCCCCCACGCGCATCGTCTTTCGCGACCCGCACCAGAAACTCGCCACGCGGGTCTCCGACCTTCTGGGCCGGCTCAGCCTGGCGGAGAAGATCGGCCTGCTCCACCAGCAGCAGGCCCCGGTCCCGCGGCTCGGCATCACCGGTTTCCGCACCGGCACCGAGGCCCTGCACGGCGTCGCCTGGCTCGGCACCGCGACCGCTTTCCCCCAGGCGGTCGGGCTGGCCAGCACCTGGAACCCCGATCTGCTGCGCCGTGTCGGTGTGGCGGTCGGCACCGAGGTCCGTGCCATGCATCACCGCGACCCGGAGAACGTGGGACTCAACGTCTGGGCGCCGGTGGTCAATCTCCTTCGCGACCCCCGGTGGGGCCGCAACGAGGAGGGCTTCGCCGAGGACCCCTGGCTGACCGGGGTGCTCAGCACCGCGTACGCCGGTGGCCTGCGCGGCGACCACCCGTTCTGGCTGCGCACCGCGCCCACCCTCAAGCATTTCCTGGCCTACAACAACGAGACCGACCGCTGCCTGACCTCCAGCAACATGCCGCCCCGGGTGCTGCACGAGTACGAGCTGCCCGCCTTCCGCCCGGCCCTGGCCGAGGGCGCGGCGGTGGCCGTGATGGCGTCGTACAACCTGGTCAACGGGCGTCCGGCGCACCTCAGCCCGCTGATCAACGAGACGTTGCGGTCGTGGCCCGAGGACGACGTGATGGTGGTCGGCGACGCGTGGGCGGTGCACAACCTCGCGGGCGACCAGCACTGGCACGACGACCACGTGGCCGGGTTCGCCGCCGCGATCCGGGCCGGCATCGACTGCCTCACCGAGGATCACGACGCCACGATTGAGCGCCTCACCACCGCGGTGCAGGCCGGGCTGCTCACCGAGTCCGATGTGGACGACGCGGTGCGGCACATCCTGTCGGTGCGGATCCGGCTCGGCGAGTTCAACCCGGAGGACGATCCGTACCGGGAGATCGGCCCGGAGGTCATCGACTGCGCGGAGCACCGGACGCTGGCCCGCGAGGCCGCCCGGGCCGCGGTGGTGCTGCTCAGCAACGACGGCATCCTGCCGCTCGATCCGGCCGGCGCCGGACGGGTCGCGGTGATCGGGCCGCTCGCCGACGTGACGTTCGACGACTGGTACAGCGGGACTCCGCCGTACCGCACGACACTGCGCGACAGCCTCGCACGGCGCCTCGGCGCCGGCTCGGTGCTGCACCACGAGGGCACGGATCGCATCGCCTTGCGCTGCGCTTCCGGCCTGCTCACCGCAGTCCCTTCACAACCCGTCTCGGTACGCGCAAACGACACCATCCCCGACACAGCGCTCTTCGACGTGCTCGACTGGGGACAGGAGACGTTCGCGCTGCGGGCCGTGTCGACCGGCCTCTGCCTCGGAGCGGACGGCCTCGGCCCGCAGGCGCACGAGCTGGTCAGCGACCGGCCCGGGCCGAACGGGTGGGAGGTCCGCGAGACGTTCCGGTTCGAGCCGGTCGACGACGGCGTGCTGGTGCGGCACGTGCAGAGCGGTCAGTACCTCGCGGTCGACGCCGCCGGCCTGGTCCGGACGTCCGCCCCGGCGGCTGCGGACGCGACGGTGTTCACTGTGGACCTGCTGGTCGACGGGGTCGCCGCGGCCGCCGCGGTGGCCGCCGAGGCCGACACGGTGCTGCTCGCCCTCGGTAACCACCCGCTGGTCGCCGGACGGGAGACCGAGGACCGGCGGGACCTCGCGCTGCCCGGGACACAGGACGACCTGATGCGGGCGGTGGCGGCTGCGAATCCGCGTACCGTGCTGGTGTTGACCAGCAGTTATCCGTACGCGGTGGGCTGGGCCGAGAAGAACCTGCCGGCTCTGCTCTGGTCCGCGCACGGCGGCCAGGAGCACGGTGACGCCCTGGCCGACGTCCTCTTCGGCAGCGAGCCCACCGGCCGCCTCACCCAGACCTGGTACGCCGACGCCGCCGAGCTGCCCGACCTGCTCGACTACGACATCGTCGCCGCCGACGCCACCTACCTCTACTACCGCGGCACCCCGCTCTTCCCGTTCGGCCACGGCCTCGGGTACACCACGTTCCGCTACGAAAACCTGCGCCTGAGCAGCAGTTCCGCCGACCTCGACGACATCGTGACGGTCAGCGTCGACGTGATCAACACCGGCGAGCGGCCCGGCGACGAGGTGGTGCAGCTCTACACCCGGCAGCAGCGGTCCCGGGTCAAGCAGCCGGTCCGCCGGTTGCGCGGCTACCAGCGGATCCGGTTGGCCCCCGGCAAACGCTCCACGGTGACGTTGCGGCTCCCGGTGGCTGATCTGGCGTTCTGGGACGTCACGCGGTCCCGCTGGGTGGTCGAGGACGCCGGGCACACCGTCGCGGTGGGCCGGTCCAGCACCGACTGGGCCCTGACCACGACGCTGCGCGTCCGCGGCGAAACCATCCCGGCCCGCTGTCCGCGGACCGGCCTGCGTCTGATCGACAACGATGGGTACGACGCGACGACTCCGGTACCGGTCCACGGCGACCCGGCCGAGGGGCTGCGCAGCGTCGCCCCCGGTGCCTGGGCAGTCTTCGACGAGGTCGACCTCACCGGAGCGCTGTCCCGGGTGCGGGCCACCGTGGCAGGTGCGGAGGGCGGATCGGTCACTCTCCGGCTGATCGATCCGTACGCGGGTCCGGTCCTGGCCACGCTGCCCGTGCCGGTGGTGACCGAACGGGAAGCGCTGACTGAGGTGGTCGTCTCGGCGCCTCCGGTGGGCGGCGTGCACAGCGTGTTCGTGCTCTTCGACCGGCCCGGCATCACCGTCGCCCAGGTCTCGTTCGAGCCCTGACGGTCCGCGGCTCCGAAAGTGTCGGAGGGGCGTGGCACAGTGGCTGCGGACCTGAGGAGGCGATATGACGACGGTCGGGCAGACGGTGGCGTTCGCGGGGGTGATCGCGCTGGCCGCGGCATCACCCGGGCCGGATTTCGCGGTCGTGGTGCGGCGGTCGGTGGTGGCCGGCCGGGTGCACGGGATGGTCGCGGGCCTCGGGATCGCCGTGGGCGTGTTCGTGTGGTCGGTCGCCGCGGCGATGGGGGTGGCCGCGCTGCTGACCGCTTCCGCGGTGGCCTTCACGGTCGTCAAGATGGCCGGCGCGGCCTACCTGCTCTGGCTGGGCGTCAGCGCCCTGCTCGCGGCGAAGCGCGGTGGTGGCCCGCTCGATCAGGAGGACCGACCACAGACCTCGGCCCGCGCCTGGGTGTCGTTCCGCGACGGGCTGCTGTGCAACGTGCTCAACCCCAAGGCCGGCGTCTTCTTCATCGCCGTGCTGCCACAGTTCGTCCCGGTCGACGGGGCCACCGCCGACGTGCTGCTGCTGTCGCTGGTCGCGGTGGCCGTCACCGTCGCCTGGTTCTTCACGGTGGCCAACCTCGTCGCCGCCCTGCGCCGCGTCCTGGCCCGGCCGGCTGTACGGCGCTCTCTCGACGCCTTGACGGGCGCCGTGATGGTTGGCCTCGGCATCCGCCTGGCCGCCTCCACAGCGCCCTGAGCCGGTCCTGGCCGGCTTGGGCTGGGCTTCCTTCGGCTCAAGCTGGGCTGGGCCGGGCTTCGGCTCAAGCTGGGCTGGGCTTCGGCTCAAGCTCGGGCTGGGCTGGGCTGGGCTGGGCTGGGCCGGGCTTCGGCTCAAGCTCGGGCTGGGCCGGGCTCGGGCTGGGCCGGGCTCGGGCTGGGCCGGGCTCGGGCTGGGCCGGGCTCGGGCTGGGCTGGGCTGCCGGTGGCTGTTTCGGTGCCACCGGCAGCGGAGCCGGATGGTCAGGCGGCCGGCGTGCCGGTCACCTCGCTGCCGGAGCGGGTGACCTGGTAGGTCAGGATCTCGCCGCTCCAGAAGTAGAACTTCAACGTCACCGGGGAGCTGTCGGTGACCTCGGCGAAGAAGTCCGGGGTCAGCTTGATGGCGCCGGCGGTGTAGTCGGGGGCGAACGCCCGGTCGAACTCCTTGTACGGAGTCCAGCCGTGCGGTCCGGCGTTGGTGCCGTCCGCGTAGGTGGCCGTCATCGTGGCGAGCCGGTCACCGTTGAAGACCGTCGGCACGGCGAACGACGCCGTCGTCCCGGTCGCGGCGGAGAGCACCGGAGTGTCGTAACTGACGACGTCCAGCCGCCACGGGACGCCCCGGGAGAATCGGAGGGAGAGTGAAGCGCTTACGCCGTACCCCTGGGTCTTGGTCAGTCGGGTGAGCAACCCGGCAGTGAGCGTGAGCTTGTCGCCGGAGACCGTGTAGTCGGGGCCGCGCCGCAGCGTGGCGTTGCCGAGCCGCAGGTGGGTGAAGCCGGTGCCGTTCAGGTTCAGGGTGATGGTCTGCGCGGTGACCGGCGCGGAGCGGCGGACGAAGACCAGGTCGCTGGCGGCGGTGCCGGAGCGGGTCCGCCAGCTGGAGCGGATCTGGCCGAACAGTTCGGGGTCGCGCCAGACGCCGGCGACGCGGTCGAAGTGCTGGCCGTTGTCCCACAGCATGGTGGCGACGTTGCGGGCGCGGGCCTGGGCGCCGAAGAGCTCGAAGAACTTGAGCTTCTCGCCCTGCTCGATGGTGCCGGTGTGCCGGTCGAAGCCGAGCAGGCCGTATTCGCCGATCACCACCGGGATGCCCTTGGCGACGAACGACGTGTGGATCCGGGTGAACATGTCGAGCAGATCCTGTTGCGCGGTCGCGTCGAACCGGTAGCCGCCGGCCACGTTGACGCTGAACGGCCAGTACCCGTAGAAGTGCACGGTCGCGATCAGGTTCGGGTCGTTCAGGGCGGCGAACTCCGCGCTGAGATTGTCCAGGTGGACCTGGTCGGACGAGGTGTGCAGCGTCGGCAGGACCAGCAGCCGCTTGGTGTTGCCGCCGCCGCTGCCGCGCACGATCCGGTGGAAGGACGTGTTCAGCTCGGCGAGCAGCGCGGCCGGGTCACCGCCGTTGAACTGCGGCTCGTTGACGCTCTCCAGGACCAGCCGCGGCGACGCGTCCCGGAAGGCCGCGGCGACCTGCGTCCAGATCGCGTTGTAGCGGGCCAGCACGGTGTCGTGGTCGCTGGGCATGCTGTTGATCCACTGCCACGAGTCGTGGTGGATGTTGAGCATCACGTAGAAGCCGTCGTCCAGAGCCCAGCCGACCACCTCCTTGACCCGGTCCAGGTACGCCGGGTCGATGGCGTAGTCGGGCGCCGGCCCCTGGTGCTGTCCCCAGGTCACCGGGATGCGGATGCTCTTGAAGCCCTGTGCCCGGATGCCGTCGAGCAGTTCCGGGGTGACGCGCGGGTTGCCCCACGACGTCTCGTCGGCCCCGGTCGAGTCGAACGTGTTGCCCAGGTTCCAGCCGGGCTGCATGGCGGCGACGGCCTGGGCGGGCGTGATCTCCCGCGCGGCTGCGGCTTCCCCCGCGGCCGCGGCTTCCCGCGCCGCTGTGGCCGGCCGCGCGGCTTCCGGTGCAGCTGAGGCTGGGATTCCGCCGGCTGCGGTGAGGCCCAAGCCGGTGAGCAGGGCGAGGACGAGGCCGACGCCTCGCGTGCCGAGTAGACGCGACATGACGCTCCTGATGAGGACGCGCGGATGCGGGAGTACGGAGCTTGGGAGCGCTCCCGCTCTGATCTCGGCAGATTATGTTTGGAGGCCAAACTATGTCAATCGATCGATGCGCATGGGAGCGGGCCATCCCGGGCGAGAGGGGGATGTGCTACCCGCCGGGATGACCCGCAACCGTCTGACCGGCATCACGACCCGCCACGTCGTCGAAGGGTGTGCCGTCCCGGCCGAGCGCACCGTGCTCATCACACGGAGGCCAGTACTCGGTGCATTCCACAAAAAGGCTGATCCACGGGATACTGCACTCTTTCTGAAACCGATTCCCGGCCCGTCTCAACGTATTACCAGCGGCGGCACCAGCGGGTGCGATCCAGCTTCTACCTGCAACTTTGCAAGTTGCATGAAAGTTTTGCCCAACAGCATCCCTCCTAACTGGAATTGGCACATTGAATTCGCGAACACGCATTGTCGCGGAGCTATTGCGCTTCGTACAGTGATGGTCACCTGTCATCGATCTACATCAGTGCGATGAAGCGGCAGCTCCGCACGGGGCCCGCGGGGAGGGCAGCCATGCTCGTCAAAGTCATCGACCGGATCACCGACGGACAACTGCAGGAGGCCGCCTGGAAGCTGTACCAGGACGCGTTCGAGGAATTGAACACGCTCGCCGCCCAACGGCACCTCATGTACCGGTCCGAGTTCGACGAGGTCATGCAGGATCCCCGGATCGACAAGTACCTCGCCTTGGAAGAGGACGGCACCCTCTCCGGGATCTCCTGCTACACCAACGACCTCGACGCCATCCCGTTGATCGCCCCGCAGTATTTCGAGCGGCGCTGGCCCGATCACTACGCAGCCAAGAGAATCTGGTACATCGTGTTCGTCGCGGTCAACCCCCATGCCCAGGGCCGGGAGGCGTTCGCGCAAATGGTCGAGCAGATGTACCTGGTGGCGGCCACCCAGAACGGCCTGGTCGGTCTGGACATCTGCACCTACAACGACGAGGTGCGACACATGTCCCGCATCTTCCGGCTCATGGTCGGCCGGCTGTGCAACAACAACATGCGATTCAACCGCATCGACCAGCAGTCGTTCTGGCTGTACGAGTTCCCCTCCGCCGCGTAGACGGGATGATGCGTTCTGTCATGCCATAGGCGACCTCCACATCGTCCAGAGCGGAGGCCCGTCGGGTAGCTCGATCACGGAGCGGATCTGATAACCGTGCCGCAGGTAGAGGTCACGGTTCCGGGGATCGTTGGCCTCCAGATAGGCCGGGATCCCGGCGTGGTCGAGCCGGGCGTGATGACGATCGAGCAAGGCGCTTCCGATGCCGCGGTTCTGACTGTCCGGACGCACGGCAAGGAACGCCAAGTAGTGGTGCGGTTCGAACGGGTGGCGCTCTTCGATCGCGGCGTCCAACTGACAGGCCCGGTCGAAGGCATCCCCGGCCGCCTCCTTCAGCCGGCGCTCATAATCGACCGGCGGCGGAATCAGCGAGGTCAGCGGGAACCACAGGGCCACACCGGTCAGCCGGCCGCTCTCCCCGTCGGCAGTGGCGTAGACCTCGCCGTACCGGGTGGCGTGATCGACGAAGATCGCGAAGTAGTGGGGCGCTTCCCGGCGGCGTACGTCAGGATCGGCATGCAGCCACCGGGCGACCGGACCATCGCGCATCGCCTCGGCGACGAGATCGGTGATCTCGTCAGTGTCGACCGGGCTGACATCCCGGATGACCAGTTCCTGGATGGCGTACGTCATCGTTTCCTCTCTCGGTCAAGACTTCAGTAGTGGTGGCCGCGGGATCCCACCGGCGCGGCCGGAGGTGGTAGCACGTCCGGGAAGTCGGTGTCGGCCGGTGCGATCACCCGGACGTCGGCACCACGACCGATCGCCGCGTACAGGTCGGGCCGGACCGCCCGCATGATCAGGGCCCAGATGAAGCCGATCGCGGCCACGCCCAGGTAGGCCACCGGGATCAGCCATTGGAAGACCGAATCACTGGACACCTGCAGCAACTCACCGAAGCCGATGATCGTCGCCGCCAGCACGATGGAGAGCAGCAGGAAGGCCAGGAACGGCGCGACATAGGCACGCCAGACGTTCTCTCCGCGGCGATGTCGCTGGAAGAACGCGATCACCGCGGCCGAAGCCGACCACATCAGGATCAGCACGCCGAGACCGCCGATCGTGGTCAGCCAGGCGAAGAGGTAGAGCAGCGGTTCGGCGCCGGCCGCAGCGTAGGCGCTGATGACGATCAGGGCGAGCACGCTCTGGGTGATCGAGCCGACCAGCGGCGCACCGGTTCGCGGATGCGTGTAACCCCAGGCGGACGGCAGCACGCCCTCCCGGCCGAGCGCGAACTGGTAGCGCGCCACCGCGGCATGGAACGCGAGCAACGCCGCGAAGACACTGGTCATGAACAGGACGTACCCGATGTCTACGAGCGCGGCCGGCAGATGCGGCCCGACCAGGGTGAAGACCAGATCGGTCTGGTGCTCGGCGGCGACCCCGAGGATCTGGTCCGGGCCGGTGGTCACCGACATCGCCCAGGCGGAGAGGCCGCACAGCAGGCCGGCGAGCAGCACCGCGAGGTGGGTCGCGCGGGCGATCGTCCGCTTCGGGTCGCGAGCCTCCTCGGACAGCACGACAGTGGCCTCGAAGCCCACGAAGCCTGCGATGGCAAGCACCAGGAGTGTGCCGACGACCGGCGTCAGCAGCGGCGCCGGCGACAGCGTGGCGAAGCTGATCTCGCCTCCCGCCGGGTTGGACACCATGACGAAGTCGTAGATCAGGACGATGCTGATCTCGGCGACCAGGAGCACGGCGAGCACCCGGCCGCTCAGGTCGACCCACAGCACCCCCAGCACGGTCACCAACGCCCAGGCCACCAGGGCGCACACATACCAGGAGGCCTGCAGGCCCAGCTCGGCGAGAATGCCGGAGGCAGCCACTCCGAACAGGCCGAAGAGACCGATCTGCATGAGCGAGTACGCGGGAAGCGCCACGAACGCCGCCCCGACGCCGACGACCCGGCCCAGCCCATGGCTGATGTACGAGTAGAACGCGCCGGAGTTGACGATGTGCCGGCTCATCGCGACGAAGCCCACGGTGAACAGCGACAGAATGCCGGCCACCACCAGATAGGCGATCGGGACCGCCGTGCTGCCCTGAATGGCGTAGATGGCCGAGATGGAGCCGATGATCACAGTGAGTGGCGCGGCGCCCGCAACGCCGAAGAACACGACGGACGGGACACCCATCCGGTTGCTGGCCAGCGCGCGCGTGACGATGTCCGGCTCGGAGGGCCCCTTACGGTCCAGCAGGAGCCGCCCGGCCCATTGATCCATGTTGTGCTGGTGGAGGTGGTGGCGCCCGACGGAGGTCATCGGCGGCCAGCGGTCAGCACCGAACCGATCGAGGCTTCGGTGTAGTCGACCAGCTCCCGGAGATCGCTCGGCAGCGAGGCCGCAGCGTTCGGCACGTACTGGAACGCCTGCGGATACATCTCGAAGCCGTACAGCACGTGGCGGGTGAGGCCGGTTGCGGAGACCAGGCTGACCAGCACCCGATCGGTGACGCTCAGCTCCATGCCACGGATCAGCAGGTTGGCGAGGCGAGTGGAGGCCCAGGCGGCAGCATTGCGCTGCTGCGCGCTGTTCGGCATGTAGAGGGTGTGTGAGGCGCCCAGCATCCGGCGGCGGGTCACCGGCTCGACCGCGCCGAGCCGCATCAGTCGCTCGCCCACCCGCAGGGCAGCATCCTGGGAAAGAAAAGCAAGCCAGGTACGCACGTCGCGGTGCTGCGGCTGAGCGATCAGAAGATCAAGAATGTCGTGTTCCAGCGCATCTCTCGTCGGATGCCGATCAAGAACGAAAATGTCGCCGTCGGTAACACCTATACGGCCTTCCAGGACGAGTTCGGCCAATAATGCTGCGGCCAGGCCCAGGCCGGTTGCACGGGGATGTAGCCGGGACCGACCGGTGCGGTCCTCGTGTGCGATCAGGTAGTACTGGTCAGCCAACACTCCGCCCACGCCCCTTAGACGCCAGTTCAATGATCATTTTTCCAAATGTAGGAAACAAGACAGAACTCGATGTCCGCAGCATCATGTACCCAACAGCAAGGTCAATACAAGAAGTACTAGACTTCTTATTCAGGCCCCGCAGCTCACCACCCGATTTGCGATCATGGGAAGCACGATCATGAATGGGGAGACCGGGATCGTGAAGAATCGGTCGTAATATCGACTGCATCAGGACCGTAGGGAGTCCAGGTGTCCGATATCGAGGGTCCGACGCTGCGACGCCGCCGGCTGGGCGCGGAGCTCAAACGATGCCGTGAGGCTGCCGGGCTCACCCAGCAGGACGTCTCCCGGCATTTCGAGTGGCACGCTGCCAAGGTCACCCGGATCGAGACGGCGCGGGTCGCTGTCACCCCGCGGGACGTCAGGGACCTGCTCACTCTCTACAACGTGCGGGATCAGGGCTATCGCGAGGCGATGGTGGAGCTGGCCCGGCTGTCCCGCGAGCGCACCTGGTGGACCGACTACCGCGACATCCTGCGGCCGGGGAACTTCGTGGGGCTGGAGGCCGCCGCCTCGTCCATGCGGACCTGGGAACCGATCCTCGTGCCGGGGCTGCTGCAGACCGAGGCGTACATGCGCGCTCTGATCAAGACCGGTCGCGCCTCCGACTCCGACCATCACATCGACAGGCGCGTCGCATTGCGCCTGACCAGGCAGAGCCGGCTCGGTGGGGACCGGCCGCTGGAGCTCTCCGCCATCATCGACGAGTCCGTGGTGCGCCGCGTCATCGGCGGCGAGGACGTGATGACGGGGCAACTAGAGCATTTGATCGAAGCGGCTAAGTTACCGAATGTAACGCTGCAGATCATGCCGTTCAGTGCCGGCGAACATCTGTTCCTAGGCGGTCCAGCAGCACTTTTGGAGTTCCGCGAGACCACCCATTTGGATGTTGTCTACCTCGAAGGCATTGCGGGAGACTATTACGAAGAGCAACCAAACGAGGTTGCCCGGTACCGGCAGGAGTTCGAGCGAATGAGCGCCAAGGCGCTCGACCATCGGACCACCATAAAGATGATCGAGGACCTGCTCGTCGCGTAGCACTCCCGAAGGATTCTCAGATCGAAGGGAGGTGCTTGAGTTGCTCGCGCACCAACTTGACGGTGCCGTCTGGAAAAAGGGCAGTCGCAGTAACGGTAGCGGTGGTAGCAACTGTGTCGAGGTCGCATTCCTCGACCAGGGAATCGCCGTCCGTGACAGCAAGAACCGGACGGGCCCAGCTCTCATGTTCACGCCGGCGGAGTGGACCGCCTTCGTGGACTCTGCCAAGGACGGCGAATTCGATATCACGTGAGAGCCTAGCGATAGGCGCGCACCGATGGAAGCCCCGGAGACAAGGTCTACTTCCGCGATGTGCGACTTGACGGGTGTTGCGGCGTCCCTCATTCGGGGGACGCCGGACACTCACCCCACGCCCTGCCGCCGAAGCGCGGCAGGGCCGATACGCGTTTCCGGCCATTCGCATTCCAGCCGAATGCGCGAAGAAACCGGCGAGCATCTTTTGCCGGCGATCCAGCAGGGCTTTTGGAGTTCCACGAGACCACCCGTTTGGATGCTGCCCACCTTCGAAGAACATGCAGGACGTTCAAGGGCATCACTCTTTTGGGGCGTCCCGGCTCACCGAGCGCACCCAGCGGGCAGCGGTGCCGCAGGCGGCAGTGACCATCAGCGGACAAGGCGCTACCGGCTGTGAAGTCGAACGATCATGGCCGGCCAGGTTCGTGCGGCCGCCCGCGACGGTCGGCTGGGAGCGGCCCGGAAGTGGATCTGGCCGCTATTGATCACCGGCGGCTGATCGGCCGTTTCGGTGCCGCACCGGCTCTCAGCCGGGCGCGACGGCCGGTGTACGGCCCGCGACCTGGAAGTTCAGATGCCGCACCCCGCAGGTGAAAGGCCGGCGACAGGCGATCAGGCGGCGCCGGCGAGGGCTGAACGGCGGATGCCTTCCGGCTCGGCTGTGGTGGCCGGCGGGAGCAGGTGCCGGGCCACTGCGGCGCGGGCTTCGGCGATGGTGGCCTCGCGGCGGAGGCTGTCGCGGCTGCGCCGGGCCAGCTGGGCGTCGTGCCAGGCCGCGCGCTCGGCCGCGACCGCGTCGCGGTGCAGCGACTGCAGGTGGGCGCGGCTCGCCCGGTGAAGGGCCAGCTCCTGCTCGACGGGGTGCAGCCGGGCATCCCATCCGCCCCGGCCGCTCAGCGCGTCGGCGACGGCGTCGGCAGGCAGTTCGCCACGGTCGGCGGCGGCGTGGACGGCCCGGTGCAGGAAGCGCTCGCGGTCCGCGTACTCCGCCGGGTTCTGGGCTGTGAACGGCGTGCCGAAGGCCGCTGTGGCCTGGCTGCGGGCCCAGCGCGCCTCGGCGTCCTGCCAGGCCTGCCAGGTCGCGTCGACCTGCTCGGCGGCCGCCTCCCAGTGGCCCTGCCAGCGCTGCACCGCGTACCCCGCCTGGTCGGCCGCCACCTGGATCTCCTCGGCGTAACGCACCGCCTGCGCCGCCTCCTGGCGGCGCCGGGCGCGCTCCTGCTCCCGGCGCTCCTCGCGCTTGCGCAGGAAGGTCACCGTCTCGATCAGGGCGAGGCGCGGGTTGCGCACACCGTGCGGGCTGGCGAGCACCACCAGGGCGGGCAGGGTGAGCAGCATCAGGACGACCCAGATGGCCACCGGGGCGGGCTCGGTCAGCAGCATTTCGGCAAGCATGTTCATGGCGATGTCCTCGGTTCCGCAGGTATGGGCGCACGGGGACCCGGGACGGCGAGGGCGCCGCCCGCAGGTCAGGCTGCGGAAGGAGGAGCGCGGGAGCCGGCGACGCCGGCGAAGAGCTGGGTGCGGAGGGCACGCGTGAGGTCCGGGATGTGGCTTTCCGGGGTACGCGTGACAGCGTCCGAAACCTCAGCCGAAGCCGCCCGTGGTGCTGCGTCGTCGCTGATGACGCTGCTGACGACGGGTCCGGCGGACTGTCCCGGGACCGAGGCCGTGGCCTGGACCGGCGCGCCGAGGAGGGCGAGGAGCAACGCCAGGAGAACGGGGAAAGACCGCAGCACCGAGGTGCGCCCAGCGGTCTTCTCCATGGCTACAAAACTACGCATAAACCCCTAAAACGCCTGTTCGCCGCGCGCGAGCGTCACCCGTTGGAGGCGGCCATTGAGTTCGTGTATCGGATAACTCTCGCGGCACGCGGCCAAGCCTTTTCTCACCTCGGCACCCGCGCCGCCGATGGGGGCCGTCATGCGGATGCGAGCGGAAGCCAAGGACCCCGTCCTGCTGGCGCTCGTGGCGCTCGGCGTGCTGCTGGCGCCCTGGTTCCTCCTCGGGCCCGGCGGCGCCGTCACGCCGTGGGTCCTGCAGGCCGGCATCGACATCGCAATGGCGTACTTCGCCTGGCGGCTGGCGACCCACGCGGAGATGACCGCGGACGGACGCCGGTTCTGGCGGGTGGTGCTGCTCGCCTGTGCCTCCTGTGCGGTCGGTGACACGTACCAGACCGTGCTGATGCTCGCCCAGCCCGGCTCGACCCGGATCAGCCTGGTCCAGACCGCCTTCGTGGTGGTCGGCATGGCGACCGTGGTCGCGGCGACGCTGCGGCACCCGCTCGTCGGCGTCGGGCGGCAGCGTCTGCGACTCTGGTTCGACGCGGCGACCGTGCTCACCGCCGTCGCGGTCTTCCTCTGGTACTTCCTGCTGGCGACCGAGCTCAGCGGCAGGCAGGCGGCCGACCGATGGGCCGCCTCGGCGACCGCGGTGGTCATGCTGCTCATCACGTTCGGCCTGCTCAAGTTGATTCTCAGTGGGACGGCGCCGTTCACCCGGACAGCCGGGGTGCTGGCGAGCTTCGGGGTGGCGGGCACCGCGCTGGCCGCGCCGGTCACGACCGGGCTGCTCGGCGACCCGGGGCCCGGCCTGATGACCGTGGTGCAGCTGCTGCCGTGCGTGCTCACCGCGTTCAGCCTGCGGCTGCAGCAGTCCCAGGTCCGGCGCCTGGCCGAGCGGCAGAACGCGATGCTCGGCCGGCGGTCGAGCCGGATGCCGTACCTCGCGGTGATCGCGACCCAGGTGCTGCTCGTCGTCTCGCTCCGCGACGGGATGATCGACCTGCGGGTCTGGGGTGTCGCGATCGGCACCGCGGCGATCACCGCCCTGGTGCTCGGCCGCCAGGTCGCCGCGCTGCGGGACAACGAGCGGCTGCTCAGCCAGATCGACGAGCAGAGCGAGCGGTTCCGCGCGCTGGTGCAGCACACCTCCGACCTGACCCTGGTCATCGACGGCAGCAGCACGGTCAGTTACGCCAGCCCGGCGGCCCAGCGGGTGCTGGGCATCCCGGCCGAGGACCTGGTGGGTCAGGTGCTGCACGCGCGTACGCATCCGGACGACGTGCCGCGGGTCAGCGTGCTCGAGCGGCGACTCGCCGCTCACCCGGGAACCGGCATCACCATGCAGGTGCGGTGGCGGCACGCCGACGGCTCGTACCGGTGGATGGACATCGTCAGCACCGACCTGCGGCACAACCCGAGCGTCCGCGGCGTGGTCCTGAACGCGCGGGACGCCACCGAGGCCCGTGCCCTGAACGACGAGCTGGAGCGGCAGGCCACCCACGACGCGCTGACCGGGCTCGGCAACCGGGTGCTGCTGCACCGGCGGCTGACCGAGGCGACCGGCGCGGTCGGCATGCTGCTGATCGACCTGGACGGCTTCAAGGAGATCAACGACCGGCACGGTCACCATGCCGGGGACCAGGTATTGCGTACGGTCGCGGAGCGGCTCACCGGGCTGCTCGGCCGCGGCGAGGTGGCGGCCCGGCTGGGTGGTGACGAGTTCGCCGTTCTGCTGCCCGGCACCGGCGTGACGGAGTCGGGGCAGCTCGCCGAGCAGATCGCCGCGGTGCTGGCCGAGCCGATGATGATCGGGCAGACCTGGCTCACCGTCGGGGCCAGCATCGGGGTCTCGGCCGGTGAGCCGGGCGACGGCGATGATCTGCTGCGACAGGCGGACGCCGCGATGTACCGGAGGAAGAACCAGCGCAGGGCCGAGCGACGGGAACAGCAACAGCCCGCAGACGCGTGATTCCCATCGATGTCCGCGGCTGTTACCTTGCGGTAACCCATGGATCACGAAGCGGCGGCCACGGCCCCGCGAGCGGCGACCACCACGTCCCGGGCGCTCGCGGCGCTGGTGCATGGCCTGGCGGCGGACGCGCGGCTGGTCGATGACGTGGTCGCGGCCGCCCGGGCACAGTCACCGGAGGCGGCCCGGCTGCCGCTCGAGGAGAGCCGGCGCCACGTCGCGGCGCTGATCCAGGCGGGCTGCCACGCGTTCCTGCGAGCCGGCGAGGACGGCGACGACGACTTCAGCGAGGCGCTGCGGTTCGGTGCGGAGGGCGCGGCGCTCGGCATCCCGGTGGCTGCGCTGCTCTCCGGGGCGCACGCGGGACGCAGCCGGATCCTGGAGATCGCCATCGTCCGCGGCCGGACCGCAGGGTTGCCGGACGACGTGCTGCTGCACGGCCTGCTCCGCCTCGACCGGTACGGCAACGCGCTGGAACGGCACGTCCTGGACGGTTACCGGACGGCCGAGCGGCACCTCGACATCGACCGCCGGGCGGCCCGGATCCGGTTCCTTCGTGGGCTGCTGTTCGGCCAGGACGGTGGCGGCGGCGATCCGGGGCAGTTCGGGCTCGACGCGGACGGCCGGTATCACTGCGTGGTCTCGGATGCCGCCGATCCGGCCGGGGTACGGGAGCTCGAGCAGGCGTTCGCGCGCTGCGGCGGGGTGCTGGCCCCGGTCGGCGGACGGCTCAGCGGGGTGACGCCGCGGCTGCCCGGGTTCGGGGCGGCGGCGCCGGCGTTGATCGTGAGCACTCCGCCCGTACCCCTGAATCAGGCTGCGGAGGCGCACACCCTCGCCCGGACCGCGCTGCTCGCGGCTCGCGACCTGGGTCTGTCCGGGGCGCACAGCGTGGTGCGCCTGGCCGGCGAGAGTGCGCTGGCCGGGCAGCCGATGCTGGCCGGCTTTCTGCGTGACGAGCTGCTCGCCCGGCTCGATCCGGCCGACGAGTTCCACCGCGACCTGGTCGGGACCGCCCTGGCATATCTCGATCGCGGGCAGCGGCTGGACCGGACCGCTGAGTCGCTGCACCTGCATCCGAACACCGTGCGATACCGGTTGCGCCGGCTGCGGGAGCTGACCGAGTTCGGCGCGGCCGAGGCGCAGCTCACGGTGCTGGAGACGGTGCGCTGGTGGTGGGCGCTGCGGACCTGGGCACGCTCGGCGGATCCGGCCGGCTGACCGGCCGGACCCGCCTCGCTGTTGCTCAGCTCAGATCACCAGCGACGGAAGTCGTCCTGGGTCTGCGCGTTGAACTGCCAGGTGCGCTTCCGCTCGGCCCGGTCGATCCGGCGGTCGCTGACCTCGAGGACGTCCAGACCCTTCTGGATGTCGTTCGAGTAGATGTGGCCGTTGTACCAGTACGCCGACCAGGAACCCGCCAGGATCGAACGCTCCAGGCTGATCGGTCCCCGCTCCCAGTACGCGATCTCGACCGGCTTGCGGGAGTTGGTGAAGTCCCAGATCGAGATGCCGCCCTGGTACCAGGCCTGCACCATGATGTCCCGCCCGGCAACCGGGATCAGCGAGCCGTTGTGGGCCACGCAGTTCTCGGTGTCCGCGTTCTCCCGCGGGATCTTGAAGTAGCTGCGGAACGCGAACTTCGCCTTCTTGCCCTTACCGACGATGTCGTAGATCGCGTCGGCCCCGCGGTTCGGACCCGTCTCGGGGTTGCAGACCGCGCCCACGCCGCCGCCGAGCTCGTCGGTGAAGACGACCTTGGTGGCGTTGTTGTTGAACGTCGCCGAGTGCCAGAACGCGAAGTTCTCCGTGTCCCGGACCGTGGTGATCACCTTGGGGTGCACCGGGTTCGAGATGTCGAAGAGAACACCGTCGCCCATGCAGGCGCCGGCCGCGATGTCGCGCTGCGGGTAGGCCGTGATGTCGTGGCAACCGGTCGTCGCCGAACCGGTCTCGCTGCCGGGGAAGCCCCCGTCCGGGAAGAGCACCGGCGTGGCCACCAGAGCGGCCGCCTCCGGGCTCCTCAGCGGAACCTTGACGATCGAGATCTTGTCGTGCGGCAGCGCGCAGTTCGGCAGATCCTTGGTGTCGAGGTTGTAGGAGGAGACGTAGACGTAGACCGACTTGTCCCGGTGCTTGCCCGGAACCAGGGTCAGCGTGTGCGAACCGCAGTCGGTCTTAACTGCCGACACGTACTGCGGGTTGCGCGGGTCGCTGATGTCGAAGACCTTGATGCCCTCCCAGCGCGGCGTCTCGGCCGGTGCGCTGTTGGGCACCGCGACGCTCTCGCAGGAGTCGTCGTTGCGGATCGAGTCGGTGGCCAGGAAGAGCAGGTCACCGTAGACCGAGATGTCGTTCTGCGAACCGGGGCAGAGCACCTGCTTGGCGATCTCCGGGTTCTTCGGGTTGCTGATGTCGTAAACGGTGAAACCGAGGAAGTTGCCGGCGTACGCATACTTGCCCTGGAAGGCGATGTCGCTGTTGTACGCGGACTCCGCCGCGAAGAGGTCGGATTTCGGCTCGTTGGCGATCAACTTCAGGTTGGGGCTGCTGACGATCTCGTCGACGCCCGGGATGTCGGCGACGCCGGCCTGAGCCGGCGCGGTGACGAGGAAGCTCAGTAGAACAGCCGCGGCACCGACAGAGGCCAGACTTCTAAGTCGCCCTCGTGGGGCAGGGTGCTTCATGAAGCTCCTTCCGGCTACGAAGCCACCGGCGACACGTCGAGTCGTGTCGCACGCACCGCCGGTGACAGCGATGTCGGTCGTTACGATAGTCGCCGAAGGCCGATCGTGGGTGACCCGGCCGGAAAGGTATTCATGAATCGCCGACGCGCCCTGAGCCTCGCCGCCGCGGCCGCCGCCCTCCTCGCGGCGGGCACGATTGCCCTGCTCAGCAGGGGTACGGGCGACGACCAGCCGACCGCCGCCGCGCCCTCCCCGTCCACCTCGAAGGTTCAGGTGCTGATCCCCGGTCGCCCCGGCGAATCAGCGAGGGTGGCCGATTCTGATCAGATTCAGGCACCCGACGACACGGCCTACAACGCGATCGACGTGGCGTACGTGCAGATGATGATCGTCCACCACACGCAGGCCGTGCAGATGGCCGACCTGGCCCCCGGCCGCGCCGAGAACCCCGGCGTGCTCGGCATCGCCGGCCGGATCAGCGCCGCGCAGCAGCCCGAGATCGTGGCGATGCGCTCCTGGCTGCGCGATCGCGGTCAACCGGAGAGCGACCCGAAGCACGACCACGCCACGATGCCGGGCATGCAGACCGAGGCGGCGATCGCTGAACTGACCGCCTCGAAGGGCGCCGATTTCGACCGCCGGTTCGTCACGATGATGACCGCGCACCACGAGGGCGCCCGGCAGATGGCCGGCGACGTGTTACGCGGCGGAGCCGATCAGCGACTGTCCGAACTGGCCAATGAGACGATCGTCGAGCAGGTGACCGAGATCCGGCGGATGGCCGACCTCAATGTGACTTAATCCACTGTGGTGGAACACGGCCATTTCCGGCGGTCAGCCGCAGCCGCCGGGCCCTACAGCAGCACCGGAAGGGTCTCGAGGCCGCGCAGCAGCAGGCCGGGACGCCAGCGCAGGTCTTCCGGCGGGACCGCGAGCCGCAGGCCGGGGTGGCGGGCCAGCAGCGCGGTGAAGGCCACCTGCGTCTCCAGGCGCGCCAGCGGGGCGCCGAGGCAGTAGTGGATGCCGTGCCCGAACGCCAGGTGCGGATTCTGCGTACGGTCCAGACGCAGTTCGTCGGCCGCCGGGAACCGGTCGCCGTCCCGGTTCGCCGACAGCAGGACGACCACGACCGGGTCGCCGGCCGAGACGGTGACACCGCCGATTTCCAGGTCCTCGGTGGCGACCCGGAAGGTGGAGGTCTCGACCGGCCCCTCGAACCGCAGGAACTCCTCGATCGCGGTGGGGAGCAGGCCGGGCTCGGCGCGCAGCCGCTCCCACCGGTCGCGTTCCCGCAGCAGCAGGTAGGCGCCGTTGCCGATCAGGTTGACGGTGGTCTCATGCCCGGCGATCAGCAGCAGGAACACCATCGAGGAGAGCTCCGCCTCGGTGAGCCGGTCCTGTTCGTCGCGCACCTGGATCAGACCGGAGAGCAGGTCGTCGCCGGGGCTGGTCCGCCGCTCGGCGAGCAGCGCCAGGATGTAGCCGACCATGGCCCGGATCGCCGGCTCCAGCCGGTCACCGGACTGCGACCCGGCGACGATCACGTTCGACCACTCGCGGAACGCGTCCCGGTCGCCGGGCGGGACACCGAGCAGCTCGCAGATGACCTGGATCGGCAGCGGGAAGGCGAACGCATCGATCAGGTCCGCCCGCTCGCCGCCCGCCATCGCGTCCAGCAGGTCACCGGTGATCTCCTCGATCCGCGGGCGCAGGCCCTCGATGCGGCGGGCGGTGAACGCGGCCGACACCAGGCGGCGCAGCCGGGTGTGATCCGGCGGGTCGACGGCGAGCATGTGCCGGGACAGCACCCCGGCCGGGCCGGACGGCCGGTTCGCCGTCGAGGAGGAGCCAACCGAGAAGGCGGACTGCTTGGACAGGCGCGGGTCGGCCAGGGCTCTGCGGGCGTCCTCGTACCGCGTCACCAGCCAGGCGGACAGGCCGCTGGGCAACCGGGTACGGCGGACCGGTCCGGTACGGCGCCACTGCGCGTACACCGGGTGTGGGTCGGCCTGGAACGCCGGGTCGGTGAAATCGATCTGGAGTTCCTGCGTCATCGCGCCCTCCGAGCCCCCGTGCACCGGACCCCGACGATACCCGTCGATGTCTTGCGGGGTCACGCTCCGCGCGGGCGCTCGGTCCGCACGCCGCGGGGTGAACGTGGTGGGCGCAGCGGCAGGCGCGGGCGGCGGGACTCGATGCGGCGGGGACGGCGCGGCCGCGGCTGATTGCTGTCCATGGGCGTCCACTATCCGCCGATAGTCCGGCTCCGATCGGGCCGTTGAGACATTCTTAAAGATCATCTCAGCGTCAGGTAAACATCCGTTGGGCTGGGAACCGGACTGGTCGTCTGCCCCGCCTCCGCGCGGCCGATTACCCTCCTGAGGTCAACCCTTCCGGGACGGAGTAGCCGCAACACCATGACTTCTCGCCCTCGCCGCGCCCTCAGTGTTCTCCTCGCGTTCACGTCTCTGCTGGCCACAGCAGCGTGCGCCCCGCAGAACGGACGCGGTGTCGCCTTCGCGGTGGCTCGTCCCGGCCGCACCGAATCGGCATCGTCCAAGACCAACATCGTGCTGGTGCTGACCGACGACCTGTCGAAGAACCTGGTGCAGTACATGCCGAACGTGCTCGCCCTGCAGAAGGAGGGCACGACGTTCACCAACTACACGGTGACCGACTCGCTGTGCTGCCCGTCGCGGGCGTCGATGCTCAAGGGGCAGTTCCCGCACAACACCGGCATCTTCAAGAACCACGGGTCGGACGGCGGGTTCCGGCTCTTCTACAGCCGGGGCGAGGAGAAGTCGACCTTCGCCACCGATCTGCAGGCGGCCGGGTACCGGACCGCGTTCCTCGGCAAGTACCTCAACGAGTACCAGACGAAGAACCCGCTCGGCACCGGTCAGCCGTATGTGCCGCCGGGCTGGGACCAGTGGTTCGCCGGTGGTAACGCGTACAACAACTTCAACTACACGCTGAACGAGAACAACCAGGTTCGGGCGTACGGCAACAAGCCGCAGGACTACCTCACGGACGTGCTCTCGGCGAAGGCCTCCGACTTCATCACCACCTCGGCGGCGACCGGGACGCCGTTCATGGTGGAGGTCTCGACGTACGCGCCGCACAGCCCCTACACCCCCGCACCTCGCGACGCCGAGTCGTTCCCCGGGCTGAAGGCGCCGCGCACGGCCGCGTACAACAAGCTGCCCTCGGACGCGCCGGCCTGGCTCCGGCAGGTCAAGTCCCTGACCGCGGCACGCAAGGCCCGGATCGACAACGAGTTCCGCAAGCGGGTGCAGTCGGTCCAGTCGATCGACCGGATGGTCGGCTCGCTGCGGGCCACCCTCACCAAGGCGGGTGTCGCCGACCGGACCGTGGTGGTCTTCGCCTCCGACAACGGCTACCACATGGGCGAGTACCGGCTGCCCTCCGGCAAGCAGACCGCCTTCGACACCGACATCAACGTGCCGCTGGTCGTCGCGGGCGCGGGTGTGGGGGCCGGGCGGGCGGTCGACGCCATCGTGGAGAACATCGACCTGCGGCCCACCTTCGCCGACCTGGCCGGCCTGGCGCAGCCCGGCGAGGTCGACGGGCGCAGCATCAGGCCGCTCTTCGACGGCGAGACGCCGGGCGGGTGGCGTACCACCGCGCTGATCGAGCACCGGGACCCGGCCACCGACCCGCTGGACCCGGACTACACGTACGACAGCCCGAACATCCCGCCGGCCTACGACGCGCTGCGGACCACCCGCTACACGTACGTCAAGTACGTCGACGGCTCCCGCGAGTACTACGACCGCAAGACCGACCCGCTCCAGCTGCGCAACCTGGCCCGCACCCTGACGCCGGCCCGGATCGCCGAACTGGACAAGGCGCTGGTGGAGCTGACCACCTGCGCCGGGCCGGAGGCGTGCTGGGCGGCCGGGCGGATCAGCTGACCGGACCGGCCCACGGCGGGCGCTGACCGCCGACCCGGAACGACGGCGCGTCCTGCCGCTGCAGCACCGGGTAGACGCTCGAATGCGCCTGCCAGGACGGCTGCGGACGGGCCTGCGGCTCGGCCAGGCAGCGCATCAGGGCGTGCAGCATGTCCTGCAGCGCCACGTGCAGCCGCGGGTCGGTGACGATGCCCTCGCCGTCGACCGTGCCGATCTCCAGCGGGACCCGGATGCAGGCC
The DNA here is from genome assembly GCF_036053395.1 of Actinoplanes sp. NBC_00393. Lineage (NCBI taxonomy): Bacteria > Bacillati > Actinomycetota > Actinomycetes > Micromonosporales > Micromonosporaceae > Actinoplanes > Actinoplanes sp. NBC_00393. The sequence continues at coordinate 9,718,241 of NZ_CP107942.1, read as the reverse complement.
GGGCGGAGCAGGCGCGCGCCGGCATGGCCGAGCACGGATTCCAGCCCGGTACGGGCGCCGTCGTCCTGCCCCGGCGCGACGACGGACAGCCAGGCGGCCGGGCGGCCGGTCAGCTCGCCACCGTCGACCAGCCAGTCGAGCAGGTTCTTCAGGCTGCCGGGGAGCGAGCCCGCGTACTCCGGGGTGCAGAAGAGCACCGCGTCCGTGTCGAGGACCCGGCGGCGCAGGTTGGTGACGGCCAGGGCGGGAGCGGGGTCGCCGGGGACGAACGCGGGCAGGTCGGCCAGTCCGTCGTACCGGACGGCGGTGATCTCCGGTGGGGCGTACCTCGCTGCGGTGCGCAGGGCAGCGGTGTGCAGGGATCCGTCGCGGGTGCTTCCCGAGATGAGCAGGACGCGCGTCATGCGCCCGACGATACGGCCCGGCGAGCGCTGATCCGGGCCTCGGCGCGGACGCGTTCGGGTTGTCGCCGAGCGGCTGGATCGGGGCCGACTTTCGTACCGAATGGGTCTCGGTGGCTAGTCAGGCCGACGCCGCGGCGGGCAGCATGGGCAGACGGTCCAAACGGGTGGGGACCGGTCCAAGTTCCGCCCTCTTGCGCAGGAACGTGGATCCGATGTCGCAGCCCACCCCGCCGCCGAACGACCCGACGCAACCGTTCGGGCAGCAGCCGGGGTACGACCCCGGGCAGCAGCCGGCCTACGACCCGTATCAGCCGCTGCCGCCGTACCCCGCTCCGGACAGCGCGCCGCCCACCCAGGCCTACTCGCCGCAGCCGCCCTATCCGGCGCCGGACAGCGCGCCTCCGACCGCGCCGTTCCCGCCGCAGCCCTACTCGCCGCCCTACTCCGCGCCGCCGGTGTCCGGTTATCCGCAGTCGCCGGCGGGCTACCCCCAGAAGGGCTATCCGGCGCCGCCGATGTATCAGCCGATGGTCGTCGGCCACATGGGCCCGCCCACGTCCGGCTGGGCGGTGGCCTCGATGGTTCTCGGCATCGTCGGGCTGCTGCTGGTCTTCTGCGCCTGGGGCATCCCGTCGCTGCTCGCGGTGATCTTCGGCCACATCGGGCTCGCCGAGACCAAGCGCGGCGAGAAGTCCGGGCAGGGCATGGCCGTGGCCGGTCTGGTCCTGGGCTACATCCTGATCGGCCCGGCGATCCTGATCGCGGTGCTGGGCGGGCTCAGCGCCGTCTTCAGCGCAGCCTAGGCAGATCGGCCAGCCGGCGGCCGGCCCCCGGGCCCGCTGCAGTGAGTAACCACCGGCCGAGAGGTGGCCGCCAGGCCACGGCAGCGCTCCCCCGATGTCGGATGCTTTCTCGAGCGCCAGAACCCGCGCCCCGGAACGGCAGCAGGCCCCGCCCGGATGGGCGGGGCCTGCTCGTGTTGTGCGCCGCGTAGGACTCGAACCTACAACCCGCGGATTAAGAGTCCGCTGCTCTGCCAGTTGAGCTAGCAGCGCCTGCAACGAGGCAGAACGTTAGCACATCGCCCGGATGCCGCTCAGCGGGACCCGGGCACTCAGGCGCGGGACCGGGGCAGGCAGCACTTCTTGTACTTGCCTCCGGAACCGCACCAGCACGGCCCGTTACGCCGCGGCGGCCAGGCCCTCGCCCCGGCCAGATTCTCCTGCTGATCCTCGTAGCCCGCCCGCACCCCGGGGTCGGCCGGATCACCGCCGTCGCGGGCGGCGAAGGCCACCAACCCGTCCGCCGACCCGGTGAACAGGACCAGCCCGGTCTCCCCGGCATCGTTACGGACAGTCAGCTCCCGCTCCAGCCGGGCGCGGTGCTCGTCCCAGCTCCGCCCGTACGGGTCCGCCAGTACCGGCCAGCGCAGCAGGATCCGGTCGAACTCCGGCTTCGGCCAGAAGAGCAGCCCCCGGCCGTCGGCTTCGCGCTCGCCGGCCGGCTCGAGGCCGTTCATCACCTCGCGCATCCGGTCGGCCAGCTCGTCGTGCTCGTCGGCCGGCAGCTCGAGATCCCGGCGGATCCGGCGGCGGGCCTGGGCCAGGTGGTAGAGCAACTGGGCGTTCGTGTCGCTGCGGTCCAGGACCGACTCGAGCGCCGCGGTCAGCCACTGCTCGGCGATCGGCGCGTAGCCGCACTCCTCCATCGCCTCGGACAGGTAGGTGGCGGCGTCCGGGTCCCGCTGCAGGCGCGGGCGGAGCGCGGTGAACTCGGCCAGCGCCTCGTCGTCGCGGCCCAGCCGGGCCAGCAGATCCCCGCGGTACGCCCGGGCGAACCCGTCCGTGTCGTCCCGGTAGAGGCCGACCGCCCGGTCGACCAGCCCCAGCGCCGGAGCCAAGTCACCCTGCCGCTCGGTGATCTCGGCGGCCAGGGTCAGCGCATAGCCGGCGTCCGCCGGATCCGCCAGACGCCGCTCGTCCACCGCGGCGACCAACTCCGCCACCATCACCATCGGGTCCTCAGCGGTGAACGCATCCTGTCCGATGACATCCAGATCGTCACTGGTGAGCGTTTTATTCGATGACACGCGTCACCTTACCTTTGCGCAAGAACACAGAAAGCCCCGACCAGGGGTCGGGGCTGTGTCGTGGAGAGTGCGTCGCGTAGGACTTGAACCTACAACCCGCGGATTAAGAGTCCGCTGCTCTGCCAGTTGAGCTAGCGACGCTCGCCGTGCAACGAGAAGAACGTTAGCACGGGCCGCGAAGATCCTTGAAATCGGATACTTCCCACCTGGAGGGGGACCCGCGACTTGCGTCCATGAGTCAGTATGTCTGCGCTGAGAACTCCAGAACGGGGCCCGACGATGGTTGACCTGCGCCGCTCCTTAGTGGCGATCTTGGCAGTTGCCCTGATCGCCCCCCTCACCGCGTGCGGCGACGACGCGACGCCGACCTTTTCCGACCCGGCGAAAGCGGATCCGGCTGCCACCAGCGGCGCCTCCGGAGCGCCGGTGACGGAGAACACCACCGCCGCTGAGCCGGTCGCGCTGACCATCACGCCGGCCAAGGACAAGAAGGACGTACCGGTCAGTACGGAGATCGGGCTGAAGGTGAGCGGCGGCGAGGTCACCTCGGTCACCCTCAAGGACGCCAAGGGCAAGGCCGTCACCGGCGAACTGCGCGAGGACGGTTCGGCCTGGGTGCCGAGCAAGCCCCTCAAGACCAAGCAGACGTACGCCGCGACGGTTGTCGCCACCGGCAAGGACGGGGGTACGACGACCGCCACCACCTCGTTCACCACGATGGGCGCGCCGGGACGCCGGACGGGCACCGGTCTCTACCTGTTCGACGGCAACACGTACGGCGTGGCGATGCCGGTCGTGGTCGAGTTCAACCCGGGCATCAAGAAGGCGGACCGGGCCGAGGTGCAGAAGCGGATGTTCGTGCAGACCAGCCCGTCGCAGCCGGGCACCTGGTCGTGGACCGCGTCCGGCACGCAGGCGTACTACCGGGCGCCGAACTACTGGCAGCCGGGCACCACGCTGAAGGTGCGGATCGCGGTCGGCGGCCTGCCGACCGGCAAGAACATCTACGGCGACCAGGACCGCTCAGCCACCGCCAAGATCGGCCGTAAGTTCGAGATGAAGGTCGACAACGCCAGCAAGAAGATGACGGTGCTGCAGGACGGCAAGACGGTCAAGACGATGCCGGTGAGCCTCGGCAAGAAGAGCACTCCGTCGTCGAGCGGTCACATGGTGGTGATGGAGAAGAAGGCGGACACCGTCTTCGACACCACCGACACCGACGGCGACGAGGGCTACCGCACCGAGATCCAGTACGCGCAGCGACTGACGTGGAGCGGACAGTACATTCACTCGGCCCCGTGGTCGACAGGTGATCAAGGTCGCCGAAACGTGTCGCATGGATGTGTCAATGTGTCGCCGTCCAACGCGCGGTGGCTGTTCGACAAGACCCTGATCGGTGACCCGGTCACCGTAAAGGGGACCGACGACAAGCTCGACTATGGCAACGGCTGGACGCCATGGGACGTGAGCTGGGAAAAGTTCGCCGAGGGCAGCGCGCTGGAGGTGCCCGCCGGGCTGAACTGACCAACCCCGTCACCCCATGGTGGTTCGATGGCCCGTCCGGGGTACATCGATGGCACCGGTCCCGTCACGGCACAGATCCGGGATTGGTCAACAGCCTTTTTTGGAGCACTATTGGGCGCCGGGTATTCGACGCCGTGAGGGGACCATGGAGATGGATGGAAGTCGCCGTGCCGGTCGCCGCCGCTGGCGCGCGGCCGTGGTCTCGCTGCTGGCGGGCACGCTGCTGCTGACCGCCGCGTGCAGCGGTGGCGGCGACGACGCGCCGTCGTGGCAGGGTGGTGGCAACGGGTCCGCCGCTGCGGAGGCCCCGTCGCCGGAGCCGACGCTGAGCACAGTCGCCGTGACCTCCCCCGCGATCGACGCCACCGGGGTCGAGGCCTGGTCCGAGGTGAAATACAACAGCGAGGACCCGGACAACACCACCGTCGAGGTGACCGACGCCAAGGGCGAAGAGGTCAAGGGCACCGTCGACAAGGACGAGAACGTCTGGAAGCCGAGCGAGTCGCTGGAGTGGGGCGGGAAGTACACGGTCACCGTCAGCACCCCGGAGGCCGAGGGAAAGAACAACACCACCACCAGCTCGTTCACCGTGATGAAGAAGCCGGCGAACCTGGTACGGGTGTCGAGCTTCCTGGGCGACAACCAGACCGTCGGCGTCGGGATGCCGCTGATCATCCGCTTCGGCCGCTCGGTCCCGGAGAAGTACCGGGCGGACGTCGAGCGCAAGATGACCGTGACCGCCACCCCCGCGCAGGAGGGTGTCTGGCACTGGACCAGCCCGACCGAGGTGCACTACCGGCCGAAGGTGTACTGGAAGGCCGGCTCCAAGGTCTTCTACAAGGTGCAGCTCAAGGGCGTGAAGATGGGCGACGGGTGGTATGGGCGTTCCGACCTCACCGTCGACATGAAGATCGGCCGTTCGATGATCATGACGGTGTCGAACAAGACCAAGAAGATGACGGTCAAGCAGGACGGCAAGGTCATCAAGACCATCCCGGTGAGCCTCGGCAAGCCGAAGACCCCGTCGTCGAGCGGCACCATGGTCGTCATCGAGAAGAAGGAACACACCGTCTTCGACACCCTGGACGAGCTGGGCCCCGAGGAGGGCTACCGCACCGAGATCGACTACGCGCAGCGGATCACCTGGAGCGGCCAGTTCATCCACGCCGCCCCGTGGTCCGAGGGCGTGCAGGGCCGGCGCAACGTGTCGCACGGCTGCGTCAACGTGTCGATGGCGATGGGCAAGTGGCTCTTCGACCGCACCATGATGGGCGACGTGATCACGGTCTCCGGTACCGAGGAGAAGCTGAAGAACGGTAACGGCTGGACCGACTGGAACATGAGCTGGGACGAGTACAAGAAGGGCAGCGCTCTGCACTGAGAGCTCGCAACGAGACGGGCCCGGTCCTCGAGGACCGGGCCCGTTCTAATTCTCAGTTCTTGAATTGGCCGGTGACCTCGACCTTCTTGTCCCCTGCCCAGGCGATGGCGCCGTACGAGTCGCCGCCGGTGTCCCGTTCTCCGGTGGCGTGCATGTACTGCGCCGCGAAGACGTACTGCCCGGCGGCCAGGGTCTTGCCGTCGTGGAGGGTGAACCGGTAGACGAGCGCGTCCTTCTCCTCGTCCACCACCATGGTGATCATCTCGGCGGGCACCGAACTCCACTTACCCGCGTCCTCGACCCCTTCGGTACGCGCCACGCTGATCACCACGTCGAGCCGGGTGATCGTCTCGGTGGTGGTGAGGGTCAGGTTGCCCTGCGCCCACGTGTCGTTGGAGTGGCTGTCCAGCACGGCGGCGGAGCTGAGGAAGCCGGAGGACGGCTGCCAGTGCACCCCGGGCGCCGTGCTCCGCTCGCCGGTCCGGGTGGTGCGACTGGGACGGGTGGGCTTGTCCGGCTCGGCGGAGGCGGCCACCGTCGGACTCGGGGTCGGCGCCACCGAAGCGGCGGCCGGTGGTTCTGCGCCACCACCGCGGTCGCCGGCCAGCCGGATCCCGGCGAAGCCGACCACCAGGGTCGCCACCACCGAGGCCGCGGCGGCGACCGGGCGCAACGTCGTGAAGGCCCATCGGCTGCGCGTGGCCGTACGCTGCTCGCTGATCCGGGTGAGCATCGCCGCGCGGTCCGGGACGTGCCGCTCGGCCTCCTGGCGCAGCACCGCGCCCAGATCGGGCTCGGGACGCTCAGCCATGGTGGCCTCCCATCATCAGCGGCATCCCCCGCAGGTACTCGCTCAGCTGAGCAGCGCCCCGCGAGGTGTGACTCTTCACGGCGCCGACCGAGATGCCGAGGATCGCGGCGACCTCCCGTTCCGGCACGTCGAAGGCGTACCGAAGAATCACGCACTCGCGGCGCCGCAGCGGAAGGCGCCGTAGGGCCGCTCGCACGTCGAGGACCGCGGGGGTGTCGCTCTCGCCGCGGTCGCGGCGCAGCAGCCCGAGACGCAGCAGACCAGCCCGTTCCCGGCTCTGCCGCTTGATCCATTGACGGGCCAGGTTGGTCACGATGCCGCGAGCGTACGCGACCGGGCTGTCTGCCGCCTGCACCCGCTCCCAGTGCCGCCACACCTCCACGAACGCGTCCGCCGCCAGGTCGTCGGCGGCCTGCGAATCGCCGGTGACCAGGTAGGCGAGCCGGGACAGGTCGGTGTGATGGTCGTCGAAGAAGCGCCGGAAGGCGTATTCGGCTTCGGACAAGGACTGCTCCCGGGGAACAAAGGGTGATCCACTCCCCTGTGGGCCGGCGAACCCGAAAGGTTGCCCGGTCCGCCGAGAAATTCTCCGGAATCCCGTCTTGTGGGAGCGAGCCCACGAAAAAAGGCCCCGTCCGCAGACGGAGCCTTTCTTGGGGTGATCGACGGGACTCGAACCCGCGACCCCCGGGACCACAACCCGGTGCTCTACCAGCTGAGCTACGACCACCATGACCGCGGCTGTTTCCCGCGGTGCCGCACAATCATAGCCAGTGCCCCGGGGAGCCCGTCGAGCGGGTTACCTCAGAGCTCGGCAGCGACCGCCTTGGCCGCCTCGACATCCGGCCCGGGCTGCGGCACGAAGATCGTGCGCCGGTAATACTCCAGCTCACGGATGCTCTCCCGGATGTCGGCGAGCGCCCGGTGCGACAGCCCCTTGGCCGGCTGGCCGAAGTAGACCCGCGGGTACCACCGGCGGCAGAGCTCCTTGATCGAGGAGACGTCGATCATCCGGTAGTGCAGGTGGGCGTCGAGCGCCGGCATGTCCCGGGCCAGAAAGCCCCGGTCGGTCGCGATCGAGTTGCCGCAGAGCGGGGCGGTGCGCGGGTTCGGCACGAACTCCCGGATGTACTCCAGGACCGCCTCCTCCGCCTCCGGGATGCTGATCGCGGAGCGGCGCACCTCGTCGGTGAGACCGGACTTGGCGTGCATGTCGCGCACCACCGGCGGCATGGCGTCCAGCGCCGCGTCGTCGGCGTGGATGACCAGGTCGACGCCCTCACCGAGCACGTTGAGTTCGGGATCGGTGACCAGCGCCGCGACCTCGATGAGCTTGTCCTTGCCCAGGTCGAGACCGGTCATCTCACAGTCGATCCACACCAGAAGATCCGCCACGGGCACAGCCTACGCCGGGCTGCGGGCCGCCGTTTGACGTGTACGGCCATCGACGGCCTACCTTCGCGCTGTTTGTCCGCTTTATGGCTGGGACTTCCCACTTGGCCGGTTGCGGGGTAAAGTGTACTTAACGGACGAAGCCCCCCTTCGGTTACTCCGTTCCCCCCGGTAAAGGGCCCTCCGCGTCGGCAGCGCGGAGGGCCCTTTCGCATGTCACGGCCGCCAGGACCGGTCGAATCCGGGGCCCACCGTCGAGCCGTCCTCCCAGCGGATCTCCGCCTTGCCGGCCTCCGCTTCGCTGGCCTCTGCCTCGCCGGGCGCCGCTTCGCCGGCCGCCGCCTCGCCGGCCGCCGCCTTGCCGGCTTCCGGCGCCACGAACGCCAGCAGCCGGGCGCCCTCCTCCTCGACCGCCGCCCGAGCCGCCGCGGGAAGCGGCCGGAACGGGGCGACGGTCAGCGTCGCGCCCTGCAACGACCAGGTCGCGGCCACGAAACCGTCGACCAGGACAGTCGGGCGCACGATCGACCAGCCCGGCATCACCAGCGGCCGGTCCCCCGGATGGATGATCCGGGCGCGGTCGTCGTGGCCGAGAACCGCGTTGTCGAACTCCGGCAGGAACACCACCGGCGCCGGCAGGTCGGGGTCGGTCAGGATGGCGTCGGGTAGGTCGTACAGATCAATGTTGTTCTCGTCCTTGAAGACCCGCAGTTGCGGGCGCAGCTCCGCGAGGAGCGCGCCCAGGCGGGTCAGGCCCGAGAAGACCTGCAGGTCCTTGACCGACGCCGGGCCGTAGGCCGCCAGGTAGCGCATCACCAACGTCTCCGGGCTCGGCCCGGCAGCCAACGGCCGGCCGAGCAGATCCTCCGCCGGCACGCACAGCACGCGGCCGCGATGCCCCCACGTCCCGGAAGGCGGTGGGTGCAGCAACGACAAACGCAGATGTACGACGTACGTGAGCGCCTGCCGATCATGTCCCGGGAACCGCTCGATCAGCCGGCGGGCCAGATCCGGACGGGTCATCGGCCCGTCCGCCAGGATCTCCCGGGCCGCGTCGGCGAACTGCACTGGATCCACCCCGTCCAGCTTCACGCCGCGCCCGGCGAGCCGGTCCAGGGTCGGCTGAAGCGTGGGCCGCAGCCAGAGGTAGTCCTCGCCGGTCGACAGGTGCTGGGTGCCGCGCAGCATCGCGCCGCGCACCACCTCGCCGTCGTGCAGCAGCGTGGTCAGGTCGTCGTGCCGGAAGCCGGCTATGCGCGACCAGAGACTCAGGTATGGGGAGTCCGGCTCCTGGCCCTGCATCGCGATCAGATGCCGGATGACATCGGAGGCCTGGCGCGGGATTCGCTCGGAGAGGAATTGGCGCTGCAGGTAGGTCCGGTTCAGCTCGCGCGTGGTGAGGACTCTCATGTCCTTCACGGTAGGCGGGATAGCGGCCACTTCCTGTCCGGAATCGGGCTGGGTGGCCAACGCGAAGCGGGCCATCCTTATTCTTCGGATGGCCCGCTTTCCTCTATGGGAGATCAATTGCCGCCGGTCTCGCCCTTCGGCCGGTCCCGCTCAGCAGGACGGCCCGAAACGGTACGCCGACGGCGGCGCTCACTGTTGCCGGCCAGTAGTTCCGCGGCTTCCTCCCGGTAGGAGAGCGCCCGGCCGGCGGGCTTCTCCGCCCGGCCCTTCTGCTCCACCCGGCCCTTCTGCTCCACCGGGCCCTTCTGCTCCACCCGGCCCTTCTGCTCCACCCGGCCCTTCTGCGCGCCCGCCCCGGCATCCTTCGCGGCCTTCGGCTGGACTGCCGCCGGCTCCTGTGTCACTCGCGGCGCCCCGGCTGCCTGCTCCTTCACCACCCGAGGCGGGACCGCCGCCGTGGGCTCCCTCGTTACGTGCCGTTGAGCTACCGCCGCCGCTTGCTTGGCGACCTGAGGCTCGCCCGCCGCCGGCGCCTTCATATCCTGCGGCTGCTCTGCCTTCGCCTCCTGCGGCGAGACTCCGGTGGCCGGCTCCCTCGTGACGCGCGGCGGGACCGCGGCGGCCGGCTCCTTCGGGCGCGGGACGCTTCGCCGGGCGGGCCGCAGCGACTCCGGAATGGCCGGAATCGACGCCTGCGACTTCCCAGCGTTCGGCCCCGCCTCAGGCGACTGCACGCCGGCCGGGCTGGTCACCGAGTCAGCCGCCTGGGCGGCACGCGCAGCCACGGTCTCGGCAGCCTTGATCCAGGCCGCCGGTGCCCGCCGGGTTGCCGGCCCCGGCCGAGCCTGGGCGGCAGCCGCGGCCTTCCCAGTGGTCCGGCTCTGCGCGCGAGAGAGCGGTTGATCAACCTGCCCAGCACGCCCGGACGGCTTCCCGTTCCCGGCCTCGCTGGCCTTCTCGTCCTCGGCCCGGCGGGTTTCCCCGGTCTCGGCCGCATTGGCTTTCGCGTCCTCCGCGCTGCCGGCTCCAGCCTTCTCCGCCCCGCCGGCTTGAGCGTTCTCCGTTCCGCCGGCTTGAGCGTTCTCCGTTCCGCCGGCTTGAGCCTTCTCCGCCCCGCCGGCTTGAGCCTTCTCCGCCCCGCCGGCTTGAGCCTTCTCCGCCCCGCCGGCTTGAGCCTTCTCCGCCCCGCCGGCTTGAGCCTTCTCCGCCCCGCCGGCTTGAGCGGGACCTGTCTGCCCCGGCACCGCCCGGGCCGGCCCGTCCAGCTCCACAACGTGCATCGACGCGCGTGGTGTCTCCGGCCGAGGCGCCGTGGCCGTCGCCGCACCGGAATGCTCGGCGCCGCCCGTGGCTGCCGCTTGCGGGGCCAGCCGGTCACCGTCGCCCGGTGCCGGGTTACCGGCCGGAGGCCGTCCCGACTCCATCGCATGCATCGAAGCCCGGCTCAGGCCGCTGAGGCCCTGACCAAGCGGTCCCCGCGCTGCCGATCCCGCCGGCCGCCCCGGAACCTGCCCGGGCACCGCACCGGCACGGCCCTCCTTCTGCGGCTTGTTCACCTGCGGCTGCGCGGCCACGGAACTCCCCTTCGGCTGCTCGGTTGCGGTGTCTTGATTCGCTTCCGCGGCCGGCGTCGGCACGGTTTCCTTCGCAACCGAGGCGGCAGGTTGCCCCGCCGTTTCACCGGCCCGGACCGGCGGCCACGTCGGCGGCTTGCCAGCATCCGGCTTCGCCATCGATGGCATGGGCGCGTCGGCGGAGCCCTCCGCCGGGCTTGTTTCCTTGCCGTCCTGAGCATTCGCGCCAGCATCAGTCCGCAGCTCTGCCTCCGCGGAAGAATCCCCGGTGACTGCCTGGTCAGCAGCCGGCTCAGGCTTCGCGGCAGGGTTTGCGGGCCGCTCGGGGGCGGCCCCCGGCTGGGGGGATGCAGCCGGGGGCTGGGCGGCCGAGGCCGCCTTCGGCACAGCTGACGTTGATGGGACGGTTCCGGCTTCGGGCCGCGATGCCGCCTGGGGACCCGGCGCATGCTCCGGTTGGGTCTTCGGGCGGTCGACGCTGGGGCCGAGCCGGGTAAGTCCGGTTGCGGTCCAGTCGGTGGCCGCCGGGCCGGTGCTCATCGCAAAACGGGGAACGACCGGAACCGGCTCCGCCGGCCGTTGCGGGCGCGGGCTCGGCCGGTTCCCACCGGTGGTCCGGGCCTGCGCCGCGGCGCGACCTTCCAGGCCGCGGCGCTCAGAGTTGTGCTTCTCCGCGCCTTCCTTCGCATTGCTGCGCTGATCAGGGCCGCGCTTTTCGGCGCTGTTCGGCAGTGGGTTCCGCTGCTTGCCCGCTGGAGGGTTGCCGGGCGTGGCCGCGGCGGGCGGCTTGCTCGCCGTTTCCTCGGCCTGCGCCGCCCCGCCTTCGGCGACCGACTTTTCCGGCCGCGCGTTTGTGCCGGCCTGCTCGACAACAGAGGTCGCTGCCGCATCTTCCGCGGCCGCCCGATCGGACTGGGCCGGAGGCCGCGCCGCGGGCGGGGTTGCCGGCTTGCCCGAAGGCTGCGCTGCTGCCGGGGCCGGGGACTGGGACTGGGACTGGGCCGGGGACTGGACCGACGACTCCGATGTGGGCCGGGTTGCCGGCTTGCTCGACGGCTGGGCTGCGGGACGGGCCTGAGCTGTGGGACCGGCCTGAGCTGAGGGACCGGCCTGAGCTGAGGGACCGGCCTGAGCTGTGGACTGGGTCGAAGGCCGAGCCGCCGGCTGTGAGGTGGGCCGGGCTGAAGATTGGGCTGCCGGCTGTGAGGTAGGCCGGGCTGGAGACTGGGTGGCGGGGGTGTCGGCGCGGCGCTGTTCGTCGGTGACTCGCTTGCGGGGGGCCGCGATCGGCAGGCCGGCCGGCTTGTCCTGGACGCCGCCGGGGTGAGGCTTTCCGCCGCCTGCGGACTTGCGGGCTGCGGCCTCGGCCAGGCGGGCTGCTGCGCGGGCCTCGGTTTGGCGGGCGCGTTCCGGGGCGGTGGCGGCGACCCACGCGCCGACTGCGGTGGCGTGGAATTCCGGAAGGTCTGTCGGGGCCGGGGCGCGCCGGCGGCGGGTGGGCAGTGGGCCGGGCTGCAAGCCGGCGAGGGCAGGGGTGTCGCCGAGCAGGTTGAGCGGCTTGCCAGCGGCCGGCGTGAACGCGCCGGCAGGAAGCGTGGGGGCGCCGGGGAGCGTGGGCGCGCCGCCAGAAAGAGCAGACGCGCCGGCAGGAAGAGTGGAGCCGGCAGGAGGAGTGGAGCCGGCAGGAGGAGTGGAGCCGGCAGGAAGAGCAGATGCGCCGGTGGGAAGGGTGGCGCCGGCAGGAAGAGTAGGCGCGCCGGTGGGGAGGTTGGGGGTGGCGCTGAGAGCTGCTGGGCCGGCGAGGGCTGGGCTGACCGGCGCGGAAGAAGTGGTGGAGGCCGGCGCCGCAGGGTCGGTAGGGGCCGGGGCGGTGGCCAAGGCGACGCCGCCACCTGCGGGGAGTTCGGGGGTGCCGCCGCGCTTCGGGGGCCAGGAGAACTGTGGGAGCGCCGGGGGGCGGCTGGGGCGGGAGTCGGCGAGCGTACGCGGCCGGTGTGCCCCGCCCTGCTGACGTCCGCCGCCGGAGAGCGGGCCGGACAACGGCAGCGGCGCGCCGATGGCCTGCATCAGGTCGGGGACCTGGCTGGGTTCGACGACGTAGACCACCTCGCGCCGGCGGCCCGGCCAGGCCAGGACGATGACGCTGGCCATCACCAGCAGGGTGCCGAGGGTGAGCAGGCCCCAGGTGCTGGAGTTGAGCCAGCTGGGCCAGACCTCGGCGGCCGAGGCCATCCGGTTGATCGAGCGGGCCGACTGGTTCATCACGACCAGGCTGTACGGGCCGCCCTTGAGCTCACCGGGGGTCCAGCTGAGCTGGCCCTGCCCGGCCATCGTCCAGAACGCCTCGCCGCCGGGCATTCCGGCGGGGACGGTACGCCCGGGCATGCGGGTGGTGGTCAGCGGCAGCGGGCCGGTGCCGATGTCGACGGCGTCGACCCGGGTGTACGGGACGCCGGCCAGATAGCGTTCGACGTCGCGGGCGGGGGCGAGGCCGATGAAGGCGGGGCCGGCGACGGTGACCGCGGAGTAGCGCAGCCGGGTGGAGCCCACCCGGGCGAACGGCGCGTCGTCGCGCAGTGTCCGGTCGATGTCGGGGACCACGAGGGCGTACCCGGGCACCGCGAGCCCGCGCATCTCGCCGCTGAACGCGCCACCGGGGTCGCGGTGCTGCATGAGCGCCCACAATCCGCCACCCGCCAGCAGCGCTGGCAGTCCGATGGTCAGTAACAGCATGCCGAGGATCGTGCGGAACACCCGCATCTGTCTCTCCCCCTTCCCGGGCCGTACTGCGCGGACCATACCGAGTCAAATAACCCCAAAGTGGTCAAACAGGCACGGTGGCCCCCGATAGATATGCGGAACGGCCCGGCCCACCAGGGGCCGGGCCGTTCCGCGGGAAGCTCAGGAGACGGTTGCCGTCATGGTCAGCGTGGACTGGTCGATCTCGCTGGTCCGGGCGGTGAACCTGAAGGTCCACTCACCGGCGGCCGGCAGCGCGATGTCGCCGATGGCGTGGAAATCGGTGATCCGCAGCAGCGGGATCTCGATCGGCTCGATCCCCTTCGCGGGCAGCGTGGCGGTCGCCTTCCACTCGACGACCGGCAGGGGCTTGTTGTCCAGCGTGTACGCGTACAGATGGATCGAGTTGTTGCCCACCTTGGCCGGGAACACATCGACCTGGAGCGACATCTTGTCCGAGGTCAGCGTCTGGCTGACGGTCGTCGTGGTGGCACCGGTCTCGGCCGCCTCGGCTGTCCGCGGCGGCGCGACCTGCACCAGCACCGAGGTGACGCCCAGGATCACCGCGATGACCGCCAGCTCGGCCAGCACGATCCGGCGCAGCGGCTTGGGTGACTCCTCGGCGGCTCGGGACTTGACCAGCCTGCGGGAGAACGCCGCCACCCCGAGCACCGCCGCGGCCAGCCCGACCTTGACCAGGATCAACCGTCCGTAGGTGGTGTTGAACAGGCCGTTCAGCGACGACACCTCGATCAGCGCCTGCACCACGCCGGCGAAGACCAGGGCGCCGACGGCGGCGGTCGCCCAGCGCGACCAGATCGGCAGGATCGCGCCGAGCTCCCGGCCGTTCGCCTTGGGCAGCAGGAAGCCGAAGAGCATCACCAGCCCACCGACCCACACCGCCGCGGCCGCCAGGTGCAGCGCGTCGATCACCACCGAGACGCCGGCCACCGGGGACGCCGTCGGGTGCCCGGTCAGCGGCCAGGTGGCGATCGCCGCCACGCCGAGGACGCCGAGCAGGGCCAGGTCGAGCTTCGACTCGCCACCGGCCGGGCCGGTCAGCAGGGGGCGCAGCAGAAAGGCGGCGGCGGTCACCACGCCCAGCCGGACCAGCATCACCGCGCCGAACGTGCTGCCCAGGACGTCGCGCAGGTCACTCACGCCGACGTCGAAGAGGCCGACACCGAGCGTGTACGGCGCCTGCAGCCAGAGGCCGAGCAGGGTGCCCCCGGCGACCAGCCCGATCCCGGTCCAGATCAGCCGGCCGGGGCCGCGCCGATCGAGCCGTTGCGGCCAGAGCAGCGCCAGGACCAGCACCGGGCCGACCAGGAGCACGAGTCCGGCGTACCCCAGGTATTTGCCGACCGGAATGAGTGCGCGGACCACCGGATCGACCTGGGCATCGGCCTCGTCCGCCGAAGGCGGCGTCGACGCCGCGCCCACCGAGAAGCTGATCGTGCCCGCGACCGGGTGGCTGTCCGCGGAGATCACCCGGTAGCTGACCAAGTAGGTGCCCCGGCCGGCCCCGGTACGCAGCGGGATCGTCACCTGCGTGCCGCTGACCGAGGGTTCACCCTGGTCGGCGCGGGAACCGTCCGGACTGATCACCCGGATCTTGTCGGAGAGCAGCTGGACCGACTCGCTGAAGGTCAGGGTCACCCTGTTCGGCGCGTCCGGGACGATCGTGCCGTTGCCCGGGTCACTGCCCACCAGAGCGGCGTGCGCGCTGGCCGGCGCGGCCGCCAGCAGGGATCCGAAGAGTCCGAGCAGCAATCCGGCCAGCACAGCCAGGACTCGGCGTCGCTCAGTCAACAGTCGCTCCCTCTCCGATTCATAGGCGATAGTCGCCCGGGGCCCTTGCATGGTTCCAGATGGAGACCTATGTCGCTGATGCGCGTACCATCTGGCCCGTGACCGAGGAGACGGACGAGACGACCGCGCTGGCGCTGACCGCCCGAAACGGCGACCCAGTGGCCCAGGCCGCCTTCGTCCGGGCCACTCAGGCCGAGGTCTGGCGGTTCACCGCCGCCCTGATCGATCCCGGCACCGCGGACGATCTGACCCAGGAGACCTTCCTCCGGGCATTCCGGGCGCTGGACAGTTTCGAGGGCCGGTCCAGCGTACGGACGTGGTTGCTCGGCATCGCCCGGCGCACCTGCGCCGACCACCTGCGATCGGTGGTCCGCCGGCGCCGCCTGGATGCCAAGCTCGCCACGCAGGCCGTCACCGAGCTGCCCGCGCCGGACCCGGCACACCGGCTGACCAGCGCCGATCTGCTGAGCCGGCTCAGTGATGAGCGGCGCACCGCGTTCGTGCTCACCCAGGTCCTCGGCCTGTCATATGCGGAGGCCGCCGAGGTGGAGGCCGTCCCGGTCGGCACCATCCGGTCCCGGGTGGCCCGTGCCCGCGACGAGCTGATCACCGCGGTGTCCCGGGCCCAGGCCAGCTGACGGGACCTTCGTCCCTGGTCGGCCCCCGGTGGGTGACGGTCACAATGGTCGGGAACCCGAACGCGACCGCAATCGTCTAACTGGGCGTGACCATGGAAACCCTGCGGAGTGTCCGCACGGCGGCCGTCTGGCCGTGGATCTCCACCCTGGCCCGGCTCGCCCTGGCCGCCGTCTGGCTCGTCGCCGGCGGGCTCAAGGTCGGTGACCTGGCCGCTTCCGCCCGCGCGGTGCACGCCTACGAGCTGATGTCCTACGACACGGCCGAGGTGGTCGGTGCGATCCAGCCCTTTCTGGAGATCGCGCTCGGCCTGCTGCTGCTGATCGGCCTGGCGACCCGGCTCACCGCCGCGATCTCCGCGGTGCTGATGGTGATCTTCATCGCCGGCATCACCTGGGCGTGGGCCAAGGGCCTGCAGATCGACTGCGGCTGCTTCAGCGACGGCGGCGCGCTGGCCGAGGGCAAAGAGGCGGCGTACGGCCTGGACATCCTGCGCGACCTCGGTTTCCTGGCTCTCTCCGGGCTCCTGGTGTGGCGACCGAAGACCCGGTTCTCCGTCGACGGCTTACTCATGGGGGATGCGCGATGAGCAAGGGCACCAAGGAACGGGCCGCCAAAGCGCGGCAGATCGTCGAGCAACAGCGGGCCGCCGACCGGCGCCGCTCGGTGACGCTCTGGACCTCGGTCGCGGTGGTCGTGGTCCTGTTCATCGCCGGTCTGGTCGGCTACAGCCTGGTGGCGGGCAAGGACGACGGCAAGGTCAGCACACCGGCCTCGGCGGTCGACGCCGGCACGGCGTTCGCGGTCGGCACCGGTCCGGTCACCGTGGACATCTACGAGGACTTCATGTGCCCGGCCTGCAACAACTTCGAGCAGGCGGCCGGACCGACCCTGAAGCAGCTGGTCGACGACAACAAGATCACGCTGCGGTATCACCCGGTGGCCATCCTGGACCGGTTCTCCAACGGCACCGAGTACTCCACGCGGGCCGCCGCCGCGTCCGCCGCCGCGGCCGCCGAGGGCAAGTTCGTCGAGTACCACGACGTGCTCTACGCCAACCAGCCGGCCGAAGGAACCGACGGGCTCGACAATGCGAAACTGATCGAGCTCGGCAAGTCGGTGGGTCTGACCAGCGACGCTTTCGCCGACGCGGTCAACGAGGGTACCTACAAGACATGGGCCACGCAGGCCACCGAGAAGTTCTCCGAGAAGAACTTCACCGGCACGCCGACGATCACGGTCAACGGCGAGCAGCTGAAGGGCCCGGGCGACACCCTGCCCACTCCCGAGCTGCTCACCGAGGCGGTGCAGAAGGCGGCCGGGTGAGGCGACTCCTCGCCATGATCCTGGCAGTGGCCGGTGCGGTCCTCGCACCGGCCACTCCCGCGTTCGCGCACACCGGCGACACCGAGGGCGTCAGCTCGTACCGGATCACGGTGACCGGGCTCAGCAGTCCGCTCGACGGGCTCACGGTCAAGGTCGTCGAGGGCGGCGCCCGGCTGGAGCTGCGCAACGAGACCGGCCGGCCGATCGAGATCCTCGGGTACTCCGGCGAGCCGTACCTGGAGGTGCGGCCGGACGGCACCTACGAGAACGTGAACTCGCCGGCGACGTACCTCAACGAGACCCTGACCGGGGACAGCGCCCTGCCGGCGAGCGCCGATCCCACCGCAGCGCCCGCCTGGCGCCGCGTCTCCGGCGACACCACCGTGCGCTGGCACGACCAGCGCACCCAGTGGCAGGAGGCCGGCCTGCCGCCGCAGGTGGCCGCCGACCCGGACAGCGAGCACCGGGTCCGCGAGTGGGTGGTCCCGCTGCGCGAGCAGACCCGGACCTTCGAGATCCAGGGCACGCTCGACTACGAGCCACCCCCCACGGCCTGGGCCTGGTGGACCGGTGCGGCCCTGCTGGCCGTCGCGGTCACGCTGCTGGCGATGCGGTGGCCGGGCTCGGTGGCGCCGCTCACGCTTTTCGCTGGCACAACCACACTGTGGTACGCGCTGTCGCGCATTCTGGACGGCGGAGGCTGGTTCGGCGTACCGGTCATCGCGGGCCTGCTCGCCTGCGCCGCTGCTTACCGGCACCCACCGTTCTACCTGGCGCTCTCCGGTTTCGTGCTGGCCGCCTTCGCCGGTTTCGGCAGCGCCGACGTGTTCACCGCCTCGGTCGTGCCCGCGGTGGGCCCGGGCTGGCTGGCCCGGGCCGCAGTCACGGTGGCCATCGGCGCCGGGGCGGGCCTCGCGCTCACCGGCGTGCTCCGGCTGCGGGCGCTCACACCCCGGTGATGTCGTCCACGTTGACGTTGACCGCGAGGACGTTCAGCCCGTAACCGGTCAGCGCCTCCTTGACCTTCGCCTGCACCTCGGCGGTGACCTCGGCGACCACCCGGCCGGCCTCGAGGACCAGCACCACGTTCACCGTCACGTCGCTGCCCTTGACCTTCGCCGAGACGCCGCGGCTCGCGTCGCCGACCTCGTCCAGGCCCACCTTGTCGAGCACGCTGTTGAAGAACCGGGCCACGTCACCACCCAGGTCGGCGACACCCGGAACCGCCCGGGCAGCCGCGACCGCGATCTTCTCCACGACCTCGCCGGCGACGGTGGTGCTCCCGTTCGTAGCCTCGCTCATAGATTGATCTCCGCTCTCGACGTCAGTGCCGGGGAGCGTACCGCGAGTACTCCGCACGGTGCGCACAACGCAATCGATAAGTGATTGTCCGGCGGCGGAAGCCATTGTTTTCCTATTTTCCGGCACATCGGGAAACGGATTCCCTATTGTCGGAAATTGGCATATCGACTCTCCGCAATGCAGCGGTAACGTTCAGTTGTGGCCCACTACGGAGATGAACTCACCCTGCGGCTCTCGGCCATCACCGACACCCGGCTCCTCGACGACGACCAGGCCCTCACCACCTTCATGCGGGACCTCGTCGACCGCATCGGCATGACCGTCATCGCCGGCCCCCTGGTCGCCACCGAACAGGGCCCGCCCGAGAAAGCCGGCAAATCCGCGGTCGTGATCCTCGCCGAATCGCACGCCGCCATCCACACCTACCCGCACCTGCGGGAGATCTTCGTCGACATCTTCTCCTGCAAGCCATTCCGCGAAGCGGACGTACTCGCCGAGTTCCACCGGCTGGTCGGCGACTACTACGTCAGAGAACGCACCCTCACCCGCCGCGGCGAGGAATGGCCCCGCGACCTCCACGCGGCCCAGCAGCACTGGGCGGCACTATCGTCGGTGCATGACTGAAAACGTGCGTCTCAGCGCCGGCGACGCCGCGCCCGACTTCACTCTGCCCACCGACACCGGCGACAACCTCACGCTGAAGGACCTCCGGGGGCGCAAGGTCGTGCTGTACGCGTACCCCGCCGCGATGACGCCCGGCTGCACCAAGCAGGCCTGCGACTTCCGCGACTCGCTCGCCTCCCTGCAGGCCGCCGGGTACGAGGTGGTCGGCATCTCCCCCGACAAGCCGGCCAAGCTCGCCAAGTTCCGCGAGCACGACGCCATCACGTTCCCGCTGGTCAGCGACGAGGACAAGAGCGTGCTGACGGCGTACGGGGCGTTCGGCGAGAAGCAGCTGTACGGCAAGACCGTGACCGGGGTGATTCGCTCCACCTTCGTCATCGACGAGAACGGCGTGGTCGAGCGCGCCCTCTACAACGTCAAGGCCACCGGGCACGTCGCCAAGCTGCGGCGCGACCTCGGACTGGACTGAAAACCGGCGAAATCCACAGGTCCGGGCTGTGCGAACCGAAAGGGAGAGCACACGGCAATCCCGGACTCACGGCGGTCGTCATGCGGTACCAACCCGCAAGGCGGCCGCCGTGCACGGATGACCCGAGGGGATGTGGGCACGCGGCCTGCGTGGCTGACGATCAGCGTCGCTGCGCAAAGCCACCAGCACGAGCCGCCCGCCACGCGCGTTACGACCCGGCCCAAAGACGCCTGAACGGCGGCTGGCCGGCACCAGCCGCCCGCCACGCGCGTTACGACCCGGCCGAAAGACGCCTGAACGGCGGCCAGCCGGCACCAGCCGCCCGCCACGCGCATTACGACCCGGCCAAAAGACGCTCGAACGGCGGCCAGCCGGCACCAGCCGCCCGCCGAGCACGTTACGACCCGGCCAAAAGACGCCTGAACGGCGGCCAGCCAGGACCAGCCGCCCGCCGAGCACGTTACGACCCGGCCAAAAGACGCCTGAACGGCGGCCAGCCGGCACCAGCCGCCCGCCACGCGCATTACGACCCGGCCGAAAGACGCCTGAGCGGCGGCCAGCCAGAACCAGCCGCCCGGTGGCCTCCGCTTGGACGAACGCGCCCAGGCCAGATCCGAGGTGTGCGAGACGCCACGGAAGCAGGCAACCGATTACACTCTTCACAGCGCTTTGCCTTAACAGGCAAAAAGGGCGGGAGTGGCGAAATTGGCAGCCGCGCGGGTTTTAGGTGCCCGTGCCCGAGAGGGCGTAGGGGTTCGAGTCCCCTCTTCCGCACCGATCAACGGCAAGTCTTGGCGAGTCACCTGACGGTGACTCGCCAAGATTGCGTTCGGGGATCAGCAGGTGGGGGCGGCTGGTTCGGCGGCGGCAAGGTCGACCGCAGGCTGTTCGCCGGGGGCCGGCGAGGCAGTCGTTGCGGACTCGAGCAGCGGCGCGGCCGAGGTGGCCGGTGAAGCGGGGGCGGGGGACGGCGCGGCCGAGGTGGTGGCGACGGCCTTCTTCTTTGCCGGGGCCGGGACCGCGGTGGTGGCCTTGGCGGCCGGCTTCGTGGTGGTGGGGACGGTGGAGCCGCTGGTGATGCGGGCGCTCGTTTTCTGGACTGTGCCGGGCTTCATGTCGATGCCGCTGACCGTGACCGTGTGGCCGTACACATCCGTGATTTTGATCTTGTAGGGGCCGGGCCCGGCGCCGCTGTCGATGAGCCAGTAGTTGAAGTCGGTGCGGTGGGCGCTGGTGAAGCTGCGGCCCGGGCCGGCGACCTTGACGGACGACAGCAGGTTCGCGTGGTTGTCGATGCGGGCGGCGAACCAGTACTGCGACGCGCCTTCCTTGATGCGGACGCTGATCGGTGCGGGCACCGAGGGGTTGGTGACCAGCTTGTACTTGATCGGGATGATGCCGTCGACCTCGGCGCCGATCTTCTTGAAGGCGGTGCGGCTCAGGTCGAGGTGGCCGGCGGCGCACTCCGGGCAGGAGTCGAAGACCTTGACGCGTACCTTGCCTTTGGGGCCGCTGACGTCGAGGTAGGCGCCGCAGGAGGCGCCTTCGGAGTACTGGCTGGGGCCGAGCGCGACGTACAGGTCGTCGGCGGGCACCTCGAAGGAGCAGTTGCCCGAGGTGCTTGCCAGGTCGTAGAAGGTGGCCTTGCCGGTCTTGCTGGTGGTGCTCGGTGGGGCTGCGCAGGCGGATCCGCCGGTCTGCAGCAGCAGGGCGACCCCGATGAAGCCGGCGAGAACTGCGGCGCCGCCGGCTGCCAGCCATCGGACCGGGAATTTGCTTTGGTGAGCACTCACCCGGGCATCCTGGTCGGCGCGACGGGCCCGGGGCAAATTTTCTAAGACTCTTCTAAGACGAGGTCACCGACCCGGATGACACCCCTTGCGCCGGCGGGCAGGTCCGGGATCAGATTGATCGCGAAGAGCAGGCCCTGGGCGAAGCGCCGGTGTTTGCCGAGCACGTGCAGGGGCTGCCGGCCGGTCTGGCCGGTCTCCTGGTCGATGGTGGTGACCCGGCAGCGGTCGCAGGGTTTGTCGGCGCGGTAGGTGAGGTCGCCGATGCGCAGCCGGTGGCCGATCCAGTCGTCCTCGGCCCAGGCGGGCGCGCCGCTGACCACCAGGTTGGGACGGAAGCGGTGCATCGGGACCGGGTCGTCGCCGCCTTCGGCCAGCCAGTCGTTGACGGCGTCGAGCGAGGCGGCGTTGGCGAGCAGCAGCGGGTAGCCGTCGGCGAAGCTGACCCGGTCGGGTTCGGCGAACTCGAAGACGGGACGGCTGGTCGGGTCGGACTGCCAGGCGAGCCGGGCGTCGCGGCCGAGGAACTCGCTGATCCAGTCACTCTCGGCTATCCGCGCCGGGTAGCTCGGCTTGTTCCGGAAGACCCGCACGTCGATCTTCGGGCCGTCGGCGGGTTCGTCCAGGTCGAGGCCGGGCTGCCCGGGTGCGCTGAGTTGCAGCCCGCCGGGCCGCGGCCGGGCGGTGAGCTGGGTCAGGCGGGGCGTGTCACGCTGGGTGATGCCAACGCCGTCGGCGTCGACGACCATCCACCGGCGGTCGCCGGCGAGGCCCCAGGATTCGACGACGGCTTCGTCGTGGTCCAGCCGGTGGCAACCCTTGACCGGGTACGAGTGGAGCGCCGTGATCCGCATGCCGTCAGCCTCGCACAACGGGGCGAGGACTCCGCCACCTTTATCCAGCGGCGGAGTCCTCGGTGCTGACCCGTCAGCGGGCGGCCAGACCGGCGCCGAATCTGCGCAGGTAGTCGGCCGTGACCGGGTCCTCGGTGCGGTCGGCGAGGCCGGACAGGACCTGCCCGATCTCGGCCGACTCGGCCGGGGACAGCCGGCTCAGGCAGTCACCGACGATCTCCTGGACGCTGACCGCGAAGTCGGGATCGACCTGGTCCGCGTCAGCGGTGTCCAGCATCACGATCGTCGTGGCGAGTGCCTGGACGACGGGTTCCAGGTTCATGGAGCAGCCACCCTCACCATGATCGTTGTTACTCCGGCGTCGCTCAGCCAGCGGGCCGCTTCGCCCGCCACGTGGGCGTTCGGGACTTCATAGACTGCCTGCAGGCCGTGGTAGGCGGCAACCGCGGCTTGCCGCCGGGCCTGGTCGATCATGCTGTTCGAGGTGAACGGGATGACGCCGAACTTCCGGTCGATGATCTCGTTCCCGTTGACGCCGTCGAACTTGGCGGTGACGTCTCCGTCGCGGCCGGGCATGGAGAGCCGCGGAACCTGGGCGCGTCCGGTCTGTGCGTTGGAACGGGCACCGTAGGCGCCGGATTCGTACTGGTAGGCGCGTTGCTGGGCGGGGGTTCCGGTCGGGCCGAGCCGCCGGTCGGCGCCCTCGTCGACCCAGTCGGCGATGCTTTCGGCGTCGGGCGGGCAGGTCCGGTTGTGGACCAGGACCGCGGTGGAGCCGGCCGCCACGTGGTACGTGTGCAGCCCGTCGACCGTGAGGTCGTAGGTGCGGCGTCCGTCCTGGTAGGACTCGACCGCGGAGAGCTGCACCCAGGTGCCGGACGAGGTCCGCAGCATCTCGCCCTGCCGCAGGTCGCCCGCCTCGACCCATTCCCCGCGGGTCTGCGACCAGAACGGGTGGGTGCCGGTGGTGGTGATGGTGTGCTCGCCGTCGTCGTCCTTGACGGTCACGTCGACGAACTTCTTGTCGTCGTCGGTGCGGATGGTGTGGGTGACCTGCCGCGCCTCCGTCTCACCGCTCTCCGGGTCGGCGGCCTGCACGGTGTCGCCCGGCTCGACCTCCTCGATCGGCTTGGTGGTGCCGTCGGCGAGCAGGACCGCGGTGCCGGCGACGAAGCTGTGCGGCGCGTCGACCCGGCAGGACGGCGCATCGCCGCCGCTGTCCCCGGCCTGTCGCTTCGTCTTCGCCTTGGCCTTTGCGGCCATGGCTTTCGCCTTGGCTGCCGCTTCGGCCGCCGCTTTCTTGGCTGCCGCTTCGGCTGCTGCCTTGGCTGCCGCGGCTTTCTCCGCCGCCGCCTTGGCTGCTGCGGCTGCTGCCGCCTTCGCCGCTTCGGCTGCCTTCTCGGCGCCCTGGATGATGGCCCGGGCCCACTTCAGTTCCTGGAAGAAGGTGACCACGGCCTTGCCGGCCCGGAAGATCGACTCGGCGATCTTCTTGGCCTTGAAGATCTTTCCCCAGGGAAGCGCGCCGACGACCATCGAGACGCAGGCGACCAGGTCGCCCTTGAGGCAGTTGAGGATGTCGTTGATCCCGAGGAACTCCATCAGGATCTGGCCGCCGGCCTCGAGGATCACGTCCAGGGTGCTCTTGCTCTGGATCTGGTGCGCCTTGGCGATGTCCTCCGGCGACGGGCCGGTCTCGACCGTGGGTCCGGCCGAGGTGGTCGGCCCGGCGTCCGGGACCATGCCGGTCGGGTCGCTGTACGCCACCGGGTTGTTCGAGGCGTACGTGTAGGCCGAGGTCGCGCCCTGCGAGGTGGGCATCGGATCGCGGCTGCTGAACCGGCCGGTGCCCGGGTCGTAGTTGCGGGCCCTCAGGTAGTAGTTGCCCTCACCGGAGCTGGAGTCCTGGTACGCCCCGCTGTACTGCATCGGGTTCTCGACCGCCTGGTCCGGCAGTTGCTGCCCGGCCAGGGTGGGCCCGACCCGCGGATTGCCGAACGGGTCGTAGTCGTACCCCTTCTCGATGGTGCCGGTGGGCGACAGCATGTTGGCGATGCCGCCCAGCCAGTCGTGGGTGTACGGGTGCACCCCGCTGGCCGGATCCAGCAGGGCGAGGGGTTCGTCGTCCGGCCCGTAGTTGAAGCCGCGTTTCTCGACCGTCTCCCCCGCCGCGTTCTCGACCACGTCGAGGGCGATCTGCGGGAGTGTGCCGGCCACGTCCCAGGACCAGCGCTGAGTCTCGGACTTCGCCCCGACCGTCGTGGTCGACGCCAGTCGCAGGCCGGTGGCGTCGTACGCGAACGTCGTGCTCTGCCCCGAGGCCAGCGTCGCCTTGGCCAGCGTGTTGTCCAGGTTGTACGCGAACCGGTCGCCGCCCGCCTTGATCTGGTTGCCGCGGGCGTCGTAGGCGTACTCGGTCTCCCGCTCGTGGCCGGGACCTTCGACCTCCTCCTCGACGAGTTGGTCGGCGTCGTCGTACTCGTACTCGGTGACGTCGTTGCCGGCGGTTCCGGTCCGTTTCATGCTGGTCCGGTTGCCGACCAGGTCGTACTTGTAGTCGATCCGGCCGGCCGGCTTCGCCGTCTTGTCGGTGCACGTGGTCACCGCGTAGCAGGCCGACGTGACCCGGTTGGCCTCGTCGTAGGCGTACGCCACCGACTCGGCGACGCCGCCGCGGGTGGTGACCACCCGGCTCGGGTTGCCGACCTTGTCCAGCGTGAGCTCGTACTTGGAGATCGGGTCCTGCACGCCGGGCACCGGTTCGCCGGTGCGTTCGGTGCCGATCGAGGTGAGCCGGCCGGCGTCGTCGTAGGTGCGGTTCTCGGTCAGGCCGGTCGGCGCGGGCAGTGTGGTGCTGGTCCGGCGGCCGGCCACGTCGTAGCCGAAGCTCCAGGTCGTGGCGGCGGATCCGGCCGCACCGCCCTGCGTGGTGAGTGCGGTGATCCGGCTGGCCTTGTCGTAGCCGTACGAGACGGTGGTGCCGTCCGGGTACTGCCGGCTGGTGACGTTGCCCCGGTTGTCGTAGTCGTAGCCGAAGACCTCGTCGGGACGGCCTGTCGTCCTACGGGTGACCGTCTTGATCTGGTCCTCGTCGTCGTAGACCACCTCGCGGACACCGGTCGGGTCGCCGTACGAGGTGACCCGGTCCTTGCCGTCGTAGCGGTACTGGTAGACCGGCCCCTCGGTGCCGAGGGTGCGGGTCTCCAGACGGCCGACGATGTCGTACGCGTCGACGGTCGTACGCTTGCCGCGTTCCTTGGCGCTGAGGTCGTCGAGCTCCTCGTCGTCGCCGAGCGTGATCGTCTGGGTCCGGTTGCTGTCCGCGTCGTAGGTCGCGTAGGTGCTGCGCCCGAGCGGGTCGGTGCTGCGGACCAGACGCCCGGCCTCGTCATAGGACAGTGACGTGCGGTTGCCGCGCGGGTCGCGGACCGACGCCAGGTAGCCGTCCTCGCCGTACGAGTAGACCGTCGAGTCCTCGTCCGGGTCGTCGCTGTCGAACCGGACGTCCGGCGCGGTCACCGTGTACGGCTGGTCGTCCTCGTTGTAGGTGTAGTGCGTGGTGTTGCCGTTCGCGTCGGTGCTCGACACGGTCCGGTTCAGCGCGTCGTACTTCGTCGTGGTGACGTTGTCGAGCGCGTCGATGCCGCGGACCTGGTTGCCGGCGAGGTCGTACTCGAAGTGCGCGGTGAAGCGCTCCTTCTCGGCGCCCTCGACGTTGCCCCGCGGTTCGGTGAGCGCCGACAGGAACCCGTCGTCGGTGTACTCGTAGGTGGTGATGCCACCGGTCGCCGAGATCGACTTGATCTTGTTGCCGGCCGCGTCGTACTCGGTGCGGGTCTGGTTGCCGGCCGCGTCGGTGATCCCGGTCTGCCGTCCGGTCTTGTCATACGACATCGCGGTGGTGCGGCCCAGGTTGTCGGTGGTGCCGCTGACCTGCCCGGCGTTGTTCCGGTCGAATTTGGACACCGCGCCGAACTCGTCGGTCTTCTCGACCGTGCGGTCCAGGTCGTCGACCTTGATGTCGCGGACCACGACCTGCCCGTTCGGGTACGGCCGCCGGATCTGGATCATGTTGTCGTTGCGGTCGTACTTGTACGAGGTGGTGAAGTCGGCCCTGTTCGCCCCGGGCAGGTTGCCGCGCGGCGAGGTGGTCGACTCGACCAGGCCCTTGGCGTTGTACGCCCAGCTGGTCACCAGGTCCGGCTGGTGCTTCATGTCGATCGCCGCGGTCAGCCGGCGGCCCGCCGCGGTGTAGGTGTGCAGCAGCGTGCGGCGCGGCTCGTTGACCGCCCGGAGCAGACCGTTGTTCAGGTACGCGTAAGTGGTGCTCAGCCCACCCGCGGTGGTCGACTTGCGGAGCCGGCCGGCCGCGTCGTACTCGGCCCGGTCCGGGTTCTTCTTGGTCGGGGCCAGCACGGCGACGACCCGGTCGAGTTCGTCGTACGTGGTCCGGGTGGTGTAGTTCTGCGGTTTCGCCCCGGCCACGGTGCCGCGCGGGTCGGTGACCGCGATCTGCCGGCCGACCTTGTCGTAGCCGTACTCGGTGCGCCGCCCCTCCGGCGAGATCGCCGCCCGCAGCAGACCGGCGTTCTGCTCACCCGCCGGGATGTTCTCCGCCCGGGACACCTTGCCGCGCTGGTCGGTGACGGTCGTGACCAGACCGCGGTCGTCGTAGGTGTAGGTGATCGAGTGGTTCTCCGGGTCGGTGCTCTTCACCAGCTCGTCGAACTCGTTGTACTCGTCCTTCCACGTCTGGCCCTCGGCGTCGACGTGGGTGGTCGGGTTGTTGCGCGCGTCGTACTGGGTCTTCTCGCTGAACCGGCGGCCGGGCGCGTAGTGCTCGACCAGGTTGCCGGCCGCGTCGTACCGCGACTCGTGCTGGTTCTGGTTGCCGTTGACGACGAGGTTGCGGTTCAGCGTGCCGTCGTAGCGATGGCTGCTGGTGTCGCCGTTGCCGCGCTGCGAGAAGATCAGGACGTTGCTCTGGTAGCCGTCCCAGACCACGACGTCGTCCGCGTCGGTGGTCCGGGACTCCTGCTTGCCCGCGTTCCACTCGAAGGTCGTCGGCGCCCCGAGCGCGTCCAGCTGGCGGGCCATCCGGCCGTCGGCGCCGTACTCGTTGGTCAGCGCGACCACCTTGAGCGGGTCGACCACCTGGGTGAGCCGGGCCGAGGCGTCGTAGCGGTACTGCCAGAGCTCGCCCGCCGCGTCCTTCACCTTGGTCAGCAGGCCGCTGGTGTAGAAGAACTCCACCTTGCGCTGGTCCGGCAGCGACACCGACTGGATCAGGCCGCCGGCCAGCTTGACCAGCGCCTTGCGACCCGACGGGTCGGTCACCGTGATCAGGGTGTCGGTGTGCGTGAACCGGAGCCCGACCTGGCGCGGGTTGAGGATCGAGGCGAGCCGGCCCTGGGCGTCGAACGCGTAGACGATGTTGTTGCGGGTGACCAGCTCCCAGCCGTCACCGGCCCGGCGCAGCGTGGAGGTCACGCCCGGCGGCCGCTGGTAGGAGTCGCCGTTGAGGGTGTAGACCACGTCCGAGCCGTCCTCGGCACGGACTGAGGCGCCGGTCTCGGAGGGGGTGATGCGCATGTCGTACACCCAGGCCCAGCCCGGGCCGAGAGCCGACGGTCCGGTGTTGAGCGAGGAGTACGCACGACCCGAGGCGAACGGGATGGCGAACGACGACATCCCCAGGTCCTGCTCGATCCGGGTGAAGGCGCCGGTGCCGGTGTTCACCCCGATCGCGCGGATGGCCTGGCCGGCCCCGGTCGCGCCGAGCGCCGCGCTGCACCCGCAGCCGGCCGCCTGCCGGTTCGGCAGCGCCGGCGGGTCGATCGTGGTCCGCGGCTGCGCCTCTTCCGAGTTCTCCGACGGCACCTCGCCGTCCGGGTAGATCGCGGTGATCGTGACGAAGTACTTCTTCTCCGCGTCGAGCTGCCAGCCCTCGGCGGCGCCGAGCGACTTGCAGTAGGTGCGCGGCGACTCACACTTGCTGTCCGCGAGCTGGTCGCGGTTGAGCACCACGGACTCCTGGCGGGTCTGCGACCCGGCGTCGAACAGGTCCACCCGCCACGAGTCGAAGGTGTCGTCGGCCAGGTTGAAGTACGTCACCAGTGAGGTGTCGCCGAGCACGAAGCCCGGCCGGAGCAGCAGGTCCTTGAAGGCCTCACCGGGCGCCGCTGCGGCGGCACGGGCCACCTCGGCCTTCCCGACCTTGCGCGCCGCTCCGCCGGCGTCCACCCCCGGCGGCACGACCGGCGGGCGGTCCTTCTCGGCGACGGCGGCGTCCGGCGCCGCGTTCGCCGGCACGCCCCGTTGCTGGGGCGCCCGGCCGGCGCTGACCTCGGGAACGTCGCCGGGCTCGGCGCGCGCCGGCACGTCGGCCGGTGGTGCCAGGGTGGTGACCAGCAGGACTGCGGTGAAGCCCGCGAGCCATCGGGCGCGGGCGAATCCATGGGCGAACGACACGATCAATGACCTCCCCCGTGAGTTGACCTCACGAAGCGAAGCATTTCGATTCATCTATAGACAAGATCTGTCGCCGATCTGTCACTCCGCCGACGGCTGCTCGTGCGACTTTTTGTTTTAGTTGGCCGATTCGGATGCCGTACTTTGTCGATGGTCGTGCAGTGGCTGGTTGAGGCGTTGCCTTGGGCGGCGCTGTCGAGCATCCGCGGAGTAAGGGTCGAGGATGAGGGTGTCGGCGAAGGTGGTCAGCCGGATGCCGCGCCGGCCGGGCCCGGACAGGCAACTGGTCGGCGGCAGCCTAGACATAGTCAAGAATCCAGCCGAGGACGTCGGCGATCTCACCGAGGTTCAAGAGCTGGCCGAACGCGCCAGGCGAGGAGGCGTGCACGCTCGACGGGCGGACTGACAACCGTGCCCGATGTCTTTGCTTGTAGGTGTGCGGGTGGGTGGCGCGAGTATCGGGGTGTCACACGCCGGCCCATCGCGTGACCGACGCCCACGCCTGCCCGTCGCAGTCGCACCCCGGACGACCACCACGCGCCGTTCGGCGATGGGCCAGTCGCATGCGAAGTACAGGCGCGACCATGGTTAAGGTCCCCATTTCGGCTGATCTTGCTCCAGGTCGATCGCCACGACCCGGCCGGCCGACACCGGCGGGGCCTGCGACGGTCACACAAGTTTGTGACAGGTTCCGATGTGACGGCGTGTCGCATTAGACATTGCGACACGGACAGCCTTCCATGCGTCTATGTCAGCTGAGATCGGGCGGACCGGCCGTCACAAGGTTGATGCCACTGGTGCGTCACCAATCTGGTCTCACACCTGCGGGTGGAGAGCCCTGACGATCCTTGATCATGTGACGGAGGAAGCACGGGCAGAGCTGGACATCGGCTCCGACTGGACACGCCGATGGACAGCGGTCTGGAAGTACACCGGGCAGAAGATCACCAGCACTGTCCACGGCCTGGTATCGATGCCTGCGCGTGGTTGTGAACCGGTGAGGGCCTTCAACTTCAGCTTCGCTCAGCCGAGCCGGGCTGGGGTGGAGTTCCTGCTATCCACGGGGCGTCGGCACGGGTACGAATCGTTGGAAGAGTTGATGTTGCTGCATGCCTTGGACTTCGCGGGCGACCTGGACGAGGTGCAGTCGCAGCCCATGCGGCTGCGTTTTTCGACAACCTCGGGACAGCAAGAGCACATCCCGGACTATCTGGCGTACACCGCTGCGGGGATGGTTCTCTTCGACGTCCGACCGGCCGCCCTAATCCGTGACAAGGATAGGGTGAAGTTTGCGGCAGCCGCCGAGGTGGCGTTCGCACTGGGGTGGCGGTACGCGGTTGTCGCAGGCTGGAGACCGCACGTGGTCGCGAACTTGAGCGAAATGCGTGCCCGATACCGGCCAATGACCGATCCGTTAGGAATGTCGGACCAGGTTCTTGCACAGCTGCGTTCTGTGCCGCGGCGGTTCGACGAGATCGTCGAGGCAACATCGGTGCCGGCGATCGCCCGGACTCACTTGACGCATCTGCTGTGGCATCGCCGGGCGGTCATCGATATGAGCCAGCCACTGGGTGACGCTTCGCTCGTGTGGGCCGCTGGAGTCGGCTCATGTTGAGGTTGCAACCCAAGCTGGACCTCTCGCTGCGCTCCGTGATTGTCCGTGACGGGACGCACTGGTCTGTCGTGAAGCTCGAGCCGCAGTACAGCCGTGTGACGCTGCAGTCGGCTGACGGAGAGGTCCGGCTGGCGCACGTGCGGGACCTCCTGAATGATCCGCGCTGCCGGCAGTCGAGCCGTTCGTCGCCGCTGCCCGCCGATCGTGGCCGTCAGCCGGCTGACTTCGACGACCTTACTCCGCGCCAGCGGGATCTGACCCTCTTGCGCGTTGCCCACATCAACGAACTGCGGACCGGGTATCGCAGCGGAGATCCGCTTCAGGCTCTGGAAGGAGAACCGAAAGCCGAATACGACCCGGCGGTAACGCCCTCCCTGGAGGCGCGGCGTCGCGCCAAGGAGGCCGAGTTGGAGAGGCTGGACCGACTAAATACGTCGCTGCTGGGGCTGCAGAAGGCAAGCTTTCGGACGTTGAAGAGGCGGGAAAAGCTTCTCGATGAACGCGGGATCATGGGCTGCGCCGATAACCGTTGGCTCCGTGAGCGTTGCGGTCACTATCGCCTAGACGAACGGGTCCGAGAGGCGATTTACGCGGCTTACGAAGAGAGCTTGGTTCGCTCAAAAGTGAGCATGGAAACCAAGTTCCTTTGGGTCCATCAGTATCTTGCTGAGACCGCCGAGCCCGGCGCTGCCCCGGTGAAGGTACCGAGTAACAGCACGTTGCGCGGCTTATGGAAGGAATGGTTCGGCCCGGGTGGATCACGGCAGCGGTATGCGGTGTCGGCGGCTGCGCTCGAGGGTCACATGTCGCCAGAGCGCAAGCAGCATGTCGTGGTGTACCGGCCCGGTCAGGTGGTCGCGTTGGACACCACACCGGTTCCCGTCATGGTCATTGATCCGATCTCCCGGGAGCCGGTCAGGGCCAGACTGACCTGGGCTTTGGATGTCTACACGCGATCTCTGGTGGCGTTCCGGCTGACGCTGTCGTCAGAGAAGTCGGTAGACGTGGCGATGGTGCTGCGTGACATGACCATGCCCCTACCGATGCGGCCGGGCTGGGACGACGACATGGAGTGGCCCTATCCGGGCGTTCCTGCGCACCTGGTCGCGCAGTTCGCGGGCCACAAGGTCGCGGGGCTGCCGTTCTTCACACCGGAAACGGTGACGACTGATCACGGCGGACCGTATCGCAGCCACGACCTTGTCAGAGCACTGGATGTGCTGAAATGCAACATCCTGCCGGCCCGGGTACTGCGGCCGACTGACAAGCAGGCCGTCGAGCGTGCGTTCAAGTCCGCTCAGAGCCTGCTGTTCGAGGCGCTGCCTGGCTATACCGGTGCCGACGTCGCTGACCGCGGTATCGACCCGGAAGGCGACGCTGCGTTGACAATCCAGCAGCTTGAGCACTTGATCGCAACGTGGATCGTGAAGGACTGGCAAAACCGGCGGTTGGGTTCCTACGCCCCTTCGTGGGACCCGATGGGTGACCAGAGCCCGAACACCCTGTTCGCCGCATCGATGGCGCAGGGCGGCTTCGCCATGGAGATCCCAGAACCGGAGACCTTCTATCGGCTGCTTCCAAGCAGTAACACGCAGATCCAAAAAGGGCGCGGCGTCAAAGTCAAGAAGCTGTACTACTGGGGGCCTATCCTCGATCATCTGGACCTTCCGAGGCGCGGCGGGCGGCACGGCAGGAAGAAATGGCGCATTCGTTACGATCCGCGGGACCGTCGCACCGTTTTCTTCCAGGATCCGGATACTCACGCGTGGCACGAGTTGCGATGGACTGGCCTACCGGCTTCAGGTCACATTCCGGCGTTCAACGATGCCCGGGTCGATCAGATGCTGAAACTCGCGAAGACTCGGGGGATTGTCCCGAAAACGGATGCAGAACTTCGACCGCTGCTCTTGGAGTTGCTCAAAACCCATGCACCGGTAAGCGAGTGGCGTAGCCAGCTGAAGAAGAAGGAGAAGCTTGCGCGCTCCCGCGAGATCCATCAGGGTGCTGCCGCCGCAGCAGACCGGCCGATGCCAGCCCAGCCCTCGCCGCTCGATGCCGACGGTCTCGAGTTGCACCCGGCGACAGCCCGGCGGGCGCCGGCCGTCGAGCACAGCTGGGAAGAACAGGACCAGCTGGTGCAGGATTCGCTGGACGCCGAACGGGCTTTGCGCCGGCAACGGGCCGTTGCCCCGCAACCCGTGGCCCCGGGCACGCGACTGGGCGGATCGGAGAAAAGGAACCTGTTCCTCATACCCGACGAGGAATGGCTTGAAGGAGAAACGGAGGAAGCTTCATGACTTCTGACGCGGACGACACTCACGACGTGAAAGAAACCGATCATGGCGTACGACTACGCGACAGCGGATCCTTGATTCAAGACCGTAGGGAAGAAATCATGATTACGGGAGGCGGTTGCCAAGGAAAGACAGAGTCCGCGTATGAACTCACGGCTCGATTCGACGTTGAGGAAGGCCCCGCATGACTTCCGGCTCAGCATCAAATCCCCAATGCCGGAGACGCATCATAACGATAGGGTTGCGAGGTGATGTTTTCAACGGATACCCGGGGAACCAAGCCGGGATATTGGTTACGGACGGCGGCCACCTCGGGCATACCGAAAACACGTCGGAGATTGCAGCCAAGCTTGAGAAAGAATGGCTCACCAGAATCAATAAGCTGCGCCCCCAAGAGCTATCCGGAAGGAAGGCCGATGACGTTCCGGTGGTCTACGTGCAGCTGCCCGCCGCAGCAAGACCCCGGAGCATCTGTCGGGCGATCCTGGCCTTCTTCGGTGCCGATCATCACCGGATGGGCCTCGCCGAACTGACCAAGGCTGCTCGCATCTCGTTGAACGACCACGGCGTGCGGGTGCTGTTACTCGACGGCTTCACCCGGGTAAATGTGTACCGCGTCGACGACCAGGACACCCTGGATCTGCTTCGCGCTTTTGTGAGCATGAACACGACGCTAGTTCTCATCGGCGTCGACGCCCCCGGGTCCACAGACTGGCCGGATCGTGTTCCGAGGCGACGAGGACGGAGGCCAGCGACGGCTCTGTCCAAGGCCAAGGAGGATCCGTCGTGACTTCGGGTTCAGCGTCAGGCTGCCGAGACCTGCCGTTCAGCCTTCCGGGAACGACCGCCACACGCGAGACCGTCCAAGGATGGCACCAATGGCGTAGTACTCGGGAGGATTTCCTGCCAGCTCCAGTGATCACGATAGACGAGTATAGGGCCATGAGACCGCGCGAAAGGAATCTGCACGACCTGCATCGCATTGCGACCCACGTGAACATTCCGATGCAGGAAACGCCGATGACACGGCACTTGAAACGAATCATGATGATGCGGTTTCGCAACAACAGTTTCAAAAGGCGGCCAGTGACCCGATCCGGAATCATGATCACGGGAGGCGGCTACCAGGGTAAGACCGAGAGTGCGTGTGAGATTGCAGCGCAGTTCGAGGAAGAATGGCTGACCATAACTAGGCGCCTCAACCCTCAGGCCCTTCCCGGCACGAGGGATATCCACGTTCCGGTGTCCTACGTGCAAACGCCCGTCACGGCCAAACCCATCGCCACCTGCCGAGCGATCCTAGATTTCTTCGGTGCCGACTATCACAAGATGGGCCTGACCGAGCTGACCAAGGCTGTTCGCACCTCGTTGAACGACCACGGCGTGCGGGTGCTGATACTCGACGACATCACCCGACTGAAGATGCATCGCGCGGACGACCAGGACACCCTGGACATGCTGCGTGCATTCATGAGCATGAACACAACGCTGGTCCTTATCGGCGTCAACATCCCCGGCTCCGGGCTCTTGCGCGAAGGGACTCCGGATCCACGGACTGACCAGATCGTGTTCCGTGTCGAGAATGACGAAGACCCGGCGACACAGACGGAACGCAGATTTGATCTACTCCACCTGCGTCCCTTCAGCTACGACACTGACCGCGACATCAAGGCCTGGGAAACGTACCTCGCGAGCCTGGAGACCCACCTGCGGCTTTTCAACGCGCCACGGAAGGGGATGTTGACGGGCGGGACCATGCCCGAATACCTGTTCCGGCGGACCAACGGCGTTGCCGGCCTTCTCGAACGGCTCATCGAAGACGGCTGCGCCGAAGCGATGAACACCGAGGCCGAGGTGCTCACCGAAGAACTGCTCGATGACATCGGCATCAACCTCGGCAACGACCCGCGTCGTGACGCGGCGGCCGGCGAGGTGCCTGCTGTCCCGGCAAAGACACCTGCTGCATCGAAAAAGCCTAGCCACCGTGGCCGCAACAAGGTTTTCGATGATCACGGGATTCCCCTCGGGGAAAGCATCAGCGCATGACCACCGTCCGGGTTCTACCCCGCAGCCTCGTTCCACTGGCGGACGAGTCGATCAGCGGTTTCCTGCTGCGGCTGGCGCATCGGCTGAGCCTCACGCCGAGCCGGCTGGTGGTTTCGACCGGGCTCGACGTTCGGACAGACCGCTACCGTCAGCGGTTGGCTCCCGTGTTGCTGCTCGTCAACGTCGAACCCGATGTCCTCCGCACCTTCGCACACTCCGCCAGCCTCACCGAGACGGAGGCGCGGTCGCTGTTCCTTGCCGGCTACAGCGGCCGGTACCCGCCTGCCCGCGGGCCCCACCGGGTCGTCGGCAGCAAGGTCTCCCGGCACAAGCTCGATGGTTGGCTGTCCGTCAAGTTCACCCGCTACTGCCCCGAGTGCCTCGCCGGCGACGGCAGCCCGATACAGCGCGAGCTCGGTGGAGCCTGGAAACGGGCCTGGCGGCTCCCCGCAGTGTTCGCTTGTCCAATCCATCGCCGATATCTTCACCATCGCTGCGCTGCCGGGCATGTCGCCCATCAGCAGGAGAACGGGTTTCTGCCGCGTTGGTCGGACTACAGCCTCCATCCGACGCAATGCCGTAGCCACCTGCGACAACGACGCCATCAACGTCAGGATCTCGCCCCGGCGTGCGGCGCCTGGCTGACCGAAACGCCGGCACAGTCACCGCCAAACGCCGCAGCTCTCGCCCTGCAACGCAAGATTCTGCAAGCCCTGGATCCCACAGCCCCGGACAAGGTCACGGTAGCCGGGCAGCCAGTGACAGCAGCCGAGTATTTCTGGGATCTGTTCAAGCTCAGTCACGCCGTCCTGCGCGCCTGGCCGCTGAGCCGGCACCTGCTGAGCGACGCGACACTCGCCGACGCGTTGGAGCAGTATGTCAGCGAAGTAGAACAACAAGTAACAACTCGGTGTAAGCCGGGCAGCAAGGAGCACAATCTCACCAGGCATGCCGCGCACCGCACGCCTCCCCCGGACGCGATGGCGTGCGCGGCAATGCTGCTGGCCGCGGACACGATGCTTTCCCATTCCTCACCACGGGAACTGGCGAACGACCTGCGCTACCTCCTCAGAGACGACGAAGGGCTGTTGACCACCGCTGACTGGAACCGCAGGTTCCTGGAAGGCATGCCGGAGAACTCGCTGCCATTCGGTCACGCGTTGACGCTGACCAGACAGACGATCGTGCGGGTACGACGACCTCGGCGCCGGCCTGCCGTTCCGCGCTGGGTGAAGTTCGGACCTGAGCATGTTCCGCAGTTCCTGGAACCCGACTGGTACCAGCGGTTCTTCGCGCGCTTCGACGGCGTCGCGACGAAGTATCTCCGGCGGACTGCCGCACTGCGCGTCGTGCAGATCGTCGCCGGTTGCGGCGTTCGGGAGGCTGCCGTCAAACTGGGCCTGCCGGGGGACGACAGCGCCTACAGTCGCTGCGCGACGACCGTGTTGAGAGTCAACGAGTGGGCCGCAGGGCTCGACAATCCTCACGCGTTCGACGATGCCGTCTACGACCTGATCGATCACATCAACGGCCTGTCACATCGCATCGACTACGACCGGCGGCGCAAGGCTCTGCGGGACTGGTGCATAACCCCCAAAGAGTGGCGTGCTCTGGTCGCGCAGATGCCGCAGCAGGCAGACTTGTTGCGGCCGCCTGACTTCGGCGACCGCAAACGCCAAGCAGCCTCGATCGTGGTGTGGACACGGCTGACGCACGGCGAGCATCGGGTCGCGCCGCAGCCCATCCGCGATCAGCAGCCCGCGGACGAGCACCTGTCTTGGCGTTCGAGCACCGACACACTGTTCAACCGGCTCCGGACGAACTTTCCCGGAGAGCACTATCAGGCGCTGGACCGGGTGCTGCAGGAGTACGCTAGTGAACTCGCGGCCCGAATCGATTCGCCGCACGGCCTGCGCCGCCGGACACCTACCGGTCGCCGGTGACCGATGGGGCTTGTACCCCGCACCCTGCCGCCACCAGGGTCGGACGGCTTACGGTCCTGTCTGGCGAGGCAGCCTGTCAAGAACTGCCGGCGGTTGCCGGGCCACCTGCGGGCAGCCGTGGGCCCTGGAGTGCGTTCGGTGCTCGATCGGCGTCAGTCACCGGTGGCCGGCGAGTTCACGGCGGCGAGCCGCAGAACAGGCCGAATGGCCCCTCATCGGCAGCCCGTGCCTGCCGATGAGGACGGCAAATATCGCGCTAGTTGTGGCCGAAGGAGGCGACATCATGGTGCAGGCAACCTCGCCAGAGCAGCGCTCAGAGCGGGACGGCTCCCGTAGTTCGGGGGGAGGCTTCCGGGTCGGGGCGAGTCACGATTCCCCGGTATGGACCGCGTCCACAACGGGTCCGGCCGGCAGTGCGAAGCTTCCGCCGATCGAGTGGCCGCGAACCGACTACCGCAAGATCATGCTCGCTGATCTGACAGGCACTGGGAAGAGTCTCGTGATGGCGTTGCTCATGTTCGCCGTGTTGATCACGGGCGGGATAAGTATCGCGGTCGTGGTGACGACTATCCTCAGCGCCCTCGGAGTCGATCCCGCCTCGCTGTACTGAACCCTGCACAGGACCTCGCCGCGCTCTGGCCAGGGATGGTTCCCGCTCGCACGCTATCGCCGGTGCCCGGACGGCACCGGACACCGGCGACGCGTGTATTGGACGGAACTCCGCAGCGAAATGCAGACGTCCGTCACCCGGCAACTCGCTGATCCCGCCGATGATGCGGGGGCACAGAGCGCAGGCTTACACGTTCGCGCCGCCCGCCCACGCATGCAGCGGGCTTAGACGGCCTCCTCACGACCGTCGCGGGGGGTGCCCTTGTCGTCGCGTCAACCGCGCAGCTCAATGCCCTGCTCAGCGGGCAGACGAGGGGTCTGTTGTGTGACCATGGTCTGCGGCATCGTCGCCGGCAGATTGGCGTCAGGTATCCCGGCGCCCCCAGGCCGGTCCCCTCCGACCCAGGTTGCTGTCTCGCTGCGGCGGGTTGCGGGCCGTGACCGGCTCCAGTAGGTCGGCATGCTGCGGCAAACCGGTAATGGCGGGTGAGGCCCTCGGCGGGCATTGCCGGTGACCGGATGTTCGGCTCGCCTGCCGGGTTTGCGCTTGATCCTGCTGGTCTCAAGACACGGCAGGTCGGGTTATGGCACGGCGAGGATGGCCGCCGGGGCGCCGTTGGTCCATCCGATGGGCAGGACCGCCAGCGCGTCAGCGGCCGCGGCGGCGCGGAGACCTGCGGAACCGGTGCCGGGGAGGATCTGGGCGGCTGCGCCGGTAAAGCGGACCGGGACGATCCGCACGGCGCCGGATGTCAGCTTCGCGGTGCCGGTCACCAGACAAGTGGGTAGCTTGCCGGCGGGTTGGCCGGCGAGGGTGCGCAGGAGCGGTTCAAGCAGGGTGAGGGCGGCGGTGAGGCCCGCGTAGGGGTTGCCGGGCAGGCTGATCACCCATCGTCCGTCGGCGAGGGCGGCGAGGGCTTGGGGGTGGCCCGGACGGCAGGCGACGCCGTTGACGTGCCAGGTTGCGTGCTGCTCGTTCAGGACGGTGTGCAGGTGATCGGCGGCCCCGGCCGACGACGAGCCGCTGACCACGATGACGTCGGTATCGGTGTCGTCGAGCGCCGCTTGCAGGAGGGCCTTGTCGTCGCGCAGGTACGAGCAGGCGCGCAGGATGCCGCCGGCCCGGCTGGTCACGGCAGCGACGAGGCCGCTGAAGCTGTCTCGGACCTGCCCCGGCCCGGGTGTTCCGCAGGCGATCACCTCGTCACCGGTGACGAACAGAGTCACCGTCGGCGGCCGGTGGGTGAACACGTCGTCGACGCCGGCTTGGACTGCGGCGGCCGCGACGGTGGCGGTCACTGTGCGGCCGGCCGGCACGATCACGTCACCGGGGCGGACGTCGTCGCCGGTGCGGCGGATGTGGGTTCGGGTGCCGATGGTGCCGGTCACGGTCGACCCGGCGCGGTGGCAGTTCTCGTAGGGCAGTACCGCGTCAGCGCCGACGGGGGCTGGTGCTCCGGTGCCGATCTCGACGCCCGTTCCAGCCGGCAGGGCGGAGCATGCGACAGGTTGGCCGGCGAGGATGCGGCCGGTGATGGTCCATGGTCCCGGGCCGGCGACGGCGAAGCCGTCCATCGCTGCGGCGTCGAATGCCGGCGCCGGCGTTCGGGCGAGGATCGGGGCGGCCAAGCTGAGGCCGGCCGCCGCTTCGACCGGGGTCTGCTCCGGTGGCAGCGGCTTCGGCGTGTCGCGGGCAGTGTTGTAGGCCTGTTCCCACGGCATTCCGGCAGGGTGCCGGTGCGTTGCCTGGGTGCCGGCCGTGGTGGCTGGCGGGCCAACAGCCGGGTTCACGGTGCCGTTGAGGTGCCTGGTGGGCTGCGGTGCTTCGGTCAAGTCTTCTTCCTATGGTGATGACATGGCGCGGGGTAATGCAGCGGCCGTGATCGTGGTGGGACCACTTCAGTTTGCCGCTGGGGCCGGTGGTGCGCACGCGTTCGGTGTACCTGGGCGGCGCCGTGCCGCCGCCCAGGCTGTGTAGCCGACTGCCAGTGAACCGGGGATGTCCAGTGGGAAGTAGGGCTGGAGGTCCCTACCGGGGTCGCCGTCGTCGGCGTGCAGCGGCCAACTGTCGCGTCTCCCTTCAGATGCAGAAGCGCCACTCCCTGACCAGATTGAATCGTGAATCGCGATTCACTACTGTTAACTCTGTGGCGGTACAGCAGCTGCGACGAGTCTCGTCGGCGGTGTTTGGTAACAGGTACCGGCTCGAACTGTTGACTGCGCTGGTAACGGCGGGTGCTGAGGGGGTATGCGTGAAGGATTTGGCCGCGTCGTCCGGCGTGCCGACGAGTGTCTTTCACCCGCCGCTGCGAGCGCTCACGGCCGCCGGCTTGGTCACGCGGCTACCTCAGGTTGGCCAAAGCCGGCGGGTGTTCTACGCGCTCACAAACGTGGGCGCATGGACGGGGCTGCGGCAGCTGGTGCAAGATCTCGAACCGGTTGTTCCGGGTGACGACGCGGGTGAGGGGATGGGTTCATGAGCGTTGCAGCGACGCTGGAGCGTTTCGCGGCCGCCATGCCCCCCACCGTCGCGGAGGAGATCGGCATCTCCCGGGTCCGAATGTTCGGGGTCCGCGGGTGGGTGGCCTACCGTCCTGATCAAGAGCAGTTGCGGGTCCGTCAGGAGCACGGGATCGTGCCGGTTCTCGCTCTTGATCTGCTCGACACGCTCATGGGGCTGCCGCTCGGGCAACCGATCGCGGTGCAGTCGGTGGCGCCCGCCGGACGGCGGCGTCTGCGGCGTCTGCCGGACGGGGCGGTCGCGTGGTCTTCTGCGACGGTGACCCGCCGGATTGCTCCGCCGGTGACGCCGGTTCTGGCGATGGTGCAGGCGACGGACTGGGCGAAAGGGTTGCGGGCCGCGTCGCGGTTCGCGATGTACTGCCGCAGGTTGTTGGTGGTTTCCGAGCTGCCGACCGATGCAGATGTCGCGTTGGCTGAGGCGTCGTTCTACGGCATCGGGGTCGCCGTGCGTGACCGTGAGACGGTGACGATGGTGCTGGAGCCGGAGATGTTGACCGACTGGCAGCCGACCCCGGCGTGGTGGTGGTTCACCGAGGAGGTGTTCCGGGGTGCCGAGCGTAGCCGGTGAGCCCGCCGGGGACGGCGGGCTGAACGGCTATTCGGTGGGCCAGGCCGGCAGTTTGGCCCACTGCTTCAGCGGGGTCTGAACGGGCAAGGGGTCGACCTGGCGGAGACGTTTGGCGAACATCTCGTGCTCGGCGACGGCGCTGTGGCAGATGTTGCGCCAGTATTCGGCGCGATCCCGCACGGTCGGCTGGGCGAGCAGGCCGTCGGCGATGATCGACCAGGCTGCGACGGCGTGCGCGATGGCT
This sequence comes from Actinoplanes sp. NBC_00393, assembly GCF_036053395.1. Classification (NCBI taxonomy): domain Bacteria; kingdom Bacillati; phylum Actinomycetota; class Actinomycetes; order Micromonosporales; family Micromonosporaceae; genus Actinoplanes; species Actinoplanes sp. NBC_00393. The sequence goes on along the minus strand of NZ_CP107942.1, from coordinate 9,677,791 downwards.
TCCGGCTGGTCCTCTTCGTAGAGGAAGCGGGTCAGGGCCTGGTTGCCGCAGGTTTCGCAGGAGCATTTGGGGGCTCTGCTAGGTGCCGCACCGCACAGCTTGTTGATCTTCGACCCTTTCCACCAGCACATGAGCTCGGGGATCAGGACGCTGGGCGACTTGTCGTTCTGGACGAACGCGAAGGGCTTGCGGGGTGGCGGAACGGTGTGGCGGATGCTGCCGCCGGTGCCGATCGCCGCGGCGAAGGCGCCGTGGGCCATCAGGTCCAGGCCGTTGAAGTCGGTGCAGATGGGCATGAGCGGCACGGTGGCAGCCAGCGTCCGCAGGTTGGGGATGATGCGTGCCGACTGGGTCAGCGGATCGCCCTGTTTGCCGAGCACGAGCGCGACCGGGCAGCCGGCATCCTGCAGGATGGCTTGGGTCTGGGTGAAGAACGCCCGGTCGAGCAGTGAGATGTCCAGCGGTGCCACGAAGAGCACGTCGGTGCGGCCGAGCGCCTTCACCTGCTGCGCGGCGGCCTGCAGGCTTGCCGTGTCCCCGGCGCCGATGTACCCGGTCGGGGTGCAGGCCGCTGTGTATCCGGCGTTGATCTGCGCGTTCAGAACGTCGCCGAGGGTGGGGTTGGTGCCTTCGAGGCCGCCGTCGGGCAGCAGGAACGGCTTGTCGGGCGTGGCCCGGTGGTGGCCGTAGGCGTCGGGGTCGAGCAGAATCGGGCCGTCGTACTCGAAGGATTCCGCGAGGGGAATCGGCTTGCCCGGGCTGGGGCCGACGATCACCAGGCCGCTGCGGGCGGCTCCGATGACCGGCCGCACAGCGGGGACGTGGCTTCGGCGTGCGTACACCAGCACACGGTCAACGAGGGCACCGACGGCTCCCGGCGGGATCGGCGGATACGGCTGACGGCCCAGCCATCGCCAGCGTTGCGCCAGGTCACCGGCGAGGTTGCCGTGGGCCGGCGCCGTCGCCTTGTCCCCAGGTTCGGTCATCGTCCATCCTGGTAGGTACTCGTGCCGGTGACGGCGTCACCGAACAGATTGGTCAGGCGCGCCGGCGTCGTGCCGGCCGCCGCTGCTGCGGCGTCGACACCACCGGTCGCGTGGATCGCTGCCCGGACGATCTCGGGAACTCGCCGGGGGGTCTCCGCCGGCAGCGGTTCCGGTTCCTCGGTACGCCAGCCCAGCGCAGAGATCTGCGCGCTGATCGTCCGGTAGCGGGAGTCGGTGATCACCGCCAGGTCGGCGGCACGGCGCAGCACGGCCGCGGCGGAGATCTGCCATTTGGCCTTGAGTTGCAGCAGCCGGGCCGGCGTGACGGGGGCCGCGGTGAGGTCCGGGTAGATCTGATCGTTCGGCGCGAGGAACTCCCCAGCGAACGCCTGGGCCATCTCCTCCGCGTCAATGCCGGAGCCGGGAACACTGACGCAGTGTCCGACCTCGTGCATCAACGTGAACCGCTGACGGTCGATCGGCGCGTCGGTGTTGATTACGAAGATGGGCGGCTCGCCCGGCGGATGCAGGCTTGTCGCGTCCACCTCGCGGCCACCCAGCGACATCGGCATCACCAGCGCCCCGAGCTGCTCGGCGACCTTCGTGGCCGAGGCGACGGCGCCCGGGCCGATCCCGAGTTGGGCGCGCAGCTGGGCGGCAACCGCCTGCGGGCCGACGGCGCCTTCCACTCGGGTCGGCGACACCGTGAACGCCGGCAGTGGGACGTCGGCGGCGTCCGCGAGCCGGTTCAGATAGAGGCGGGTGAGGTTGATCTGGGCGTGCAGCCGCCGCAGAGTCGATGCTTTCGTCGAGCGCCGGTTGCGGTGGTACAGGCAGCCCTCACCGAGGGCCCACAGCTTGACGTCCAGGATCAGCAGGTCCGGGGTCGTCTCCAGCACCGTGGCGAACTGCTTCAGCCGCGTCCCGATGACCGACAGCGCACCCTTCTCCGCCCGGGAGACGTAGCCCTGGGTGGTCTTCACGGTGCTTCCGGAAAGCCGGCTGAGGCGGTCGGCGATGTCGGCCTGCGTCAGCCCGAGCGCTTCGCGGGCGGCGACCAGCAGCTGAGGATTCGCTGCCGGTTCCTCGATGGAGAAGAGTGCTCCCACAAAGTGGACCCTACTCCATGCCGACAAAGATGCGCAAGATTATTCCGACGATCATTCGGCAGATTGCTCGAGGTGATGGGGCGGATGGAATCCGGCAGGATCCCCGGCCATCTCCGTCAGTGTCGGCGGTCCGGGTTGCCGTCCCGGAACCCGGCCGCGTACCAGGTCACGAGGCTTTGCCGATGCGGGCGCGCCGCCTCAGCCACGCCCACACCGCCGCCGCCCGCCGTCGGAATCGGTCCGCCACATTGCTGGCCGAGGCTTGATGGTGCCGGTCGGAACGGTCGTGGCCACGGTCCTTGGCCCGCTGCTTTCGGACCACTCGCTCGTTACGGCCGGGAGCCGGGAGCCGGGAGCCGGGAGCCGGGAGCCGGGAGCCGGGAGCCGGGAGCCGGGAGCCGGGAGCCGGGAGCCGGGAGCCGGGAGCCGGGAGCCGGGAACCGGGAACCGGGAACCGGGAACCGGGAACCGGGAACCGGGAACCGGGAACCGGGAACCGGGAACCGGGAACCGGGAACCGGGAACCGGGAACCGGGAACCGGGAACCGGGAACCGGGAACCGGGAACCGGGAACCGGGAACCGGGAACCGGGAACCGGGAACCGGGAACCGGGAACCGGGAACCGGGAACCGGGAACCGGGAACCGGGAACCGGGAACCGGGAACCGGGAACCGGGAACCGGGAACCGGGAACCGGGAACCGGGAACCGGGAACCGGGAACCGGGAACCGGGAACCGGGAGCAGCCGCTCAGTGTCGACATCTTCGAAGTCGGCATCTCGGCGCTTGCGAACGCCGTGGTGGCTGAGGATGACCTAGCAGTCCGGAACTATGCCGTGTCGGCGCAGTATCGCTTGAACGCAGACGAGGGCACAGCCGTCGAGCGCCACGATCGGACGGCCGGAGCGGGCCAGGCGCATCAGAGATGGCACGTCCCTGCCGGGCCAGGCGATACAGGACATCTCCGCGACGCCGAGCCGGTCGAGCCTGATCGCGAGTGCGTTGGCCAGCTGCGCCGCGCTGGAACAGCCGGAACAGGAGTACACCAGCGGGATGCGGTTCGCCGATGAGCTGCCGTCGCCGTCCCGCTGGGCTGTGGTCACGGTGCGTTGCTGCATTTCGTCGGCCATGGCGGGCTCCCTGTGGTGGCCTGCAGGATCGGGTTCGGCGTGGGGCTGACCTCCGTCGATCACAATGGTTTCTGCGGCAGCAGTTCGGCCAGGTCGTCGGGGTAGGCGAACGAGCCGGGCTGGTAGCTACAGGCTGGTTCCTCGGCGTGCAGGTTGCCGGTGACCGCGTAGGCGCGGGCCCGGGATCCGCCGCACACGGTGCGGAACTCGCAGGCGCCGCACCGCCCTTGTAGCAGGGTGGTGTCGCGGAGGTCGGTGAACAGTGGCGCGGTGCGGTAGATGTCGACCAGCCGCTGCCGGCGTACGTCACCGCCAGCTACAGGCAGGAAGCCGCTCGGGTGGACCTGGCCGCGATGCGAGACGAAGACGAAGCCGTTGCCGGCGCTGACCTGCAACGGTGGCCGGCGGGTGCGGCATGGCCCGTCGAGCAGGCCCAGCTCGTCGAGCTCCTGCCTCAGCCGCCGGTACAGCGGCCCGAGGCCCAACGCCTCGACGGCCGGGACCCCACGGCGGGCCAGGACGGCGCGTTGCAGGCACACTCGCCGGAAGTGGTGAGCCTCGGTGGTCTTGACCGGAATCGTCTCGCCGAGGTCGTACAGGATGTTGAGGACGTCCTCGGTGTCGGCGGCGCCGAGACCGGGCAGGGCACGGCCGCGTCCAGTGGGTACCAGGAAGAAGACGCTCCACAGCATGGCGCCGCGATCGCGGACCTGCGCGGCGATCTGCGGCAGGTCGTGGAGGGTGTCGCGGGTGACGGTCGTGTTGATCTGGACCTTCAGCCCCAGGTTCGCGGCGTCGTGCCATGCGCGCATGGTCAGCGCGTACACGCCGTCGACACCTCGGAACCCGTCGTGGGCCGCCGGGCCGGCGGCGTCCACGCTCAGCGAGATGGCGCGGGCGCCGGCGTCACGCAGAGCGGCGAGGGCCTCCCGGGTGAGGGTAGGTGTGCCGGACGGGGAAACCGACACTGCGAGGCCGAGGTCCGTGCCTCGGCGGATCAGGGTTGTCAGGTCGGGGCGTTGGAACGGATCACCGCCGGTGATGACGAACAGGGGCGCGGGACGGCCGAACTGCGCCACCTGCGCCATGAGGTCGACAGCCTCGCTTGTAGTCAGCTCGTACGGGTCCCGCTGCGGTCGGGCTGAGGCGCGGCAGTGGAGGCAAGCCAGTGGGCAGGCCTGCGTCGCCTCCCAAATGACGATGAACGGCCGGTCGGACGTCGACTGCCGGGGCCGGCGAAGCTCGCGGGCGCGGTCGCGAGCTTCGCGGCCTGCGCCGGGCCTGCGGTCGCTGGCGTTGGCCAGGTCGGTGAGGTCCCGCACTCCCATCTCCACTCGTTCGAAGCGTCGCGACCATCGCCATGGCGGGTTCGCGTGTCAGCGAACCGGCCGCCACGGATGGTCGGGGTCGGTCGGCGTGGCCCGGTCGCCGGTCACGCGAATGCGGTAGCCCGGCGCGGCGTAGGTGTCGGGCACAGGGCCGAGGTAACTGTGGCCGGTCAGGTGACACCAGGCGGGCAAGTCCAGCGGTGCGGCCGGGTCGGTGGTAAGCAAGTGAATGATGGTGCCGGCCCGCACCGTCCGGATTAGGGCCCGCAACTCCAGCAGCAGGCGTACGCAGCCGCGATCACCGCCATCAAGCAGGACGAGCGGTTCAGTGGGCGGCATCGGCTCTCCTGCGGTGCGGTTTCGGTCGGACGGTTCGCCTGTCCGGTGCCGATCAGCGTGCCTGTTGCACTGGCGACGCGGATAGAGGACAAGGTCCCTACCGCCGCGGACTTTCACTGATGTGCCGACGACTTGCGTCGAGCCGTTGGCGAGTTGCAGCCGCTGACGACGGGCCGTTCCTGACGGCTATGTCCGGCGAGCGGCTAAGAGCCCGGCCCGAAGACCTGATGTTGTGGGACTGGGACACCACCTGGGTCCAGTTCGACAACGAGGAACACCCGGAGCAGGCCGCCTGGAAGCAGGAACTTCAGCCCGCCGTGAGCTGACCGGCCGGCGCCGCCGGAAGTATGTCGGTCCCGCCCGTGGCGCACCCCGGCGGGACCCACAGGTCAGGAGGAGGCCCGGGTCGCTGCCAGCACCCGCTCCTTGGCGGCACGGCTGGCAACGGCCCACCGGGCGACCAGCCCGGAGACGATCGCCGCCGCGGCCAGGAAGACACCGGCGCCGGCGAACGTGACGGCCGGGGCAGCGTCGATGGCCAGTGGCAGAGTCAGCATCCCGACCGTGCCTGCGGATCGTATGACGGTCTGGTCGACGGTGATCAGCCACAGCCGTTCGGGCCCTTCGAAGTCCGCCAGCCGGGCACGTAGCGTAACTGCGGCGGCCGGAGTCGCCAGGCCGGACAGCAGCCCGAAGCCGATCATCACCGGCAGCGACGGGGCGGCACTGTAGCCGATCAGCGCGATACCGGTGACCCCCCACGCGCAGCAGTACGTCGGTAGCCACCGGGCCGCCTGCACGTTTCCGATGATCAGGTTCCCGGCCAGCGCCCCGACTCCGATCGCGGCCAGCACCAGGCCATACCCGGCGGCGCCCTGTCCGAGCCGGGAAGCGAGTACTGCCGGAATCCCGACCGCGGACACCGCGGCCACGAAGAAGCCGATCCCATGCAGACCGAGCACGAACACCAGGACGAATAGGGTGACCAGGCCGCCCCGGTCCGGAGACCACAGCAGCGGCACGGCGCACGCCGCGGCTGCGCGGCCGGCGTCGAGCTAGGCGAGGGCCCCGAAAGACGAGAACCGGGCGATCAGCCGACGGCCGAAAGTGCCGATCACGATGTACGGCACCGATTCGATGACCGCGACCAGGCCCATCATCGCGGCGGAGCCGGTCGACGCGTATACGACCCACATCACGGCAAGGCCGTACAGCCGGTTCCCGAGCACGCTGAGCATGGCCGATGACCACAGCACCAGGACCGGCCGCTGCCGCAGCAGCCCCAGATAGCCCACGCCCTGCACCTCCGCAAGATCAGGTGACGGATCCGTGCCGTGCGGATGCGTGCGACTTTGGTCAGCGGCTTGGGCCGCAGGTCATCGCGGCAAGGTAGTCCGTCGATCTGACGCGCGCGACCCCAACACGTTAGCGAGGTCCCCTCGTCACCCATCCGTGCGCGCTACTCCCGGCACCCGGGAGCGGCACACGTCGTCGACGGTGCGGAGGTTCCTGGTCGTGGGACATGGCCGCGTACTAAACAGCGTGTAGATGGTCGGCGGCCGGGCCTGCGGAAGCAAGCGAGCGGGGTTCGGGATCGGGACGCAGGTCCCTGTTCGACACCGTGCAGCGGAGAGCAAGCTGAACCTGCGGACCGCAAGAATGGAGGCACGATGACTGAGCCCAGCTCTGGAGCGATGTGGAGTCGACGGTCGCACGCGTTCGGCCTGCAGCGGCAGGCCCGCAGCGAAGCTCTCACCCTGGCCACCTCCTGGCCCTTGGCTGCCGGGGCGGCGGTTGTCGGCCTGGCGGCGGGTGTGGCGTACTCGCGGCCTGCCCGCCGCTGGTATCTCACCTGGGGTGCCACTGCCGGTGAAGCGACCACACGGCTGCCCGGCGACGAGCTACTTCCGCGGGCCGACGTGACGTCGACGCGTGCGGTCGCTATCGACGCGCCAACCTCTGCGGTGTGGCCTTGGCTGGTACAGATGGGGAGCGGCCGCGGTGGCGCCTACACATACGACTGGATCGTGAACCTGTTCGGGCTCGGTATGCACAGCGCCGACGAGATCCTTCCGCAGTTTCAGAACCTCGCCGTCGGTGACGTGCTGCCGGTCGGCCCGGGTGGTCCCGGCATGCGAGTCACGATCCTCGACGATCAACGGTCGTTGGTGTTCTGGTCCGTCGATGGCACCTGGGTATGGATCTTCCATCTGCAAGCTGACGGCTGCATGACGCGGCTGGTGAGCCGCAATCGGATCGTGTTGCCGGACGCTTCTTGGTTCGGTCGGCTGGCCTACCGGCTGGTGATGGAGCCCGGCAGCCTGATCATGGAACGACGCATGCTGTTGGGCATCAAGGAACGCGCTGAACGGATCGCCCGCCGCAGCGTCGCGAGACCTGTCCGGCAACACGGCGCGGCACCTGGAACGACTCCGTGATCCTCTATTTAGCCACGGGACTGGCAGGTGCCAGCGATTCGGACTGTTAGGGCATCATCGGCCCTTACGCGCCGCGCATGCAACCGCCCAAGCTTGTCAGCGGCGCGTTTCACCGGTTCAACGTCCGCACCAGCGCGTCAGTCCGCCGTTGGCTTCGCAGCCGCTGATCTCCAGGGTCTATAGGCCGTGCTGGTCGAGGCCTCCGGGCCCTGCCAGCAGCCGATCTGGTGCCGCACGCTGAATCCTATGATCTCTGTTGCTTTCGGCCTGATCGGTGCTGTCCTGATCATCGCTGGCTTTGTCATGACCGCCCAGGGCTGGGCAGGACGTCGGGATGTCGGCCGAGAGTTAGCACAGCAGCACATCAGATTCCCGGCCGGAGAGAAGCTGCCCGCCGCCCTGACGCGTTATGCCGGCGTGCAGGTGCAGAACGGGGTGCAGGCGCGGGCCTATTCCGAGCTGATAGCAGTTCACGTTGTCAAGGCCACCGGCGGCCGCACGTACTCGCAGATCGCCGACGAATGCATGGCGGGTGGACGCGATGATGAGCGTTTGGCGCGCCTTCGTGAGACCGCGTTCATGGGGCAGAGCTTGCGCGGGGCTCTCCTGGGCGCATACCAGGCCTGGCAGGTCACCTTGCTGGTCATGGGTCTGGGTGCGCTGTTCGCCGCAGCCGGAGCAGCATTTGTTCTTCTCGCGCTGCAGGGTAGTTAGCGATCCGACACGGGCAGTGCGACACCTCTACCACCGAACTTCAGTTGTTGGTGCTTTCCGAACACATCGTGCGCTTCGGTGGTATTCGCTGGAGAACAGCCGACTGCCTGCGTAGGCCGGCTGCCAGCCTCGGTGGAGGAGTGCTCAATGAACGGAGCGGTGATGGACAAGGACCGTGAGCGGCAGCGCCGCCGCCTGCAGGCTGACCTGCCAATGCTCGGTAAAGTCCTGTCGGCAACGTCAACGAAGTCCGCGCGACCATCTGTCGGGGTACTCGCTGTTCTGCAGAGGCAAGTACGGCTGATCTTGCAGAGCTCAGCTGCCTCGACTGGGGGTACTGGTCAAGGATTGCTACTGGTTGGATCAGCCGTGCTGTAGCCGCTGCTGATGCGACATGATGATCACTGTGCCGGTCATTCGTCTGAGTTTCAGGGTCAACTCTGTGGAGATCGTCAACGATGGTTGGCGCCTGGAGGGTAAACCGGACTTCCATGTGCGGCACTGGCCGCAGCCCGGCGAGCGGTTCGACACCGTGACGCAAGAACACGGGCGTCACGAGCGAGCGGTCCAACTCACCGTCGCCGAACTCACCGCAACCCATGCCATCGTCACCGGCGTCGGAGGCGAGTTGCTCCGGCCCGGCGACTACCTGTTCGGTGAACGCAACGCTGAACCGAATGGTGGCGATGTTGACCTCGGCGCGCTTCTGGGCCTGTCTCCGTCGACGGCGGTGCTCGACTGGTCAGGAGCTGAAGCTGCTCTGGGCGTCACTCTGCCGCGCGACTACAAACGCTTCATCGGCGCCTATGGGCCGGGCACCATCGACGACTGCCTGATCGTGAACGGCATAGGAGGACAGTACGACCTGGCCGAAGAGAATCGGTTGGCCCGATCGTTGGTGCGCATGGATTTCGGTGACCTGGACGCCTGGTCGGAGGAAGCGGAGTGGCAGCTCGGCGACGCCGCGCACTGGACACCCGACCGGGCCGATATCCCGAGCTGGTTCCAGCCGGGCGACGATCTCGTCGCGTGGGGCAGTTGGACCTCCTCACCCCTTTTCCTGTTCTGGCACGTTCGCCCGAACGTTCCCGCTGACGCCTGGACGGTGGTACTGAAGGAGCGGGGCCCTTACTGGGAGCGCTTCGACAGCGGCTTCACCACGACTCTGGCCGGCTTGCTCACCGGCGACCTGCAGAGCAGATATCTCAGCCGCTGGCTCAGTGGGCCGCACACTTACAACCATTGATCAATGCGGCTGTTCTGAAGCGGGATCGAACGCCCAAACGACAGCCCGGCCAGCGAAGCGTTAGGAACTAGATCCGTCGCGGTAGGCCGGATCCTGGAGGTGTCGGCGGGTCAGGCTGAGCATGTCGATCAGCCAGCCGGGGCCGCCGGTGACGCCGTGGGCGCGTAGGAAGCGGTCGACCTCGGCGCGGGTCGCCGGGTTGGTGTGGGTGAAGAAGTCTTCGCAGACTTCGAGCAGCAGTTCCAACAGATCGTCGTGGCCGGTGACCGTGAGATCGTCGGAGCTGGCCGGCGGTGGCATCAGGCGACGTTCTCGATGGCGGTGAGCCGGTTCTTGAGCCGGTAGCTGGGTCCGTTGATCGGGACGACGTCGCAGTGGTGCAGGAGCCGGTCGAGGATGGCCGTGGCCAAAACCTCATCGCCGAAGACCTGGCCCCATTCACCGAAGCCTTTATTTGAGGTCAACAAGGTCGAGCCCTTTTCATACCTTTTTGAGATGACTTGGAAGACCAGGTTGGCTTCGGGCCGTTCGAGGGGCTGATACCCGACTTCATCGATCACGAGGACGGCCGGGCGCAGGTAGGTGCGCAGTTTGCGGGTGAGCCGGCCGATCGCGTCGGCGGCCTTGAGCTGGCGGACCAGGTCGTCGAGGGTGGTGAAGTAGACGGTGAACCCGGCGCGGCAGGCGGCGACCGCGAGCGAGACGGCGATGTGGGTCTTGCCGACGCCGGGCGGTCCGAGCAGGGCCACGTTGGCCTTCGCCTGCACGAACGCGAGGGTGGCGAGGTCGCGGACCTTGCGGGGGTCCAGGTCGGGTTGGTAGGCGAAGTCGTAGTCGTCGAGGGTCTTGTGGTGCGGAAGCTTCGACAGGCGCAACCCGGCGCGGAAGCGGCGTTCGTCGCGGACGGCGAGTTCTTCTTGCAGGACGAGGTCGAGGAAGTCCAAGTAGCCGAGGGACGCGATGTCGGCGCGGCTGGTGAACTCCTGCAGCGTCTTGGCCAGATGCGGCAGGCCGAGTTTGGTTGCGCTGGCTTGGATGCGGTTGGTGACCAGCTCAGTCACGAGAGACGTCCTTCAGGTGTGGGCGGGTGGTGAAAGGGCTGGCCTGCGCGATCTGCTCATAGACCGACAACGGGCGGGTCTCGACGGTGATCTGCGCGGCCGCGGCTCGGGTGAGCAAGGCCTGCAGCGGTCCCCGGCCACGATCGTTGCCGGGCTTGCGAGCCGGTGGCGGCTCGGTGGGTTCGCCGGTGGTGACGGCGCGGGTGTGTCCGTCGGGCAGCCCGTCCCAGTGCGTTTCGTCGACGATGCGGGCGCCGCGGCCGACGGCTCGCTCGTGGGTGGCCAGCAACGTGCTGCCGCCGGGCTCGGCGACCGTGGCGTGGATGGTGATGGTGGCGGCGGTCGCCCGGATCTCCACGAGCTGGCGGTGGCGGACTTTGCGGGCCGGCACCGAGTAGAGGTTGCCGGCGTAGGCGACCAGGCAGTCCTTGCCGACGTGGCGCAGGTGCCGGTCAGCGACCACATACGGCTTGGCCGGAGCCGGGCGCAGCGCCGCGTGATCCCGGACGGCGCGGACCCCGATGAGCTCGCCGTGGGTCCGATGCCGGCGGGCCCGTCGCTGTGGCACCCAGGCAGCGAACGCGGCGTCGAGTTCGTCCAGCGACGAGAAGGCCCGCCCGGCCAGAACGTGATCGCGGACGATGGTGACCTGCCGTTCGACGCGGCCCTTGCCGGTCGGCCGGTAGGCGGCCAGGACGTCGATGTCGAAGTCGTAGTGCCCGGCGAACGCGACCGCTTCCGGGTGCAGCGGCACCGCCTGGCCGGGGGCGACGTGCCGGCGGACCACGGTCTTGGTCCGGTCGTAGACGATCGCGCCGGGGACCCCGCCGAAGTGCGCAAACGCTCGTCGGTGGCAGCCCCAGAACGCGGCCAGGTCCTGGCTGGTGGTGAAGCAGCAGAACGGATCTCGCGAATACGACAGCACCATGTGGAAGGAGTAGACCTTCGCGATCCCGACGTGGGCCAGGATGCCGCCCTCATCGCCCCAGTCCACCTGCGCCTGGGCGCCCGGGACGACCTCGAACCGGCGGTGCAGCCCGGCCAGCTGATCCGGGCTGATCCCCAGCTCGGCGGCGATCCTCGGCCGGGCCTGCTGCAGATACAGCTTCACCCGCTGGTAGTCGCCGGTGAACCCGTACTGCTCGACGAGCCGTTCGTGGATCACCGTGCCCTTGAGCAGCACCTCCGCCCGCAGCCACGCGTCGACGACGTGCGCGAACGCGTCGATCATCTGCCCACGGGGCCGCCGGGCCCGGGGCGGTGGCGCCACCGCAGCCGCGCCCGCGGCCAAGTACTTCTTAACCGTCCGCCAGTTCAGGCCGGTCTCGCGAGCGATCTCCGAAACGCTGGCCCCAGCCTCGTGCAGCGCCCGGAACCGGCGCACATCCAGCCACCGCTGCTCATCCAACGCTCCCATCGCCAGCCGCCCCACGCCCGCTCGACAACGACCCGAGCAGCGTCACGCCGAGCGTTTCGCGTACGACGGACAAACCGTGCTACCTCTGCACGTTCACCCGTACGCAGCTCTGCACTCTTAGCCGTACGCCGACACCATCCTGCGGCACGTGATCAGCGACGACTCCGGAGAGAGGAAGAAGCTGGACCAGGAACTCGCCGGCTTTCGCGGCCAGGTTGACGTCCTGTGGAGCGAATACATCTCGACAGAGGCCACCACCGACGAGCAAACCGCCCGCGATGGGTTCCGGACGGGATTGGCTGCGTCTCGCCGGATCGCCGACGAGCAGGTCCTGCAGCCCAGCCGCGCCGGCCGGATTGTGGAAGCAGCTGCGGCCGCGAACAGCAGCTACGACCTAGCATTCGACCAGGTCAGCGAAGCGCTCTTAGTCCTTGACCGGTTGGAAGAAGCTCAGGCTCAGGCCGGCGCTGACCATGCCGAGTCGACCTATCAGTCTGGGCGCACCCTTCTGATCATCATCCTCGCTGCCGGTTTCGTCCTCTCTCTGGCCATCGGTGTCCTCGTGGCCCGCACGGTCAGCACCGTGCGGCGACGTAGCCCGTACTGTCTCCGGCGTCGCCGACGTAGCCGCCGCGACCGCCGAAGGTGCGCGCACCACCCAGCAAGCCGCAGACAGTCTCACCCGCCTGGCCACCGACCTCACGGATATCGTGGGCAGTTTCCGCCATTGACGCCGGAATCCTCGGCATGCCAGCGAACTCGCGATCAATCCCTCATCCCTAGGGAGTCTGCTGCCGGGCCGGCCAGCGGGCCGACGGGCCGGCCCGGCCAGGCGCCGTGGGGGTTTTCGCATGCGCCGGCACTGCTGCTGACGAAGAACGCACAGATACGAACGGTCTCGTCTGATCAGACGAGACCGTTCGGAGGAAACGTCCTCCGCCGCGAGCGAGCGTTTGCAGGAGGGCGTCCTTGATAACCTCCCTGCGAGTCTGACACGGTACGGACGTCAGACGGATTCGTTCCGCTCAAGGGGGCATCCGCGCAGCCGCACCCACCAGCTGTTGGGTGTCATAGGTCGCCTTGGTGGCCGCTGGCGCGTTGGCAGTCCGCCAGCCGGCGGCGGGCCGAGTGCAGGCGGTCGCCCATGACCTGCAGGAAGCGTGTCGTCAGTTCGTAGCCCAGTCCCGGATCACTCTGGAACAGGGCGCGAACCAGTGGGCCGTTGAACGTCAGGGCGTGCGTGGTGTTGACGGCGACCGCGCCGAACTGCCAGCGATGCGGTGGAAAGAGCCAGGAGCAGCCCAGCACGGTCGGGGATCGCAGGGTCTCCAGGACGAAGTTGTCGTAGCCGGACACCTCGCTGTCGAGGAATACTCGGCCATCGGTGATCAGCCAGAACTGCTCGGCCGGTGTGCCCTCGCGGAAGATCCGGTTTCCGGCGTGGAACATCGATCGGCTGGTCAGTGGTGCCAGCAGACTCAGTTGGTGGTCGGTCAATCCGGCCAGGAACGGCTGTTGTCCGAGCGTTTCGACGGTGGTGAACACGTCTGCTCCTCAGAGTCGGATTGCCGGCGGGGGTCACCGGCGTACACCCTTTAGTCAAGCGTCGATGGGCCGCGCTCGGTGAGGGCCGTACGGTATTCCCCTGCCAGGGCGAAGGGCCCACGCGGCAGGAGGTGGCAGGAGTTGATCGGTCCGTGCGTGGCGGCGGCGCCAGCCTCGGAGCATTCAGCCAGGTCCTTGGTGACGTGATGTCCGACGTTCGCTCGCTCCTCAGCCATGCAGATCGCGTCCGAGGGTGGTCAGCCCGCCGTGAACAGCGGGGTGCTGAGGTAGCGTTCGCCGCCGTCGGGTAGCACCACCACGATGGTGTGCCCGTGGTGGTCGGGCTGGCGCGCGATGATGGTCGCGGCGTGCAGGGCGGCGCCGCTGGAGACCCCGACGAGCAGTCCTTCGGTCTGGGCCAGCTGGCGGGCGGCGGCGCGGGCCTGTTCGATGTCGACGCGGACGACGTCGTCGTAGACGGTGGGGTCGAGGACTTCAGGGATGAAGCCGGCGCCGATGCCCTGGATGCCGTGTGGTCCGGCCGGGCCGCCGGACAGCACGGGCGACTCGGCGGGTTCGACGGCGATGACGCGCAGGGCGGGGTTCTTTTCCTTGAGGACCTGGCCGACTCCGGTGATGGTGCCGCCGGTGCCGACGCCGGCGACGAGCGCGTCGACGTTGCCGTTGGTGTCGTCCCAGATTTCTAGGGCGGTGCTGTTGCGGTGGGCGTGCGGGTTGGCGGGATTGTCGAACTGGCGGGGCAGGAAGGCTTTCTGTTCGTCGGCGAGTTGCCAGGCGCGGTGCACGGCTCCGGGCATCCCTTCAGCGGCGGGGGTGAGCTCAAGATGTGCCCCGTACGCGGCGAGCAGGGCGCGTCGTTCGGCGCTCATGCTTTCCGGCATGGTCAGGGTCAGTCGGTAGCCGCGGGCAGCGGCGACAAGGGCGAGGCCGATGCCGGTGTTGCCGCTGGTCGCTTCCACGATCGCCGCGCCCGGCGTCAGTTCGCCGCTGCGTTCAGCGGCATCGATCATTGCGATGGCTATGCGGTCTTTGACGCTGCCTCCCGGGTTGGCGGACTCGAGTTTGCCCAGAAGTTGCGCGGGCAGGTCGGCAGCGAAGCGGGCCAGCCGCACGAGGGGGGTACGGCCGATCAGTTCGGTGACGTCGCTGTAGATCATCTGTCAAGGCTCCTGGACGGTGCCGGCCTGATGCCGGGCGTAGGCGGTAGAGAGGGAAGGTGTCGGCACGGCAGTGGGGGCACGCAGCCGCGCCCCGGCGGGCACGTCGGTTGCGACCAGGCAATGAGCACCGATGTCGGCGTCGTCGCCGATGTTGACGGGCCCGAGGACGGTGGCACCGACACCGAGGATCACCCGATTGCCGATGGTGGGGTGGCGGCGGCTTGCTTTGCGGTCGCGTCGCCAGCCCCGGCCGCCGAGGGTGACCCGGTGGTACATGGTGACGTCATCGCCGATGCGGGCGGTTTCGCCGATGACGACGCCGGCGCCGTGGTCGATGAACAGCCGTCGGCCGATGGTGGCGCCGGGGTGGATTTCGATGCCGGTGAGTAGCCGGGTCAGCTGCGACAAGGCCCGCGGCAGCAGCGGCAGCCGGCAGCGGTGCAGGCGGTGGGCCAGGCGATGCGACCACAGCGCCCACAGGCCGGGGTAGAGCACGGCCTCCAGCACGCGGACGCCGTAAAGAGCGGGATCTTGGCGGTATACGGCACGCAGGTCTTCAAGCACGTCAGCTTCTCCACGAAAGACGGTGTCGGGGTGAAGTGACGGCGAGCGCGGAAGGGCCGCCCGTCGCGGGCATGGCCCGTCTGTCCTGGCGGAGGTTGTCCGGGGCGCCGTCAGCGGCGCAGACACCATTCGTCGAAGACGCGTCGCACATGCGCGCCGGTCATGGGCACGGCGAATCGGTGGCCGGCCAAGAGGTGCCGTGTCGTCCCGGGTTCGCTCATGATCGCAACCGTAGGCCCGTGTAACGCCGCCGGACAGGGTCCAACGGCCTTGTCACAAGCGACACGGAACGTGAGTCGGGTGAGCATCGTGAACGGTCAATCGGCACGGCAGCGGCATTGACCGGACCATACGGTCCGGCGTGCGTCCGGAAACTGCTTCCAGGTCGCATCGTTTCTCCGGCTCGCGGCGCACGTGTTGCACGGCCGACGAAGCCGACTCTCGTTCATGGGCGGCGTCAACGGATCGGTGGCGGTTGCGCAGCGTACGGAAGTCGTCCGGTGCAAGCGTGCGCGCCGAGGCCCGCGGTGGATCGCCGCATTGGTTTCCTCGGCACGGGCGGCCTATGGTGGGCCCATGCTTGCTGCCGCGCGCCTCATGGACGCGGGCGTCGCCGTCGCGACGCCCGCGCCGGCGCGCGCACACCGGACCGCTGCGGCGCGTCTGGTGACCACCGCAGTGCCGCAGTCGACGACGGTGGCGTCCACCTACGGGCTGCCGAGCCCGATCCGTGCCGGGCGTGGTCCTCCCGCAACCGTTCCATCGCAGGAGACGGCCAGGAGGGCGAAGCTACCGAGCTTCGGCCTTTTTTGTTTTCCGGAAAGGATCGGTTTCGACATGAGCACTGACATCCACGGGCACGCAGACCAGCAGTGGCTCGCCACTCAGCGGGCGGCGCTGACCACCGAGTTCGCACAGCAGAGCGCCCGGCTCACCGAACTCACCGCGGACACCGGCGACCCTGCTGAGGCAGACACCCGCCCGGCTCTGCTGGCGGCCACCAGGCAGAATCTGGCGCAACTCGGCGACGCGCTGCGCCGGATCGCCGAAGGCACCTATGGCCGCTGCCAGGGATGCGGGCAGCAGATCAATCCGGAGCGGTTGGAGATCCTGCCGTACGCCGCCTTCTGCATGCCCTGCCAGCGGCTGCAGAAGGGCTGAGCCCGCTCGGGGCTGCAGCTGCCGTGCCGGTTCAGCCGGCGCGGCGGCACCCCGATTCTGCCGTCTGCGCCACCCTGTGTCGCCCTTCCCTGTGCGCTTGAATGAGGTCACCGTGACCATGCCATTGGAGTCCGTAACCACGAGCCCCAGCCGGACTACGCGTGCGCCTTCTCCGACCGCCGTCGCGGTCGATCTCGGCAGTGGTTGGGTCCGGCTCTGGGCCTCCGATCGGGGGATGCTGCACGCTTCCAGCGGCACCCTCGTACGTCGCGGCAGGATCGTCGACGCGCCAGGCTGTCAGGCCCTGCTGACGGGACTCGCGCGCCGCTTCCGCAAGCCGCTGCCGGCGGGGGCCGTGGTGGTCTGCTGCCAGCCGGTCAACGCCACCACCGCCGAGCAGTACGCCCTGCGACGCCTCATGACCACGGTCTTCGCTCCGTCCCGGCTGATGTTGCTCGACACGGTCCGGGCCGCCGCGATGGACGCCCGTGTCCCGACGGGTCCTCTGCTGGTCGTCGACATCGGCGCCCAGCTGACCGAGATCGCCGTCCTCGACCGCGGCTTCGTCGTGGCGGCTCGCAATCTTGATATCGGAACCTGCGACGTCGGCCCCGCCGCCGGCCCCGAGGTGCTCACCGACGTCATCAATCGAAACGTCGCGATCCTGCTCACCGAACCGGCTGTCACCGAGGTCGCCTCCGCGGCAACCGCCAACGGAATGCTCCTGGCCGGTGACGGCGCCCTACTTTCTGGTCTGCCGGAGTGCCTGTCCCGTGTCCTGGGCATCTCGGTGCGATGCGCCGCCTCGCCACGGACCGCGGCCCTTGACGGTGCCGGGCAGGCCGCGCTGGCGGCCCTGCGCCACCCCGCTGTCTGACAGGGTGCAGCGGGAGGTCGCCACGCGAACCTCCAGCTGGGAGCCAGCCAGGCGCCGATGTCAGACACGGGACTGAGCGGGGAGGGGGAGGCGACCCGCCTGGTCCGGCGCGGCGCAGTCGCGGCAGCGTCTTCTTACTGCGAAATGCCGGAAGCTGCGCAGCTCGCCGACGCCGGCGGACTGAACACCGGCTGAGGCCAACGCCGGTGTACGTCCGCCGCCGGACCGGCACGGGACAGGCGCTGCCGGGTCCGGCGGCGATGGTCGCGGTGTGTTCAGGCGGCGACGGGTACTCGGTGCAGCCGGATCTGCCACACGTCGGGTCCGTCCTGGAGCCAGTCGGCGGTCATTCGCCCGCCGTAGTGGGCGTCGATTTCGGCGAGCAGCGGCAGCGGGGCGTGCGGCGCCACGAGTACCAGAGCACCGTCGGCGGGCAGGGTGTCGAGCGCTGCCAGGACTTGGGCGTGCCGCTGTCCGTGCGGCAGGTCGCGTACGTCCAGGCGCGGGTCGATGGTCAACACCGCGGCCGACGCGGCGGCGGCGCCGGGAGCGTCGCCGCCGCAGCCGCAGCTGCCGTGGCCGCCGCAGCCCCCGCCGGAGGGTTGTCCGGTGTGACCGCCGATCAGGTCGTGCAACCCGTCGAGTAGGGCGGCGAGGCTCACCCCGGCGGCGGCAACGAGCAGGGGAACGACGAGTTCGTTCTCTTTGCGCAGGTGGGTGGCGAAGACCGCCTGCAAGGCGCGGGCCGCTGCGGCGGCCGCGACCGGCGCGCTGGTTTCCGCGAGCTCGGTGACGAGCGCGGCGATGATCCGATGTTCGTCCAGCATGCCGTCGATCAGCAGCCGGCCTTCGGGCAGTTCGGCCGCGGCCGGGTACAGCGCTGCTTCTTCAGCTTTGGCGTGCGGGAGCAGCTCGGCGTGCAGCCATCCCAGGAGGTCGTCGCGGAACTGCCAGACCTGCCGCAGGCTGCCGATCTCCGCCGCTTGCAACAGGTTGTTGACGTGCCTGGTCAGGTCCGCGGCCAGCTCGCTGTGGTGTGCGACGACGGCCTGTGCCGCGCGCCGGTCCGCTCCGGAATCTTGTGACATGAAACCCTCCAGGATTTTGACGCCGTTTGGCGTTGTAACGTTAGACCCCGTGGAAACCACGCGGATAGGCCCGGTCGGCGAGACGATCGACACTCCCCGGCACCGGGCGCTGGGGTCGGACAGCCGGGTGACCATCCTGGGCCTGATTCGTGACGCAGCGGGCGGGTTGACCGCCGCGGACGTGGCCGCCCAGACCGGGCAGCACCTGTCCACGACTCGTGCTCATCTGGAGCGTCTGGTCACGGCGGGGTTGCTGGTGAGGGCGCGGGCCAGTGGTGGGCTGCCAGGGCGGCCTGCCTGGCGGTATCGGGCCACCACCGCCGACCCGGCTCCGGCGCCGTACCGGTCGCTGGCCGCGGCCCTGCTGGAACACCTGGCCGGCGCCGACGGCGATGTACGGGAGGCCGCGGGGCGGGTCGGCCGGGACTGGGGCCGACAACTGGCCGCGGCCGGCCCGGCGACCGACGATCCGGTCGAGGCCGTCACCACGGTGTTGGGCGGCCTCGGCTTCGACCCGCACCCGCAGTCCGCTCCCCCGGGCGCGCCGGTCGCGGTGCATCTGCGCACCTGCCCGTTCCTGGATCTGGTCGGACAGAACCCGGACGCGATGTGCGGCCTGCACGCCGGTGTCGTGCGCGGGGTCCTCGAGCAGCGCAGCGTGCCCGCCGACGGAACCGTCCTGGAACCGTTCGGCGCACCTGCGGCGTGCGTCGTCCACCTACCGGCCGCCGTGTCACCGGGGACGTCCCGGCTCGCCGGGCCCAGCACTTCCGAGGTGCAGCAGTGAGCACACCGCCCGGCCGGCTCCCGGTCGCCTGGCGGGTACCGGCTCTGGCCGCCGGCGGGTTCGCGCTCGCGACCGGCTTGTACGCCGCGATGCTGCTGCTGGCCGTGCCGGTGCCCGCCCCCACGACGACGCTGGAGCAGGTGCACGGACCGGTGATGGTGTTCGGGTTCGTCGGCACGCTGATCGCCCTGGAACGAGCGGTCGCGCTCGGTGCCCGCTGGGCGCTACTGGGGCCGGCCTGCTCCGGGACGGGAGCGTTCGTGCTGGTGCTCGACGGCCCGAGTGTGCCTGGGTAC
Organism: Actinoplanes sp. NBC_00393; assembly: GCF_036053395.1. Taxonomy (NCBI): domain Bacteria; kingdom Bacillati; phylum Actinomycetota; class Actinomycetes; order Micromonosporales; family Micromonosporaceae; genus Actinoplanes; species Actinoplanes sp. NBC_00393. The sequence goes on along the minus strand of NZ_CP107942.1, from coordinate 9,658,526 downwards.
GGGTTGTTGATGCTGGCGTCGGTGGTCCTGCTGGGTGTGTATCGGGCGTTGTGGCAGCGCCAGCCGAGCGTCGCTCTGCTCGCCCAGGCGGCCGGAGCGTTCGCCTGGTACGCGACGACGTTGCTGTGGCTGGCCGGGTTCGCCGTGGCCGAGACCGTGCCGTGGCTTGCCGTGTTCGTCGTGGCGACCATCGCTGGTGAACGGCTCGAGTTGGCCCATGTCGGACTGCGTGACGCGCGGGCACCCCGATGGTTTCTCGCCGCACTATTTGCATTGGTGGTCGGTGCCGCAGCGAGTACCGTCGCCCCCGCGGCCGGAACCCAGCTGTTCGGCGCCGGGCTGCTGGCCGTCACCGGATGGCTGGTGGTGTACGACGTGGCCCGGCGGACCGTACGGGCGACTGGCCTGCCGCGCTACATCGCCGTGGGCCTGCTGGCCGGCTACGCCTGGCTCGCCCTGGCCGGCCTGCTGTGGGCCGGCATCGGCGCCGTCCTGGACGGACCCCAGTACGACGCGGTGCTGCACGCGGTGTTCCTCGGCTTCACCATGTCAATGATCTTCGTGCACGCGCCGGTGATCCTGCCCGCCGTGCTGCGCCGGCCGTTGCCGTACCACCGTCTGCTGTACGTGCCACTCGCCGTTCTGCATCTGTCGCTGCTGGTCCGCATCGGGCTCGGTGACGCCGCCGGGCTGGAGGCGGTGTGGCGGTGGGCAGGAGTGGTCAACGTGGCTGCGGTCGTCAGCTTCGCCGGCTGCGCCCTCGGGCTGTCGATTGCCCGGTCCAGGGCGGGCTCCACAGCCGGCCGGCCAGCCGCCGTGGTGGTGACCCCATGACCAGTATTCAGAGCTCCGCATCGGCCGGGACCGCCGGTCTGAGCGAGCGCGCTCGGTGGCACCGGCGGCTGGCGGCGCTGCCGCTGGCCTACCTGGCCGCGCTGGTCGTTGTCGCGGTGGCCCATCCGTGGCTGCCGGCTTGGCGGTGGCTGGGCATGCATCTGCTGCTGCTCGGCGCGGTCACCAACGCGATTCTGGTGTGGAGCGCCCACTTCACCTCCACCATCCTGCGGGTGCCGGCACCGGCACACCGCTACAGCGTGGTGGGTCGGCTGGTGCTGCACAACGTCGGGGTGGCTGGTGTTCTGGCCAGCGGCGTCACCGATCGGCCCTCGATGGGCGTGGCCGGCGCAGTCGCCGTGTTCACCGCCGTCGTCTCCCACCTGGCCTGGCTGATCCGCCGGCTGCACGCGGCCGTCCCAGCGCGTTTCACGGTCACCGTTCACTACTACCTGACCGCCGCGGCAGCGTTGCTGGTCGGTGTCCCGGTCGGCGCGTGGATGCTCGTCGTCGACGACGCCGCACGGCCGCGGCTGCTACTGTTCCACGCCCACGTCAACCTGCTCGGCTGGGTCATCCTGACCGTGCTGGGCACGCTGCTCACCTTCTGGCCTACCGTGCTGCGCACCCGGATTCCCGACGGCGCGACCGCGGCCAGCCGCACCGCGCTGCCCGCCGCGGTGACCGGCCTGACCATCCTGGCGATCGGCGTGCTGGCCTGGTGGCCACTGCTCGCCGTCGGAGGGCTCGCCGTGTTCGCTGCGGCCGCCGTCCTGACCGCCGTGCCCGCGTGGCGCGCCGCCCGCGGCAAACCACCGGCCTCCTTCGCGTCCTGGTCCATCGCCGCGGCCGGCGGATGGCTGTCCATCGCCCTCACCGTCGACGCCGTCATCCTGGCCAGCGCCGACAGCCCGGCCGCGGCCGCAGACCGGTTCAGCACCGTGCTGACTCCCCTGCTCGTCGGCTTCGTCGCGCAAGTGCTGATCGGCTCGCTCGCCTACCTGCTACCCATGGCGCTCGGTGGCGGTCCGGCCGCAGTACGCATGCGCGCCGCGGTCCTCGACCGGCACGCCGCCCAGCGGGTGAGCATGGCCAACGCCGCCCTGGCCGTCTTCCTGCTGCCGGTCGGCCCGTACATCCGCATCACCACGTCGTTACTCGTCCTGGCGGCCGTCGTGCAGTTCCTCATCCCGGCCGCCCGCGTGCTGCTCACCGCCCGGAGGTAACCCATGCCGCACCCCACTCCCCCGGCCGAGCCGCGACCCGCGACGGGCGGACACCGGCCTCTCGGCGGGTTCGCCACCGGCCTGGCCCTCGTCCTCCTCGCCGTGCTCGTCGGCGCCGCCGCCCAGCGCATCACCGGCGGCAGCCCGGCACCGGCGTCCGCCGCCGCCCAGGTCACTGCAACCGGGCGCACCACCACCGTGGCGGTCACCGCCGACGGCATGCGCTTCCACCCGGACCGGATCACCGTTCCCGCCGGCGACCGGCTCGTCATCGAACTGACCAACAAGGACCGGCGCCGCCACGACCTCGCCCTGGCCACCGGCGCCAAAACGCCGACCATTGGCCCGGACGACACCGCCCGTCTCGACGCCGGCGTCATCGGCGCCACCGTCGAAGGCTGGTGCTCCCTGCCCGGACACCGGCAGTCCGGCATGACCCTCACCATCACCACCACCGCGCAACAATCACTGGCAGACGGCGATCACAACACCGGCCACGCAGCCAGCGACGTTCCCGCGGCGGCACCTTCGATCGACGCCATGGCCACCCCGGCCGCCGGCTTCACCGCCCGCGATGCCACCGCACCATCGGCCCCCACCGGCCGGCTGCACCGGCTCGACCTGCGCGTGCAGGAAGTCCAACACGAGATCGCACCCGGAGTCGTCCAGCAGCTGTGGACGTTCAACGGCACCACTCCGGGTCCTGTCCTGCGCGGCCGGGTCGGTGACACCTTCGAGATCACCCTGATCAACGACGGCAGCCTCGACCACGGCGTCGACTTCCACGCCGGCGCGCTCGCCCCCGACGAGCCGATGCGGCCCATCAACCCCGGCGAACGACTGGTCTACCGGTTCACCGCCACCAAGGCCGGGATCTGGATGTACCACTGCTCGACCATGCCGATGCTGCACCACATCGGCAACGGCATGTACGGCGCCGTCATCATCGACCCGCCCGGCCTGCCGGCCGTCGATCACGAGTACGTCCTCGTACAATCCGAGCTCTACCTCGGCGCCGACGGAAAACCCGGCGACCTGGCCAAGATGCAGGCTGAGCAGCCCGACGCGGTGGTCTTCAACGGCTACGTCAACCAGTACGCGCACCAGCCGCTGACCGCCCGCGCCGGTGACCGCGTCCGGATCTGGGTCCTCAACGCCGGACCGAACCGCACCAGCGCATTCCACATCGTCGGCGCCCACTTCGACACCGTGTACAGGGAAGGCCGGTGGCAGCTACGCCCCGCCGACGCCGGAGCCGCCCAGGTCCTCGACCTGACACCAGCCGGTGGCGGATTCGTCGAAACCGTCCTGCCCGAACCTGGCCACTATCCGTTCGTCAGCCACGTCATGGTCGACGCCGAACGCGGCGCCCGCGGCCTGATCGACGTCCAGTGACGAACTGACATAGTCAGGCGGGCCCAGTTCGGCGGCGACGACACCGTTGGGCACGTTGTGCCGAATGTCCAAGCGGCAACCGGTCAAAGCGAAGGCCTGCACCTGCCGAGCGGCCACGGCACACCCGGTCGCGCCGTGGCTAACGCCCTGGCGGCGTACGTCCGCAAGCACAAGCCGCTGCGCTCGTCGCGGGATTCGCGAGGACATCCGGCGACGTCAGGCCGCCGTGTCCGCCGGCGCGGCGGCGAGCAGGTATCTGACGACGTCCGCGGCGGTGTAGTCGTCGCCGTCCGGGGTCAGGTGCGGCAGGAAGGCGAGATCCTGTCCGAGGGTCACTAGTGGCGGTTCGACGTAGTTGTCGGGCCGTCGCTGGCCGAATCCCACGGTGGCGACCAAGCCGTTGCACAGACATCGGCTGCCTACGGTGTCGTCCGCCGACCCGCCCTTGCGCACGTATTCGTCGACTGGTTCCGCCGGGCAGCGGAATCCCACCTTGCCGTCGGATCGCCGGTACGGGTTGCGCAGGTAGCCGAGGTCGCATAGCCGTGGCCGCTCGGCGTAGACCTGTTCGTCGGCGGTGGTGCCAGGCAATGACACCATTTTGAACGGGAACCCGGTGGGCGAGGCCCGGACATCGTTACACACGATCAGGGTCCCCTGGGCGGCCTGGCGGAGCAGCCGCTTCCTGAGATCGTCATCGAGTCCTGACTCCCGGCACAACGCGAATGCCGTGCCGACCTGGATTCCGGCGGCGCCCGCGGCCTGGGCAGCGGCCAGCCGTTCGGGGCTGCTCTGCCCACCGGCCAACCAGAACGGCAGTCCGAGAGCGGCAACCTTGGGCACGTCGAGGTGATCACGCGGGCCGTACACAGGTTCTCCGTCGTCGTCGACGGTCAGCCGCCCGCGAGGCCGAGCGCTGTGACCACCCGCGCCCGAGGTCTCCAGGACGAAGCCGTCCGGGCGGGTCGCCTCGTCGCGGGCCAGATAGGCGGCCAGCGTGGCCGACGACACGATGGCCAGCAGCCGAGGCCGCCGCAGCCGGCCGATGTCCCCACCCAGCAGATCGTGGGGATCGATGGTGACGTGACGGTCCTCGCCGGGCGCCGCCCCGTGCACCGTCACGGACAGCTGCGCGAGGCGGTGCCCCGCCAGCGCGTCCAGCAGACCCGGGACCTCGGTGGGCAGCCCGGCGCCCATCAGGACGTAGTCCACTCCGGCGAGCATCGCCCCGTACACCGCCGCCGGCGTTGCCAGCTGAATCTTCTCCAGGTAGTTCACACCGACCGGGCCGTCATGTCCCTGCTTGGCCAGGAACACCTCCACGAAGTTCGCCACGATCGTCAACTGCTGAGCGTGACGCTGAGGCCGCAATCCGAGCTGCGGTACCGGCCGCAACGGCCGGCCGTCCGGCACCCCGCCCGGCACGAAATACCGGTCCAGCACGCACTGCGCAACCGAGGCGACCGGAAAGTGCGCCAAGGCATGCCGCACGTGCCCGCCCTCGTCGCCGTGCTGCAGCCGCCGCGCGAGCAGGGCGTCGAGGGCAACCCCGGACACCACTCCGAGCTGCCCGGTCCGGCCCACAGCGCGGGCGAGCCGCCAGCCGGAGACGCCGACGCCCATCCCGCCTTGAATGAGCACGGGAGGATTGGTGGGATCCGGTGTCAGTTCCGCGGCCGTCATCGACACGGCCTGCCAGCCCGCAGTGGGCGGGCCAATGGTTCAGCCGCTGCCAGACCGTCGGCAGCCGAACGCAGGCCGGTACCGCTCTTGACCGCTTCCCCCAACCGGTAGGGAACCATGCTCGCCCTCCTCATCGCTGCACTGTCCGAACCGCGTGCCGGCGCGGGCGGTTCCTTCTCCGCAAGCTGGATCCGCACCATGTCATGGGTGACCGCATCACATTTCCGCAGCTCGATGGTCCATGTGCAGCCTGCGTAAACGCTTGGCGTACCGGTAGGGGCGGATGGCCCGATCGAGCATGCCCTTGGTCATCGGCGTGCGCGCAGAGGCCTCTTCGTAAGCAACCCGTCTCGGTCAACATCTGCGGTAAACGACCCCGCATGTGGTCACGGTGGCACCCACGTGACTCCCGACGTGTCAGTCCGGTGGCGTGGCGAACAAGGTGGCGACCGGCAGGATCAGGTCGATGAGACTGGCGATGACAGTCAGCCCGCGGGCGGAGACGCCGTACGCCACGAGAGCGCCGAGGACGACGGCCCTTTCCAGCAGTCCGGCTGCGGCCATCTCGGCGAGCAGTTTGTGCGCGCTGTCGCGGCTCCAGCCTTCGGCGTACTGGTTGGTGTCGAACAGGACGAGGTCGGTGATGTACTCACGCACGGTCGGATCGAGTGTGGCGGGCTGCCCGTTGTCAAGGTTTGTGGCGCCGAGCGCGCCTGCCCAGCCGGTGAGCCGGTTCGGGCCTCGGTCGTCGATCACGACCATGGCGCTGCCCGCCGACAGCTGTGCCGCCCGCTGCACCACCTCGAATGTCGGTGTCGCGACGACAACGGCGCCGGCCCCACCGGGTAGGTGAACCATCGGCAAGGATTCGCGGCTGCCGCTGCGGCAGCGGAAGATCGGACCCACATTGACGGTCTTACCCGCGACGACCGACACGACCGGACGATTACGCGCGGCGGCCTGCTGTTCCGCCCACCGCTGCGCCATCCCCGACGCGGCCTGACCGCTACGGCCGGGCACGTACGGCACCCACGCTGCCCTGAAGGCATGGTTCACGGCCAGATCCGAGGCGACGCTGGTCCACGCACCAAGGCGGTTGCGCCGCCGTTCCGCACGGCGGGCTGCGTTCGTGCGGTTTCGGGTGCTGCGGGAGGTTTCACGACGATCACATCCTTACCGCGGGTGAACGGACCATCACGGTTTCGGACGTTAGTCCGTCACCGGAGGCACCGTCACCCTCCTAACGGACAGCCGTGTCACACGGGACGCGGCCGATCAGCCATCGTCCGATCCGGCGGCGACCCTCCCCGCCCGCAGCGCCACCCGCCCAGCTTAGGCGACTGGAGGTGAGGTTCCGCAATGGTGCTCGCGCAGTCAGGTGACACCCGTATTGCTGTCCCTGTCTGTCGCGGCCTCCTCCGCTCTCGCCCATGCGATGCCCCACTTGTCCGCGTCGTCTACGGGGAAGCGGAAAGCCCGGCCATTGCTGGCGGACAGGGTCGGCTGACAACCGTTGATGCCGGCTCGCCCATGGTGAACCGGTTGCCCTTGCCGCCAGGCCGGCCCGCCTCGTCAGCGGCGGCGACGCTCCCCGCGGCACCGCCGTTGCAGTCCCGCCACCGTCCATCCGCTGCGTTGAGCGCGATGGCCGCTGCACCCCTACGCCGCATGCCAGTTGGTTGGCACGAGCAGGACGGGGCATAGCTGGTGGCTGACCTGCGCTACGCCCGCCGAACCGGAGACGGCCCTGGTCAACGGGCTGTCGTGGTCTATACCGGCCACGAGAAGACGGCCCCGCCAGGACGCTCGCTGCATCGCGTGAGCGATATCGACGTCGCTGACGAGCAGCCGATCCACCAGGACCCGCGCCCGAGTACTCCGCCAGGCGTTGATCACCTCGCCGATCCGGTCGCCAGCCAGCGCAGCACCGGTCGACGTCTCGGTGTCCATCTGAACCACCACGAGGTGACGCCCACCGCGGGCTGCGATCTCGTAGGCACGCGCGAGGACCGCGGTCTGATCGCTGTGCACGGCGGCAACCACTGGACCTTGAGACGATGCCTGCCCTCGGTACACGAGCACCGGACAACTGCTGCAATGCGCCAGCCGCGCCGTGGTCGATCCCCATCCGTCGTGAGGTCCCACCGTGTCGTGGTGCCCCATCACGAGCAGAGAGGCGGACGTCGAACGTTGAACCAGCGCCTGGGTAGGGCTGTCATTCACCCATTCAGTGGTGACCTGCAGCCCCGGGGCAGCGGCTTGCGCGCGACAGACCGCTAGGCCGAGCAGATGACGCCCCTGCGAGGAGTCCGGCGTCCGGTATCGGGCTGACTCGCCCTGCCCGCTCGGCCACGCATGGACAACGACCAACGGGACGTCCCGGTACGCCGCTTCCATCGCGGCGACGTCTACAGCGTTCAGCGCATCCAGCATGTCGCCGACGCCGACCACCACCACGGGCGGCTTCGAATCGGCTGGCCGGACGCTACGCATGTTCGCAGGCTATGCCCGCGTTGCCGTAGGCCGGCAGGGCCGATCGGCATTGATTGATGGGGCTGGAGGCCCGGGTTGCCCTACAACCACTGAAAGCAGCGTCTGTACCGGCGCCCGGAGACCGTTGCTCTCACGGCCGAAGGCAATGCCCGAACACACGGCAGGTAGGTGTCCAGCCCGCAGCTCCTCACCGTCCGCGGCACCACTGTCGACGCTGTACTGGTGGGCTTGGTCAGGATTCCCAGCCAGCGCCGAGCAGGCACGTTCCGCAGCCGCGGCAGTCGCCGTCGCCGTCGACCGACCCGTCGGCGCGCACGGTGTATGGGCATGGCGCACCGGTAGGGGTGGCGTAGCGGCGGGGAGGGCCTGTGGATGTGGTGGGTGCTGGTGTCGCGGGGCGTTCTTCAGTCGATGTACTCACGTCGGGGCCGCCTTCCGTCCGCAGTCGTGAAGTGGGCCGCAGCCCCAGTTGAGCGGCTGCGGACCTGGAGTGGATATCGGTCGGCCGGTATCTCGGCCCGGCCTGCCGACCGTTTGAGCAGATCCGGGTAGGCGAAAGATCAGGATTTGATGATCACGCCGAATGGGGCGGTGCGGCCAGGGACTTTCGTCCCGTTCCCGTTCCACCTGCGACCTGGACCTGAGCGAGCCGAGGATTGCACGGTCAGGCTGCCATCACGTACACGCGCGACGGCACCGCCAGAGAAGGTGCGTCCGGGACGTCCACGTCGGCGATTTGTGGGCTGGTCACGACCATGGCTCCGTGTGCCGTGGCCCAATCATTGACAAAGTCCTCCGCGGCCGCCGGCGTCGTGTGGGCGAGCAGCGCGGTCAGCGCATCCCGCAGCGACCGCAGGGCGGCTGCAGTCATCGGTATCCGGGTCGTGGCGTGGTCGCCAATCTGCAGCGCGTACGGGTAGATCGTGTCCGCGGTGGCCTCTACCCGCACCAGAGGGTGTCCGGCTTGCTGCCAGGGCCGTGCGGGGCGGGGCTGGTCGGTCTTGGTCGCCGGCGTGGCGGTGGCCGGTAGCTCGGTCATGGTGGTGTCCTTGCGACGACGGGTTGAGGCTCGGCTGACCATCGTCTCGGCGGCCTGGTTCCCGTCCGGTGCACGACGAGAGCGGGTTGATGGCAGGCCAGCAAGAGTGGCCCTCGCCCGTGCCGGTCGGTAGCGGACGTGGGCAGGCTCAACTGGTGCCGGTTCGCATCGCGGCCCCGCTCTGCTGATGCGTCAGCACCGACAGCCCGGCCACGCGGGTTGGTATGGAGGCCTCGTCGCGGCCCCGCCCGCGGCGGCCAGGACCAGTTCGTGAAGCCTTGGCCGACAGCAGCACTGCGATACGGTCAGCACAGAAGGCCGATTCCCGGCGGCGTGGGATGGACAGACATTGTCCCTGCGTTGAGCGCACGCGCGAATCTGCTTGCCGTCATGCGGGCAACGAACCGTCATCGATCCGGGCCGCTACAGCAGCTCTCTCGGTGCGGCAGGCGGACTGGCCGCGGCGGCCGCGTGACCTGGGAAGCTCTGGCAGCGGCTTCTCGGCTCGCTCCGCAGATGCAACGGCAGGCAACTGAACGGCAGCCTGCACCGGCCGATGGTCAGGGCGCAGCCGACAGAAAGGGTATCGCGATGAAGAAGGACCTGGTGCTCGTCGCCGAGGACGACCGGGACATCCGTGAACTGCTGACGATCGCGCTGGAGTCCGCCGGGTATCAGACCGTAGGTGCCCGTGACGGCAGAACCGCCGCTCGCATCCTCGCCAACGCTCAACCGGTCGGCCTGATCACCGACGTACGGATGCCCGACATGAACGGCATCGACCTGTGTCGGCTCGTCCGCAGCACACCCGAAATCAACAACACCGCCGTCCTCATGTACTCCGCCGGCGTCCATCAGTACGACGTGGAGGCCGGACTCCACGCCGGAGCTGACCGGTACCTGCCGAAGCCCGTGTCGCCTCGCCGCCTCATCGCCGAACTCTGTGATGTGATTGCCAGCAGGCACTGATACCGAACGCTCGACAGCCACGGGCTGAGCTGGGCGCCGGACGGCTCCCGGAACATCAAATGGCGTTTCGTGGAATGCGGCCGGGAAGCACGCCATTGTCGTTTCCTGGTCGGGCTGGTGGGCGGGCCACCGAGTTGGCGGCAGCCTCAGCCCGGTTCTCTTGCACAGGTCGCATACGGACTCGCTCTGATTGAGCGAGCGGATCCCCCTGTCCACGCCAGCCACCACCGCATTGCTGAATCGTCTCGAATCGGAAGGGCACATCATCCGTGCCCGCGAGCACTCCGACCGGCGCAACATCACTCTGCGTAGCGGCGAGCGCATCCAGGGGCGGGCGGACGAGTTCTTCGGCCCGCTCGCCTACCGCCTCGACACTGCCATGGCGCACTACCCGCCGCCCTAGCTTCTGGAACAGTTCCAAGTGTTCATGGCCGACCTCAACTCCACCGTGGATACCCACCTCACGGAAAACAGGGCGCGGCGGCACCGCACTCCTCCCACACCTCTGGTAGCCAGAGTCCCTGACCGGCGTGGTGTCGATACCAAGGCAGAGCACCTGACAGCGGTCGCCACCTCTTGCCTCTCGTCTGCGCCGGCGACCCGGTCCGCTTTCATATCCGCCTAAATGTGCGGGAATCCATTTCGTGCAGCCCGGGGCCCAAGATCCAGCGGTACGCGGAACAGCTCAACGCCCATCCGGAAGCGCTGCGCAGCTAAATCCGGTAGGCCGATGCCGGCGAACGCGTTGATCGGCCGGCCAGCGACATGCTGCAGGAGAACCGCAGGCTGTTGAGGGAGAAGGCGTAGGTGCGCCGGGCGTGGCGGCGTGAACCGCGCGGCAAGGACCTGCCAATCGCCGCCTCGGCCGATACGGATTCGCGCCCGGCACGTCCAGCGCTGGGCGGGCTCGCCGCAATCTTTTGTGCCCTGCGTCGGGATTGCTGTCCGAGGTCGCCGATCTCGCCGGGGACGATCGTCAGTGCTCGGTCTGCGCCGAGATGCGGAAGACCGGATAGTTCGCGGCGATCCGTTCAAACTGCTCCACTGGCTCTGTCCGGTCGACTGGCAGGTGGGCACGTGCGCCTGGCGCGACGTCCAGGTATCGGCGCAGGATCGGGGCCCGTTCGGCGACCGGCACATCGACGAGCCGAACTGGACGGGCTCGGCCGTGCCGCAGGATCGCCTCGCCGTTCGCGGCGCGCACGTTCGCCACCCAGTTCGCGTTCTCCCCCAGCATCGACACCAGATACCGTTCGTCTTCATAGTCGGCGACGACCAGCGGGAATACGACCGGGCGTCCGCTGACTCGGCCGGTCACCTCCAGCGTGACCCAGCCGGTCGGGGCCAGGAAACCGGTGCTGAACTGTACGGCCGAGAGCCGGTTCAGCAGCCGGGCCAGCCGGTTGGGGCGGCCGTCGCGGTACATCCATCGCCGCCAACGTCGGGTCATTGTCACGGCTGCAGCCTTTCGAGGATGTCGTCGAGGGTGCGGCGGGGTGTCGCCGCGGCCGGTTCCGCGTAGCCGAGCCGGATGATCATCTGCGCCCACCGGTTGCTGGAGGTGTCGGTGAGCATTTCACGCACCGCGGGGATTTCGACGGGTTGGCTGATCGGGGTGGTGGCCAGGTGCAGGCAGGTCGCGGTCAGCAGGACTCGTTGCAGCGCTTGTCCGGCCCGGATCCAGTCCGGCGGGGCGTCGCCGTCGGTGGCGAGCACCGCGATGGTCGGGTGGGCCTCGAACCGTTCGGTGGGGCGCGACGGTTGCCGGTGCACCAGTCCGAAGTCGCGCAGCGGCATGTGTTCCATAGCGTCCCACGGCCCGTAGGCGGTAGGTGGGATACCGTCGCGCCGGTGCGTGCGGGGCTGGGTCCATCGGCCGAGTTCGGCGCGGTAGCTGCCGCGGGCCCGGAGCCGGGCCTCGGCTGCCTGGCCGAGGCCGATGATCGTGTCGCGGCTGACCGCGCTCGCCCGGGTGAGTACGGCGCCTTCCTGGGCGGCGGCGACGGACAGTTGCTCCATACTGTCGGCGGGCACGACGGCGTCGGCGAACGGGCGCCGGTTGGTGTGCCGGGCGGTGATCGCGGCGGCCAGGGCATTGACCTGCGCCGACGGCGTCGTGGCACGGCCAGTCCGGATCCGGGCGACGAGATCGGGCAGCTCCGGGTCGGGCAACACGGTGAGCAGCGGTATCCGGCCCTGCGCGCCGACGGCGAGGCGCAGGGTGAACACGGCCGCGCCGACGCTGATCAGCAGTTCCCGGCCTGCCGGGTCGAGAACCTCCAGTTGCCTGTTGCGGTCGGCGAACACGTCGACGGTGCCGTCGGCGATCCGGAAGCGCCATGGTTGGCTGTTGTGCAGCGACGGTGCGAGCGCGGCGGTCTGCACGCAGCGAGCGAGAGTTTGCTCGTCCAGTGGTGTCGTCATCGCCGCGCTCCCTTTCAGTCAGCTGTCGCCCTGGCACCAGGGCGACCGGGTCAGCGGAGCTGTCCCGGATCGGCGTCCGGGTAGGCGTACAGTTCGGCGAGCCGGGCGCGGGCGTGGTGCAGCCGGTCGGCGAGCACCGCTAGGAAGCGGGCGTTGAGGTCACGGCCGAGCTGCGGGTCGTCGGCGATCATGTCGCGTACCCGGGCGGCGTCGAACTCGATGGCGTGGACGTTTTCGGCGGCCACGGCCCCGAACCGCCACCGGTAGGGCGGGATCAGCCAGGACCAGCCGACGACCGAGCCGTGCCGCAGCCGCTCGATGACGATGTCGCCACGGCCCGGCACCGCGAAGTCCAGCACAACCGCGCCGGAGTTGATCAGCCAGAACTTGTTCGCCGGGTCGCCTGCGGAGAACAGGCGGTGCTGGCTGGGGTGAAACACCGGCCGGCCATACTCCGCCCACCGGTGCAGCCAGTCGGCGGGCAGGTCGGCGGCGAAGTCGTGCATGGCCAGCTGGTCGTAGACATTCAACGACGACATGACGCACCTACTCTCTCAAATGGCCGGACGATAGGCCGGTCCGGCGATGTTCAGGCGACGCCGTATCCGAGGCCGGTCACCGTCTGCCGGTCGTCCACAACCCAGGTAATCGCGTTGACCACGGTCACCACACCGGGCACCTGCCGGGTGACGTGACCGGCCGACTCAGCGGTCGAGGCCAGGTCCACCCTTCCGGTGAGCGTCACGACGCCACCACTCACCTGTGCGTCGACATCGTCGACGCCGTCTGCGAAGTAGGCGGCCAGCATGCCGTCGACCACGTCCTCGCGGATTTGGTCGTCCGGGCGCAGATGCGCCTTCAGCAGGTCGCTGCGCGCGACGATCCCGATCAGCCGGCCGAGGTCGTCAACGACCGGCAGGCGCTTGACATGCTCGGCGTCCATCAGCCGGGCCGCGGCCGCGATCGACATGTCGGCGCGGGCTACCACCGGTGGGGCGCTCATCAGATCCGCGGCGGTGCCCACCGTGGCCTTCGCCCGTTCACCGCGCCGCCGGCGGCCCTCGAACAGCCGCGGCTTCTCATCTCCCGCATATTCAATCTTGCGTAGCAGGTCGGCTTCGGATACCACGCCGGCAACCTGCAGGGCCTCGTCCACGACCGGCACCGCGCTGATCCGCCTTTCGACCAGCAGATCGACGACGGCACGATAGGAAGCGCTCGGGTCGACGGTCACCACCGCCGTCGTCATCACGTCACCGACTGTCCAGACTCGCATCACGTCCTCCTCGTCACTTTGACGGTAGAACCCGCGCGGCCCGCCGGGGCAGGACCGGCAGACCTCCGCGTCGGGCCTTTCGGCCCCCGGCGGGCGTTCGCCGACGTCCGCCTGCACTGCCGGGCCGGTGATCAACAGCTCCCAGGGCCGTGTCGGGTATCCGCGACAACGGCATGCCACATGCCCGGACGGGCGGCTACGCTGATCCGGCCTGACCGGCATGACGGAGCGGAACATCGATGAATGTCACCAGCGGCCGCACATCAGCAGGCGTGATCCACATCTGGGTGTACGGAGAGATCGACATGGCGACCGTGGATGACGTCCAGCAGGCCGTCAACGAGGCGGTCAGCGCCGACGGTGTCCGTGACGTCGTCGTGGACCTCGCGGAAGTCACGTTCTGTGATTCATCCGGCCTCGCGGCGTTTGACGAGGGATACTGTGCGGCCGCCTCGCGCGGAATACGGTTGCGGATCGCCAATCCGCAGCCCGGTGTGCGCCGGATCCTGGAGATCGTCGGGCTGTGGGACACGTTGAAAGCGCAGTAGATCGCCAACGCGGCCGAAACTTCCGCCGGCACACGCCGGCGATAGGCGTGGTCACCGCCCCGCGCGGCAGGCTGGTACCACGGTCACCGTCGAGCGCAGCAGTGGTCTCGTTCGCCGCCAACTCGAAGTCACCGGCCTGGCCGACGTGTTCGGCTGCGCACCGCGGTAAGCGCCACACCCCTGTGGCCGGTCAGCGGCTGTCGCTCGCTGCTGCGCACGCGACGCTCTGCAACACGGCCACCCGCAGTCGGGCGGCACAGCTGCGATGCCTGCCAGCCGCACTTCATCGGCGGCGGAGGCCTCCGGGCTGCACTCGATCGGCGGATTATGCGCGCCACTCGGACGGCCCAGAACGGGTGAGCCGGCAAATAATGGCACTGTTGTCGTGGCAGAAGACGAAGTGACATCCGCGAAATCATCGGCAGGGTGCTCCGCAGGGCCGGGCACACAGTGGTTCTGGCCGCCGACGGCGGCGCAGGCCTCCAAGCGATCCGGGAACATGTTCCCGACGTGGTGGTAAGCGATATCGACATGCCGGCAATGACCGGCGTCGAGTTGTGTCAGGCGCTGCGAGCCGATCCGACGACGAACAATCTGCCGGTCGTGTTCGCCAGCGACAGCCTGATGCCGGGTGACTCCCTACCGGAAGACGCGCAGGCGACCGGGTTTCTGCGTAAGCCGTTCGAGCCGCGGGAGCTCGTCGGCTGCGTCGACAAGGCCCTGCACAGCGGACATGAGGACGGTCAGGTTCCCTTCGCCTGCCCGTGACAGCGCAGCACCGAAGACACTCCCGGGTTCCGATCGAAGGGGCCGACTCACGTCAGCAGGAGGCCCTGGTCCGGCCTTGCGCAAAGGAGCCGGTCACGGCCGCCGGCCAGCGAGGTGACAGAGCGTCGATCCGCGGACGCCAGGCATAGATTTGATCCGAGAACGCCAGTCCTATCGTGGTGCAGCGGTGACTTCTCTCCTCACAGCGACCAGGTCAGGCCATCGGGTACGGCGGTTCGCGATGATCATCCCCGCCGCATCAACCCACGGCCCAGGCCGCGGGACCCACCAGGCTTTGTAGCATGTCCTACCGCTTCTGGTGTGCGGCCGGCACACCCTCTCGCATTGGACACGGCGCCGTCGAGGCGGTGCGGGTTTGCGTATGTGGCAGTCGCTCGTCCGACGATGCGGTACGAAGAACACCGGGTCGACGCGAAAGGGGGTGGCCACGTTGTTGGGTACCAGCGCGGTCCTTCGTCCGGTCGGCGCTACCAGCGCACCGCCGGGACAGCTCTGGCCGCCGCACGGCAGACTCCGCCGCTACTGGGACGGAGCGGACCGGTGACTACAGCCGACGACAAGCACCTGGTGCCGGACGACTCGCTGTTTCGGCAACTGGTCGATGCGGCGCCGGACCCGATGGTCGGTGCGGATCGGCACGGGCGGATCGTGTTCGTCAACGGGCAGGCCGAGCGGCTGTTCGGTTACGGCCGGGACGAGTTGATCGGCCAACCGATCGAGGTCCTCGTTCCGGACGACCTCGCGCAGGCACACCGTGAAATGCGAGAGCGGTACTTCGCCAACGCGGTGCACCGGGCCATGGGCGGCGGTGAACCGCTACGGGCGCGCCGCAAGGACGGCGTGGTGTTTCCCACTGAGATCAGCCTGAGCGGTTTGCGTACCGACAGCGGACTGATCGTATCCGCGGCGGTTCGCGACATCAGCGACAGGCTACGCGCCGAGGCCGAACGGGTCCGGCTGCGGGAGGAAGCCGACCGGGCGGCACTGCAAGCCCAGCTGCTGCGCACCCAACGGATGGAGAGCCTGGGTCAGCTGGCCGGTGGTGTCGCCCACGACTTCAACAATCTTCTCGCCGTGATCGTCAACTATGCGGCATTCATCTCGGACAGCGCCGACGAACAGCATCCGGCCGGGGACGGACCGGAGATGTGGGCTGAGGTCCGTCAGGACGCGCAGCAGATCATGCGAGCCGCCCGCCGCGGCGGTGACCTGACCCGGCAGTTACTGGCCTTCGCCCGCCAGGAGGTCGTGCGGCCGCAGGCCGTCGACTGGGCCACCGTCGTGCACGGCGTGGAGGACATGCTGCGCCGCTCGATCGGCGAGCACATCACCCTGTCCATCACCTGCGGCGGTGACTGCGGACCGATCATGGCCGATCCGGGACAGCTCGAACAGGTTCTGGTCAACCTGGCCGTCAACGCCCGCGACGCCATGCCGGGTGGCGGCACCCTGAGTATCGAGACCGACAGCGTCATGGTCGACGGCGACCACGTCACACACGGCCCGGCGATCAAACCGGGTGAGTATGCGCGGTTGCGGGTCAGCGACACCGGCACCGGCATGCCCCGCGAGGTCGTCGACCGGATCTTCGAACCGTTCTTCACCACGAAGGCACCGGGTCAAGGCACCGGCTTGGGCCTGGCAATGGTGTACGGGATCGTGACCGGTGCCGCCGGAACCGTCACGGTCTGCTCCGAGGAGGGTGTGGGAACCACCTTCAGCATTCTGCTGCCGGTAACTGATCAACGGCCGACGACCGCACGCCCCGCGGAGCCCAGGCTGGATCAGCTTGCCGGGCACGGAGAGACGGTGTTGCTGGTCGAGGATGAACCCAGTCTGCGGCAGGTGTGCCGCCGCTTGCTGGACACCAGCGGATACCAGGTACTGGCCCCGAATGACGCCGCCGCCGCGGTCGAGTTGGCCGACCGGCATCCCGGCTCAATCGACCTTTTGTTGACCGATGTGGTGATGCCCACCATGCTCGGTACCGCGCTTGCCGAACGCGTCACCGCGAAGCGTGCCGGCACTAAGGTGCTGTTCATGTCCGGGTACGCCACCCCGTTCCTGGCCACTCACGGCACCCTCGACCCGGCGAACACGCTGCTGGAGAAGCCGTTCACCCGGCGGGAACTGCTGACCGCGGTCCATCAGGCACTTGCCGGCTGAGCCGGCTGGCCTCTACCACGCTCACCGTCGGTCGTGACCGTGCGGACCGGACTTCCACCCGCCGAACCCGTCATAAGACCCGCGCCGGTTTGTCGTCGGGCCGTGATCAGGCACCTCGCTGCCGAGGTGTGTCCACGGCTTGAGCGCCCGTCTCCCGACGGTAGGTTCGGCCGAGAGGTCATCGCTTTGCCCCGAGCCGTCATCCGCTGCCGCAGTCAACAGGTCGGCGGCGCGACACCGCAGCTGCGCCACTGCTGCTTGCATCTGATCAAGCGCGGCATGGACAGCCACCAGCTCAATCGGCGGCACTCCGCCCTCGGCCAGCCGGCACACCCTCGTCCGCAGCACTAACAAGGTCGAGTCGAGCCGGGATACGAGGCCGGCGAGTAGTGGGCCAGGCTCGGCAGGCATGTCGCCAACCGTACGACCTGGCGGCGCCGCGCCGGACCAAAACAGCGCCCACGCCGCCTGAAAGCTTCGGCACCATCCAGCCGGCCGTCCCACACCGGTCCGGCACGGTGCCGGACCGTCCAGGTGCAAACATTCGCCGCCCGGCATCCCGCGTCGCCAGGGGAACGGCGTCATCCAGCCATACCGACCGCCCTGATCCTCGGCATGAGTCTGCCCGGTGGGCGGCAGCATTGCGGCACCCTAAGGAGGCACCAGACTGACGTCTGATGCGCCGACGCATACGCTTCGCGTGTGGCAGCAGCCAACATGCAGCGCAGTGAACGACTCCGCAGATTCGCGGATTCCACCTGTGCCGCGTTGTCTCGGATTCAATCTGCGAACCCACTCGACGAACTACTCGACGAGATCCGGAAGCTTCTCAGCGCCGACACCGCGACATTCCTACTGTTCGACGAGACTGCTGGCCAGCTCATTCCTGTCGCGGCCAGAGGCCTGGAAGAAGAACTCCTCCATGGAATCCGCATTTCGTACGGGCGCGGCTTTGCCGGCCAGATCGCAAAAAGCCGTCAGTTGATCACTATCAACAATGTCAACTCCGCCAATGTTGTTAATCCGGTTTTGATCGAGCGAGGTCTCCGATCTCTCCTTGGCGCACCCGTCATTACAGATGAGCAACTCGTCGGGGTTCTGCATGTAGGCACGCTGACGCGGCGGGACTTCACCGCCGAGGATGTGCAGATGCTCCAATCCGCAGCTGATCGGCTGAGTGAGGTGAGGCGTCTGAGCGAGTACGCGCGTGAGCGGATCGCCGTATCCACGTTGAGCCGGAGCCTGATACCCGCGGGGCTGCCGACCGTAGCGGGTCTCGAACTTGCCGCCCGTTACGTGCCGGTCGACGATTCCGGTGTCGGTGGAGACTGGTACGACGCTTTTCCACTGCCATCGGGATGGCTCGGGGTGGTCATGGGTGATGTCTGCGGTCGCGGGCCATCTGCCGCGGTCGCGATGGGGCGTGCCCGCAGCGCACTGCGTTCGTATTCGCTGCTGTGCGCGGATCCTGCCGCTGCATTGTCCTTTCTCGATCGCGAGGTGCACCATTTCGAGAACGATCGTTTCGCCACCTGTCTCTATCTGATGATCTCTCCTGAACGGGCGGCCGTACGTATCTCCTCGGCTGGTCACTTGCGCCCGATACTGTGCGCCGGCGGGCACGCTGTGGAGCTCACCGATATCCCGGTCGATCCTCCCCTTGGTACCGGCGAGCTGCGGCTCGACCGCCGCAGCGTCACGATGGCATTTCCCTCCGCCGGTACGCTGGTCTGCTACACGGACGGTCTGGTGGAACGCCGCGATCAACCTATCGACGTGGGTATCCGAGGCTTGCTGGCCGCCGCCTGCGCGGACACCGCGGAGGGCGTGTGCTCGGCCATCATGGCGGCCGCCCCACGCCAGCCGGAGGATGACATGGCGCTGCTGGCAGTTTCACGTCGTCGGTAAGGTCACTCCGAAGCGTTCACCATGCGGGTTGTCCGGGCCTGCGGCGCCCTCGATGCGGTTCGCTCCTCGTCCAGCGCACGGAGGCAGTGAGCCGTTCGGCGATGCCGATCGGGGTGTGCATGTTCTGGTCCTGCCAGGGTCAGGCACGGCCGCCGAATGCTGTGAACGCTCCGGACACTGCCGTCGGGCACACCGATCTCTCAAGAAGGTCGCTCGTTCCCCGTTGGTTGAGCTCGGCCTGAGCTCGAACATGCGGCGGGGCAATATATATCAGCGGCAGCGAAATGTCGGGGCGCGTTGGCTGATCTCCGGCGGTTGTCCGGCGGAACGTGGTTAGTCTCGGAAAGATCCGTCCCTGCGGGGAGGTAGCGCCGCGGGAGAGTGGCCGATGCCACTCGGGGTACTCATCAACTGCCCTGAATCTGGACTGCCGCGTCCAGACATCAGGGTGCCGTCTTTCACCGGGAGGTCACTGTGCTGTCGGACAAGGCCCGGCCGATTGTCGAGGCCACGCTGCCGGTTGTCGGCGAACACATCGAGGAGATCGCGAACCGGTTCTACGCCCACATGTTCGCCGAGCACCCGGATTTACAGGACGGGATGTTCAACCGCGGGAACCAGGCTGAGGGCAGCCAGCCGAAGGCCCTGGCCGGGTCGGTGGCGGTGTTCGCCACTGCGTTGGTGAAGAGCCCGCAGCAGTTGCCGGAGCGGTTGCTAACCCGGATTGCGCACAAGCATGCGTCGCTGGGCATCCGCCCCGACCAGTATCAGATCGTGCGGGACAACCTGATGTGGGCGATCGGTGACGTGCTCGGTGACGCGGTCACCCCGGAGGTCGCAGCCGCGTGGGACGAAGTCTATTGGCTGATGGCGTACGCGCTGATCCATCAGGAGCGCGGCCTGTACAGCGCCCGCGGGGTCACCGCGGAACGGGTGTGGCGGCAGTGGGCGGTCTCCGAGAAGATCCGGGAAACCGACGACGTCACCGTGTTCGTGATGCGCCGGGTCGACGACCGGCCGGTGAAGACGTCGCTGCCCGGCCAGTACATCACCGTCAACGCGCTGATGCCGGACGGCGTGCGTCAGCCGCGCCAGTTCAGCCTGACCCGCGCCGACGACGGCGAGCACCGCTACTTCGCGGTCAAGCGGGTGCACGGCGGCGGGAAACCCGACGGGGAGGTGTCGACGTTCCTGCACGACCGGGTTCAGGTCGGCGACGAACTAACCATGAGCGTGCCGTACGGCGATGTCGTCCTCGACGACGGCGGCCGGCCGGTGGTCTTCGTCAGCGCCGGGATCGGGGTCACCCCGATGGCCGGGATGATCTCGCACCTGGTCGCGGCCGGTTCGCACCTGAACGTGACGCTGCTGCACGCCGACGCCAACGAAGCGTCGTTCCCGCTGCGGCAGCAGCTTGTCGGCGATCTCGCCCGGCTGCCCGGCTCGGCGTTACACGTCTGGTACGAGGACGGGAGCGGCAGTGAGCTTCCCGTCGCCGCCGCGCACGCCGGCATGATGGACCTGAGCGGGGTGGAGTTGCCGCAGAACGCGGTCTACTACCTGTGCGGGCCGATCGCTTTCATGCAGGCGATTCGTGGAGCGTTGCTCGAACGAGGTGTCGGTGTGCGTGACATTCAATACGAAGTGTTCGGCCCGGACTTGTGGCAGGCCGACACCGACTGACAGCTGAAAGCGACGTAGCCGCCCGCGGTGCGGGCGGCAACGTCTTCTGCTCGCTCAGGCGGTGGCGTCGTGATGCAGACCGCTGCCGACGCGGGCACGGACGGCGTCGACGGCGTCCCAGTCGGCACCGTCGAGCGTGGTCAACGCGGCCGGGAACACACCGTCCTGTTCCTTGAGGATGTGCGCCCGCAACTCCGACAGCACATCCATGAACGCAGCTGGCCGGTCCGGGTCGGCCGGCGTTGCGGTGGCGGCGGCGCCGAGAACGGCCTCGACGTGGCGGTGCTCGGTCCGCAACGCGTCCACCTGATCGGGGAAGTCGGGGGCCAGCAGAGGGAAAAGTCCCTCTTCCTCCACGGCAGTGTGCGGGCTGAGGATCTCGCTGATCCGGCGGGCCAGCACCGCCATGCCGTCGACGTCGCCAGCGGCGTGTGCCGTACGCACGTCACTCATCAGGGCAACGACCTCGTCGTGTTCACGGGTCAGGTCACCGATCGCGGTGACCTCCTGGCAGCCGCAGTACTCACACATGAACGACTTCCCCGCCTCGTGCGGTCTCGCGGCCGGCGCTGCGGGCGACCGACAGGATGTCGAGCAGCAGGGCGGCCAGGGCGACCACGGCGAGCAGGGCCAGGCCGAGGGCGTACGACTCGAAACTGCCGTAGATTGCTCCCATCACCAGCGGCGGCACGAACCCGCCGAGTCCGCCGGCCGCGCCGACGATGCCGGTGACCGAGCCGACCTGGTTGGCCGGAGCGACCTGTGCGACCAGGGCGAACGTGGCACCGCTGCCGGCACCGAGCGCGGCGGCCATGGAAAGGAACGCGATCGTGCCGACCGGTGCCAGGCCCGGGGTGAACGCTTGCACGGCCGCACCGACGAGGACCACGCCCAGGCTGGCGGCCAGCACCCGGCTTGGGGCGACCTTGTCGGACAGCCACCCGCCGACGGGGCGCATGATCACCGCGAGGACGACGAACCCGGCCATCCGGTTGGCGGCGTCGGCCTGGGCCAGCCCGTACGCGGTCTTCAGATAGGCGGGCAGGTAGACGGAGAACGCGACGTAGCCGCCGAACGCGACCGCATACAAGGCCGACGCCTGCCAGGTAATCCGCAGCCGTAGCGTCGCGCCAAGCCGGGCGGCGAGCGGGGCGGTCGGCACCGGCCGGTCCGGGGCGTCACGCATGACGAGCCAGGCGACGACCGCGTAGACGGCGAGCACCGCAGCGGTGATCAGAAACGGGGTCGCGGTGCTGCCGGCGTCGACCAGCTTGACGGTGGTCAGCGCGCTGATCGCGGTGCCACCCATGCCGGCACCGAACACACCGACGGCGAAGCCGCGCCGCTGCGGCGGGAACCAGGCGCTGACGAACGGGACACCGACCGCGAACGCGGTGCCGCCGATGCCGAGGAAGAACCCACCGATCAGCAGCGCTGCCAGGGAGCCGTGCCCGAGCAAGCCGAGGTACAGCACCGGCACGATGGTGGCGAGCGACACCAGCGGAAACATGAGCCGGCCACCGAACTTGTCAGTCAGCGCCCCGACCGGGATCCGGCCGACCGAGCCGACCACCACCGGTACGGCCACCAGCAACGCCTGCTGGAACGGGCTGAGATTCAGAGCGGCCGTGAACCGGACGGCGAGCGGGCTGAGCAGCGCCCATGCCCAGAAGTTCACCGCGAACCCGACCGTGGCCAGTGTCAGCATCAACCCCGGACGGCCGTTCGGGTGAGGGTCCCGTGTGAGGCGGGCCGACGAACTGCTCATGGAACTCTCCGCTGTTTCGACGTCGGTAAGCGACGGGCAGCCCGTGCCCATCGCTGCTGTCCACAGACCGGCCGCATCGCGAGGAACGGCCTGAAGGTCTGCCTCATCAGGTTCCCTGGGCGCAACCCGCGCGAACAGGGACTTTGGACCCGCCCTGCCGGGACCCCTACCGACCACGTCGAGGCGGTCCGTCACCGGTTGGACCGTGCACAAGACATGCAACCGGTTCGCACCGCGACCAAACCCGGCTTGCACTCAACCACCGGACAGTCTGTGACCATCCCTCGAAACGACAGGCGGATGGACGGTGCCATGGCGGTGATCCTGGTCGTCGACGACGACCCCGACATTTTGGATCTGATCGTGTTCGTTCTGCAGGGCGCCGACCATGAGGTTCTCGCCGCATCCGGGCCGACACCGGCGCTCGCCCACGCTGCCAGCCGCGACCTCGACCTGGTCATCACCGATTTCCATATGCCGGACATGACCGGCGCCGACCTGGTGCGACAACTACGGAAGAGCCCCAGCCGTAACGACGTTCCTGCCATCCTGGTCACCGCCGCCGCCACCAAGTCGACAGTCCCTGACGGCCTGTTCACCCGCTGGATCACAAAACCATTCGCTCCTCGGTCACTACGCGCCGAGGTCAACGACGTGCTGGCCACCACACCCAATCCCCGTCGACTCCGATGACCGGGCACACGGTTCTTGCTCTTGTGTTCACCGCGGGGTCACCAGGTGAGGTGGGGTAGCGGCCGACCGGTAGCACCATTTCCCCGTCGCGGCCACCTCAGCTTCGCCGGCGATCAGGAGGTACATCGCGGCGCGCTGGGAGAAGATGCCCGTATGAGGGCAGTGCGGGTCCAGCCGACTGGTATCGAGCGGACTTTCCGCGAGGATGAACTCATCGTCACTAAGACGGACCCGAGAGGTGTCATCACCTACTGCAACGACGTCTTCCTGCGCGTCGCGGCGCTGGCTGAGGCAAGAGCCGTCGGGCAGCCGCACAACATCATCCGGCATCCGGACATGCCGCGGGCGGTGTTCAAGTTGATGTGGGACACGCTCAAGCAGCGGCAGGAGATCTTCGCCTACGTCCTGAACCTGGCCGCGGACGGCGCCCACTACTGGGTCTTCGCACACATCACTCCGTCGTACGACGCGGACCGCAACGTTGTCGGCTATCACTCCAACCGGCGGCTGCCGTCGCGGGAGGCGGTCGGCGAGATCCACATCCTCTACCAGAAGATCCTGGAGCAGGAACGACGCCATTCTACGGGCGATGCGGCTGTCGCTGCCGGCTCACGGGCGCTGCAGGAGGCGCTCTCGGACGTAGGGCTGCAGTACGACGAGTTCGTCTGGGTGCTGACCAACCGGCACACGCACTGACCCGTCGTGCTGCTGTCGGCTACATCCGTCCGCACGGTTCAGGATCGGGTGATGACTGCCGCTGCCGGCAGCCGTGGGGTGGCCGAGGGCGCGATGCTGCTGCCCGCTGCGGCCAGCCGCAGCACCAGGAACGGGTGGCTGGTGAAGTTCAAGGCGGCGCGGATGCGGTCGCGGGTGGTGGCCACCTCGGCGACGATGCTCAGCGGCAGGACCGCGATCTGGGTGCTGGTCGCGGTCAGCCAGCCCGCGGACAGCGCTTCCCCGGCTCGCAGCCAGGTCTGCGGGAGATCGTCGGGTCCGTGCAGGACGGTGAACACCGCCGCCCGCTGCTGCGAGTCCGCGATGAGAGCGGCCCCGGCCCGGCGCAAGGCCCGGGCCGGCGCGGTCAGCAGGTAGGGATCCTCTGGCAGTGCAGTGGTGGGGATGCCGGTCCCGTCGGGACGGTTCCCACCGACCCAGCCTGCTACTTCCACCTGCCATTGCGGGTCGAGGGCTTCGACGTGGTGGGCGGCCTCGACCGCCTCCGCGAGCGTGACCAGTTGCCGCGGTGACAACGGGATGAGGCCGCATCCGTGGCTTTTGACCGCTTCCCGGATCCGCCGGACCAAGTCGAGATCGACCGGGGCGGCCGTAGCAGTACGGCGATCGGTTCTGCGGTGTGGCACCTGTTCTGCCAGCGCCACCGCATCCTGGTCGGCAAGCATGGTGCCAGTTACCCGCACCCGGGCCAGCAGGGTCGGATCGGCGGTGTCGGGTTGGCGCTGCACGGTCACGGCCTGTCCGTCGGCGGCGAGCCGGATCACGGCATGGTGCAGGGCTGCGCCGCAACTGAGGATGGCGAGCCGGGCGTCCGGGTCCGTGGCCGGCAGCACCCGTCGGGTGTCCAGCGACAGTTCGAGGGTGTTGTGATGGACGTGCCAGTGCCAAGGTTGGGTGTTGTGCAGCGACGGTGCCCGCGCGGCGAAGACGGCGGCGTTGGTCAGCATGCTGGACGGGTCCGGGATCATGTTCGTTGCCTTCCACGTCACGGGTTTGCAGGTCCTGACGGTTCTGGTCGAGCCGGCCTTCCCCGTTGCGACCACGTCTGGGTGAAAGCTCGTGCTGCCGCGTTGCTTGCGGGTTCGTTCCTCTGGCCGACGCTGTCGAGGCGGTTTGGCCGCTCACCTCCCCACGGGCCGACCGGTGATCCAGCACCGATCGTGGGCGCTCATAGCGGGTCACCGGATCGCTGATCGGCGGGTACCACCGCGACCGGGCACGGGGCCTTGTCAGCGACGGTCACGACGACATCGCCGGTGCGGACCCGGCCGAGCGGCCCGCGTCGTTTGTCGCCGACCACGAGCAGGGCAGCGCCTGCACCGGCCTGGATCAGAGCGGCGGCGACATTGCCGTGCAACACCGTTGAGACGACGGGCACATCCGGGTAGGTGCGTTGCCGAGCAACGACATCGTCGGCCAGGCGCTGTACGGCTGCCTCCGGCTGCCGCTCGCGGTGGGTGAGAACATGAACCGCGGCGAGCGGCAGCCGATGCTCTTGCGCGAAAGCGAAGGCGAAGTCGACTGCGGCGCCACCGGCGGCACTGGCATCGACGCCGACGACCACCATGCCGGCGAACGATTCCTGCGGTTGTGGCGTTGTGTTGCGCACGATGACAGTCGGGCAGTGTGCACCGCGCAGGACCCGGCGGGAGGTCCTGCCGCCAGCGCCGACGACCAGCAGGTCAGCCCCCGATGATGCCTCGACGAGCCGTGACGAGGCGTCTCCCGAACGAATGGTCAGCCCAACCCGCCGACCGCCCAGTTTCCGGCGGCTGGCCGTGACAGCGCGAGCCAGCCCTGGATCCGTCAGTTCCACCTCAGCAGCCGTCGGTTCACCGTCACCGCGGTCCAGCATTGATCCCGGCGGGCAGACGTGCACCAACACCAGCCGGCCCCCGGACTGATGGCCCTGCTCGACGGCCCACGCCAGGGCATTCCATCCGCCGGCTCCTCCGACACCAACCGCAACTGAGCGACGCATCCTGCTCGCCCTCCTCGTTCGGAAACCGCAACCGGCGCCACCTCGGGTCTCAGCAAAGGGACCTTCCGGCGAACACCAGCGGTGACGTCCTTCACAGCTCACAGTGACCGCGCGGGGCGGTACTTGTTCAGGGCCGAAAGTCCCTCGGCGGCGCAACACGGCCGCCATTCACCGATATGGCGTACCGCACGGCCGACCCACCGGCATGCCGCGCACGCGCTCTGATCGGCGGCCTTCAAGGACTCGCTGGCCAGCCCTGCCCGATGCATCCGCCAAGGGGACGGTGAAGCGGTCACTGACTCCGGCGTGAGGGGATCGGCGTGCGCCCGCTGCGCCGCTGTATTCCTACTTGGGCAACGACTGCGGCGAAGGTGGTTCACGACGGCCGTGGCCTCGGCGACCTCCGTGGCCGCGACCCCGGAGTGACAATCTCGGACAGCCGGCCCAGGGGCCATCGACTCGCCATGGCCAGCGGCCCGCCGCCTGCCGTACACAGGACGGCAAATCATCGGACACTCGCCTCGCCCGGCGTGTCACTCACAAGATCTCGGCGCTGCACAGCCTGAGCTGCGAACACGACCGCACGGCACTGGCCACGGAATCGTCCTTTCGCTGCGAGCCACCGTGCGCGTCAATAGCATTCGATCGAGGTGCCATCGCAACGAGAGGACCACATCTGTGACCGCCGTTTCGGACAACCGGGCCACCCGGATCGACCATGAAGAAGTCGTGCGGCGGCTCGCCGCACCGGACGACGCCGAAGTCGCCGGCCTCGATGCCTGGTGGCGGGCCAACAACTATCTGACGATCGGTCAGATCTATCTGCAGGGCAATCCGCTGCTGCGGGAGCCGCTCAAGAACGAGCACATCAAGCCACGCCTGCTCGGGCACTGGGGCACCAGCCCCGGCCTGTCCTTCATCTACGCCCACGTGTCGCGCCTGATCAAGCAGACCGGCCAGCAGGCCATCTATCTGGCCGGTCCGGGGCACGGCGGCCCCGCCCTGGTCGCCGCCGGTTACCTGGAGGGCACCTACTCCGAGGTCTACCCCAAGGTGAGCCTCGACGAGGGCGGCATGCTGCGGCTGTTCCGGCAGTTCTCCAGCCCCGGCGGCATCCCCAGCCACGTCTCGGTGACCACCCCCGGCTCCATCCACGAGGGCGGCGAGCTCGGCTACGCGCTGGTGCACGCCTTCGGCGCGGTGATGGACAACCCGGACCTGCTCGCCATCGCGGTGGTCGGTGACGGCGAGGCCGAAACCGGGCCCCTGGAGGGTTCCTGGAAGGGCATCTCCTTCCTGAACCCGGCGCACGACGGCGCGGTCCTGCCGATCCTTCACCTCAACGGCGCGAAGATCGCCGGCCCGACGGTGCTGGCCCGCAAAGACCCGGCCGAGGTGCGCAAGCTCCTCGAGGGCCACGGGTACGAGGTGCTCGAGGTTGAGGGAGCCGACCTACCGGGGATGCACCACCGGTTCGCGGCGGTGCTCGCCGAAGCCTGGGACAAGATCCAGAAGATTCAGGACGCTGCCCGTGGCGGGGCGTGGGACGGCCAGCGGCCGCGCTGGCCGCTGATCGTCATGCGTACGCCGAAAGGCTGGACCGGGCCGGAGAAGATCGACGGCATCACGGTGACCGGCACGTGGCGCTCGCACCAGGTGCCGCTGTCCGGGGTGAAAGGCAACGAGGATCACCTGCGTGAGCTCGAGAAGTGGCTGCGCTCGTACCGGCCGGAGGAGCTGTTCGACGCCACCGGGGCCCCGGTCGAGCAGGTCCGCGCTCTTGCGCCGGACGGGGATCTGCGGATGAGCGCGTCCCCGCACGCCAACGGCGGCCTGCTCACTCGCGACCTGGACATGCCCGACTTCCGGGACTACGCCATCGGCGTGGACAAGCCGGCGTGCGGCAGGGCGGAGTCGACCCGCAAGCTGGGCGAGCTGATGCGTGACATCTACACCCGCAACCCGGACCGGTTCCGGCTGTTCTGCCCGGACGAGACCAACAGCAACCGGCTCGGCGCGGTCTTCGAGGTCTCCGACCGCGGCTTCATGGAATCGGTCACCGACGACGACGTGAAGCTGAGCCGTAACGGGCGGGTCATGGAGGTGCTCTCCGAGCACAACTGCCACGGCTGGCTGGAGGGCTACAACCTGACCGGCCGGCACGGCATGTTCGCCACCTACGAGGCGTTCGCCATGGTCAGCGCCTCGCAGACAGTCCAGCACGGCAAATGGCTGCAGGAGGCCTCGCATCTGTCCTGGCGGGCCAAGGTGCCGAGCCTGAACATCCTGCTCACCTCGACCGCCTGGCGCAACGACCACAACGGGTTCTCGCACCAGGGTCCCGGCCTGATCCAGGTGGTGCTCACCCAGCGCGGCGACGTCGCCCGGGTCTACCTGCCGCCGGACGCGAACACCCTGCTCTCGGTGGCCGACCACTGCTTCCGGTCGAAGTCGTACATCAACCTGATCGTGATCGACAAGCAGCCGCAGCTGCAGTGGCTCGACATGGACCAGGCGATCGAGCATTGCAAGAAGGGCGCGGGCATCTGGGAGTGGGCCGGCACCGACGACGGCAGCAGCGACCCGGACATCGTGCTGGCCTGCGCCGGTGACGTGGTGACGATGGAAACCGTGGCGGCCGCCCGAATCCTGATGGAGAAGCTGCCGCAGCTCAAGGTGCGGGTGGTCAACGTGGTCAACCTGATGACCCTGCCGCGGCCGAAGGACCACCCGCACGGCATGAGCGAGACCATGTTCCGGGAACTGTTCACCGACCACGTGGATGTCGTGTTCTCGTTCCACGGCTACCCGGGCGCCATCCACCAGCTGGTGCACGGCCGGCCGGACGCCGACCGGTTCCGGGTGCGCGGCTTCATCGAGCAGGGCACCACCACCACACCGTTCGACATGACGGTGCGCAACCGGGCGTCCCGCTACCACCTGGTGATGGACGCGATCAACAACGCCAAGCGGCTGCCGACCGGCGCTACCGACCTCAAGGCCTGGTGCGAGGCGCAACTGGCCAAGCACGAACGGTACGTCGTCGAGCACCTCGAGGACATGCCGGAGGTCCGGGACTGGTCCCTCGGCGACTGGGCCCAGCACTGACCGACGAAGACGGGCAGGTCCGGCGCCGAGGTTGGCACGGACCCGCCCGTGTCGTTCCCTGGGGCGCACTGTCAGATAGACCGCATAGTCCACGGGTGACGCGCCAGTCTTCTACGCGCGGCCCGCGGCTGCGGGCACCGCGCTCGCTATGGCGTCCGCTGGAGACGGTGATCCGTTCGTCGGCCAGCTGGGAGTGGACGGTGAACCACGTCGCGGCACCGGCGCCGGCATGACGACGCCGGCAAGCCGAGGATCATGGACCTGACGGTGAACCGTGTGGGGCCCTGCACCCGGATCGCTCCCTGGAGATGCGGCCGGTGACAACTGGTAACCGCGACTGTGAACGGCATGACTGCGCCATCGCCTGTTGTTGACCTCGCCGCTCTCGGGGTCGTGCCGGGTTACGTCGATGCCTTCGGCGTCGAGCGGACGCTAGCCGACTCGACCCGCCGCGCCCTCGCCGATAGGTTTCTGCGTAGCAGCATGCTCGCGACGGAGCCGATCGTGGCCACTCCTGGACGGCACCACCCCCGGTTGTACGGGCAGTTGCAGTACGAGGACGGTACGACAAGTCGGGTCTGCGGTGTCGTAGACCGGGTCGGCTACCACACGCTGACTGCTGACGACGGAACGGTGCATCAGGTGCTGGCCGCCGAGGAATACCTGCCGCAGCCGCCACGAACCTCTGGACTCGCGGTGCAGCTGTACGCCGCTCGCAGCCGTGACTCGTGGGGAATCGGCGACTTCCGTGATCTGGCCTTCATCGCCCGGTCAGTCGCGGCGCGCGGGGCGGGGGTGCTACTGGTCAGCCCGGTGCACGCAATGGCCCCCATTTGCCCCGCCCCGAACTCCCCGTACAGCCCGGCCAGCCGGCAGTGGCTCAACGTGTTGCACATCGCGCCCGGCGACGCTCCCGGCGCCGAACGCGTCAACCTGTCCGACCTGGCTGCGCAAGGCCGATCGCTCAACGCCAACCGACGAATCGACCGGGATGCTGTCTCCCGGCTCAAAGGGGAGGCGTTGGAGCGGATCTGGGCGGCTGTCCGTGATGAGGAGCCGGTTGAGTTCCGCGACTGGGCCACAGGTCATGGTGACGATCTGAGCTCGTTCGCGACCTGGACGGTGCTGGCGGAAACGTACGGCGGCGACTGGCGAGGTTGGCCCACCGAGTTCGCCCACCCGCTCGCACCGGCGGTAGCCGCGTTCGCCGCGCAGCACGCCGACCGGGTGCGCTTCCACATGTGGTGCCAGTGGGTCGCCGACCGGCAGTTGGCGGTAGCCTGCCGCAGCGGGGCCACCATCTGCCTGGACGCCGCCGTCGGCTTCGACTTCGGCTCCGCCGACGCCTGGCTGCACCAGGATCTGCTGGCCCTCAACTTCGAGGTGGGCTGCCCCGCTGACCCCTGGAACCGGGAGGGCCAGCGCTGGACCCTGCCGCCATTCGACCCGCACGCCCTGGCCGCTGCCGGATTCGCTCCGTTTCGCAACCTGGTCCGCTCGGCACTGCGGCACGCCGGCGCCCTGCGCATCGACCACGTCATGCAGCTGTGGCAACTATTCTGGATCCCGGTCGGTGGCCGGATCACAGACGGCGCCTACGTGCGCTACCCGGTCGACGCACTGCTCGCGGTACTTCGCATCGAGGCCGGCCGCGCGGGAGCATGGATCGTCGGTGAGGACATCGGCACGGTCGCCGACGGCATCCGAGAGACCATGGCCGCAATCGGCATGCTCGGCTACCGTACCGAGATCGCCGGACGCTGCGCCGGGAATCCGGAGAACACCGTCGGCACAACCGGCACCCACGACCAGGCCACCATCACCGGCATCCTGACGGGTTCCGACCAACGTGACATGGCCCGCATCGGTAAAGCCTTCGACGCCACTGACATCGAACAAACGCGAGACCAACTACGCTGCCAGGCCGGCATCGAGGCGTCACAGCCGATCGGCACCAACCAAATACGTGCGGCGATCCTCGCCCAGTACCGGCAACTGGCGGCCTGCCCATCCCGCGTCGTGCTTGCCACGCTGGATGATGCCGCCGGAGTCACCGAGCGGCCCAACATGCCGGGCACTATCGACGACTACCCGAACTGGCGCATCGGCCTGCCCGCACCGGTCGAGGACCTGCTGAATGCACCGTTGGCCAACGACGTGATCGCCGCCATCAGCCGTCGGTAGCCGCCTGACACATCCGATCAGTCCTCGCGGGCAACCGTCACGGCGGCGACGCGCCACACGCGGGCGGCGTAGTCCGCCACCGTGCGGTCGGAGCTGAAAAAGCCGCTGCGGGCGGTGTTGAGGATCGACATGCGGGTCCAGCGGTCCCGGTCATGCCATGCCTGTTCGACCTGTTCTTGAGCGTCGAGGTAGGAACGGAAGTCGGCGAGGGTTAGGTATTCGTCCCAGCCGAGCAGGGAGCCGGCGACCCGCTGGCCGACGTCGCCGAAGGCGCCCGAGCCGAGGGCGTCGAGGGCGGCGCGCAACTCGTCGTCCTGTTCGTAGAAGGCGCGTGGGTGGTAGCCGTTGATTCGGGCCTGGGCTGCCTCGTAGGCGTCCAGCCCGAAGAGGAAGAAGTTCTCGTCGCCGACCCGGGCGCGGATCTCGATGTTGGCGCCGTCCAGGGTGCCGATGGTGAGCGCGCCGTTGAGCGCGAGCTTCATGTTGCCGGTGCCGGACGCCTCCTTGCCAGCGAGCGAGATCTGCTCGGACAGGTCGGTCGCCGGGATGATCTTTTCCGCCAGGGTGACGTTGTAGTTCGAGGGGAAGACCACCTTGAGGTACGGCGAGACCACCGGGTCCGCCTCGATCCGGGCCGCGATCGTCGCGATGAGCCGGATGATGTCCTTCGCCGCGTGGTAAGCAGGGGCCGCCTTGCCTGCGAACAGAATCGTGCGCGGCACAAAGTCACCGCCCGGGTTGTCTCGGATCCGGTGGTAGAGAGAGATGACGTGGAGCAGCTTGAGCTGCTGCCGCTTGTATTCGTGGAACCGCTTGATCATCACGTCGGTGAGCGAGTCGGGATCACCGACTGCCAGGTGCGCCTTGTTGGCACGTTTGATCGCCGCCCATCGGTCCAGGAACCGGGCGTCTCCGGCCAGCGGTTCCAGGCCTGCGAGCTGTTCCAGGTCGCGAATCCAGCCGTCACCGCCGAGACCCTCGGTGATCAGGTCGGACAGGCGCGGGTTGGCCAGCTTCACGAACCGGCGCGGCGAAACGCCGTTGGTGACGTTCTGGAACTTGCCCGGCCACAACTCGGCGAAGTCGTCGAGCACCGTCTCGCGCAGCAGTTTCGAGTGCAGCTCGGCGACCCCGTTGACGGCCTCGGTGCCGACCACCGCGAGATGCGCCATCCGGACCATCCGCGGCTCCTCGCCGATGATCGACATCCGCCGGAGCCGGTCGGTGTCACCGGGGAACCGGGCCTCGACCTCGCGCAGGAACAGCATGTTGATCAGGTAGATGATCTCCAGGTGGCGGGGGAGCAGCCGCTCGAACATGTGTACCGGCCACGTTTCGAGGGCCTCCGGCAGCAGGGTGTGACAGGTGTACGCGAACGTCTTCCGGGTGATCTCCCAGGCCCGGTCCCACTCCACCTCGTACTCGTCGACGAGCAGCCGCATCAGCTCGGGGATCGCGATCGTCGGGTGCGTGTCGTTGAGCTGGATCACCGTCTTCCCGGCGAACTCGTCCCAGCCCTCGTTACGCAGCCGGAACCGCCGGATGATGTCCCGCAGCGAACACGACACCAGAAAGTACTGCTGCTTGAGCCGCAGCTCCCGGCCCAGCTCGGTGCTGTCGTCGGGGTAGAGGACCTTGCTGATGTTCTCGGCCCGGACCGCCTCTTGAACGGCCTCGGCGTACTGCCCGGCGGAGAAACGGGACAGGTCGAACGACGCCTCGCTGGCCTTGGCGCTCCACAGCCGGACGATGTTGACGGTCTCGGTGCCGTACCCGGGGACCAGCATGTGGCTGGGCTCGCCGAGCACGATCTCAGCGGGCACCCACACCTTGCGGGTCGTTGATCCGGGAACCGGCTCGGTGTGTCCGTAGAAGCCGACGGTCTGCCTGTCGTCCGGGGCTGGGAACTCCCACGGATTACCCTGGAACGCCCAGTCGTCGGGCAGCTCGGTCTGCCCGTTCTCGGTGATGACCTGACGGAAGATCCCGAGGTCGTAGCGGATGCCGTAGCCGACGGCCGGGATGTCACGGGTGGCCATCGAGTCGACCAGGCAGGCCGCGAGCCGGCCCAGGCCGCCGTTGCCGAGACCCGGCTCGACATCCAGGTCCTCCAAATCCTCCAGACTGAAGCCGAGGGCCTTGACCGCCTCGGCGGCGATCTCGCCAGTGCCGGAGTAGAGCAGGTTCTGCTCGAGCTGCGCGCCGAGCAGGTATTCCGCAGAGAGGTAGTAGACCCAGCGGGGGTTGCTGGCGAACTGCGCGGCGGCGGTCCGCGCCCGCCGTTCGGCGAGCCGGTCGCGCACGGTCTGGGACAGCGTCTCGTACGCGTCCCGTGCGCTCGCCGACTCGACGGTCGTGCCGCGCCGGTAGTAGAGGTTGCTCAACAGGTCCTGCTGGAACTCGTCGGCGGTCCTGCCCAGTTTGCGTAGCCCGATGCCGTGTCGAAGATCCATGCCGCCATTGTGACCTTCCAAGGTTGCTGGCGATTGACGTTCACGAGGAGCAGTGCCATCGTCCCGGTAGGTCAACTCAGCAACCCAAGTCGCGGACAGCTCGGCCGGTGTTGGTGAAAGACCCGGCGAGCAGCACTCCGTGGGTAGGGTCATCAGTGACGGCGACGTGCTGGAAGTTCGGCCGAACCCCTCGCGGTGACGCCCCGAGTCTGCTGTGGCGTTCTCGAAGTCAAGGGCGCGGCGGCCGGACACCCCATGAGCCGGCCGTCCCTACGGTCGGCATGCAGACCCCTCCGCCGGTCGCAGAATCCGGCGGACCGAAACGAGGAGACCACCTGTGACCATCCGGGTTGGCATCAACGGCTTCGGCCGTATCGGTCGTAACTTCTTCCGGGCGGTTCTCGCTTCCGGGGCCGACATCCAGATCGTCGGCGTGAACGACCTGACCGACAACGCCACGCTGGCTCACCTGCTGAAGTACGACAGCATCCTGGGCCGCCTCGGCCACGAGGTGAAGGCGACCGCCGACGAGATCACCGTCGGTGGCAACACGTTCAAGGCGTTCGCCGAGCGCGACCCGAACAACCTCCCGTGGGGTGACCTGGGCGCCGACGTGGTGATCGAGTCGACCGGCTTCTTCACCGACGCCTCGAAGGCCAAGGCGCACATCGACAAGGGCGCCAAGAAGGTCATCATCTCGGCTCCGGCCAAGAACGAGGACATCACGATCGTGATGGGCGTCAACGACAACCTGTACGACGCCGCGCAGCACACGATCATCTCGAACGCTTCCTGCACCACCAACTGCCTCGCCCCGATGGCGAAGGTCCTGAACGACAGCATCGGGATCGAAAAGGGTCTGATGACCACGATCCACGCGTACACCCAGGACCAGAACCTGCAGGACGGCCCGCACAGCGACCTGCGTCGCGCCCGCGCCGCCGCCCTGAACATCGTGCCGACCTCGACCGGCGCCGCGAAGGCCGTCAGCCTGGTGCTGCCGGAGCTGAAGGGCAAGCTGGACGGCTACGCGCTGCGGGTGCCGATCCCCACCGGCTCGGCCACCGACCTCACCTTCACCGCCGCTCGCGAGACGTCGGTCGAAGAGGTCAACGCCGCCATCAAGGCCGCCGCCGAGGGCGCGCTCAAGGGCATCCTGGTCTACACCGAGGACCCGATCGTGTCGGCCGACATCGTCACCGACCCGGCCTCCTGCATCTTCGACGCCGGCCTCACCAAGGTCATCGGTGGCAACCAGGTCAAGGTCGTCGGCTGGTACGACAACGAGTGGGGCTACTCGAACCGCCTCGTCGACCTGGTCAAGCTCGTCGGGGCCTGATCTGCCTTGAAGACTCTCGACGACCTGCTCGGCGAGGGTGTCTCGGGTCGGCGCGTCTTCGTGCGCGCCGACCTGAACGTCCCGTTCGACAAGGCAAACCCGGGTGTCATCAGCGACGACGGCCGCGCCCGCGCGGTCCTGCCGACGCTGATCGCCCTGCGTGACGCGGGCGCCCGCGTGATCGTGGCGTCCCACCTGGGCCGCCCGAAGGGCGCGCCGGATCCGAAGTACACCCTGCGCCCGGTCGCGACGCGGCTGGCCGAGCTGCTCGGGTCGTCGGTGGTCTTCGCTGACGACACCGTCGGCCCGGAAGCCACCCAGGTGGTCGCCGAGCTGCAGGACGGCCAGGTCCTGCTGCTGGAGAACCTGCGGTTCAACGAGGGCGAGACCTCGAAGGACGACGCGGTTCGCGGCGCGTTCGCCGACCAGCTCGCGGCGTTCGCCGACTTCTACGTGGACGACGCGTTCGGCGCGGTGCACCGCAAGCACGCCTCGGTGTACGACCTGCCGGCCCGCCTTCCGCACTACGCCGGTGGTCTCGTCCTCAAGGAGATCGAGGTCCTCAAGCGCGTGTCGGAGAGCCCGGAGCAGCCCTACGTCGTCGTGCTCGGCGGCTCGAAGGTCTCCGACAAGCTCGCGGTCATCCAGGCCCTGCTGCCGAAGGTGGACAAGCTGCTCGTCGGTGGCGGCATGTGCTTCACCTTCCTCAAGGCCCAGGGCCACGAGGTCGGCAAGTCGCTGCTCGAGGCCGAGATGATCGAGACCTGCCAGGAGCTGCTGAAGCAGGCCGAGGGCCGGATCGTGCTCCCGGTCGACGTGGTGGCCGCGACCGAGTTCTCGGCGGATGCGGACCATGTGACCGTGGACGCCTCCGAGATCCCGGCGGACCGGCTCGGCCTGGACATCGGCCCTCGCTCCACGGCGCTGTTCGCCGAGGCGATCGCGGGCGCCAAGACCGTGTTCTGGAACGGCCCGATGGGCGTCTTCGAGCTGGCGCCGTTCGCCGCGGGCACCCGCGGCGTGGCCGAGGCGATCACCAAGATCGACGGCTTCTCGGTCGTCGGCGGCGGTGACTCGGCCGCGGCGGTTCGAACTCTCGGCCTGGACGAGTCCGCGTTCGGCCACATCTCCACCGGCGGGGGCGCGTCCCTGGAGTACCTCGAAGGCAAGACGCTGCCGGGCGTCGCCGCACTGGAGAAGTGATGACGACCCGTAAGCCGATCATTGCCGGCAACTGGAAGATGAACCTCAACCACTTCGAGGCCAATCTGCTGGTCCAGAAGCTGGCCGCAAGCCTGACCCCCGCGCAGCTGGACGCCGTCGAGACGGTCGTGCTGCCGCCGTTCACCGACCTGCGCACCGTGCAGACCGCGGTGGACGGTGACAAGCTGGCCATCGCGTACGGCGCCCAGGACATCTCCCAGCACGCGTCCGGCGCGTACACCGGGAAGATTGCCGACTCGATGCCGGCGAAGCTGGCTGCAGCTCCGTGGTGCTCGGGCATTCCGACGCCGCCGGTGCCTCGGACCTGAAGGCCTGGCTCAAAACCAGCTCAAGACACAACACGTACGCGGTCGAGACCCTCAACGACATGTACTCAATGCGGCCGGGCGGCGAGCGCGCGGCGGGTCTCGTTCGCAATCTCGAGTTCCTCCTCGGTCGGGACCACGCACACAGCGATGGGTGACCCATCAACAGAGATGACAGGGGCGTCGGCCTCATTGCGGTTGCTATCAAGGAAAATGCCGAACGCCTCAAGGCCGGAGAGTGACTGGCTGCGGACAAGCGCTGAGTGCTCACCGATACCGGCGGTGAACGTGATCGCGTCCGCCCGCCCCAGGACGGCCAGGTATGCACCGACATACTCCTTGACTCGCCGGCAGTAGATGTCGAATGCGCGGCGGGCGGCCGGGTCATCAGCGTCCCGCCGCTGTTCGATCAGACGCATGTCGTTGTCACCGGTGAGGCCGAGTAGTCCGGATCGACGGGTGAGCAGCTCTTCGATCTGGTCGAGGGTGAGACCGGCAACGCGATGCAGATGGAAGATGACGCTCGGGTCGATGTCTCCGGTGCGGGTCCCCATGACCAGGCCGCTGAGCGGGGTGAGACCCATGGACGTGGCGACGCTGCGGCCGGCGTGGACTGCGGTGATGCTGGCGCCGTTGCCCAGGTGCAGGATGATCAAGTCAGTGTCCTCGACCGGTTTGCCGAGCAGGCGTGCAGTCGCACGGGAGACATAGGCATGGGATGTGCCGTGGAAGCCGTACCGTCGGATCCCCCACCGCTCGGCGATCTCGGTGTCGAGTGCCCACATGGCGGCCTCGGTCGGGATGGTGGAGTGGAACGCGGTGTCGAAGACGGCGACCTGGGGAACGGAGGGAAGCAGTTCGCGGCAGACCCGGATGCCGGTGACCGCGGCGGGGTTGTGCAGCGGCGCGAGCGGTATCAACTCGCTGATCGCGCTGATGACGTCGTCCGAAACGACCGTCGGCGCAGTGAATGTGACCCCGCCGTGCACTACCCGGTGACCGATTGCGGTCAGGCCGTTGAGGTCGACGGAGTCCATCAACTGCTGAAGAGCCTGGCGGTGGTCGGCAGGCCCGCCACCGGGTTCTCCGATCCGTTCAGTCAAGCCCTTCGCGGTGGCGGTATCGCCGTTGAACAGTTTGTACCGAACCGACGACGAGCCGCAGTTGAGTACCAGCACCCGGTCCATGCCGCCTCCGATCGATTCCTCCGCTCGCTTGCCTGGCGCGGCGTAGTCCCGAGCGCGGCGGCGCGGTGTTCGCACGGATATTGTCGCTCGTGTTCTCCGTGGTCGTGGCCGAAGTCCGCACCTTCCCGCAGTGCGACCCCTTGATCACTGCTCGGCCGGTGCACGGTCGGCGATCATGACCGTGCACCGGCCGATGCGATAGCACACTGAGTTAGAGACAGTCTTACGGATTCAGGCGATCGTCACGCGCAGCCCGCGGTCGGTGAAGTGTGCGGCGGCCGCAGTCAGCTGCTCGGTCGTGGGCGGCTCGGTGTCGGCCAGCGGGTAGCGCAGTCCGAGCTCCTTGTATTTGGCCACGCCGAGGCGGTGGTAGCCGAGGATGTCGACCTGCTCGACCACCCCGCCGTGTTCGACGCTGCCCCACCGGGCGGCCAGGTCGGCTACGCCTGCGATGTTGTCCGGGTCGTCGGTCAGGCCGGGAACCAGCACGAACCGGATTCGCATCTGGTTGCCGCGCTCGGCGAGGCGGTCGCCGAAGACGATGGTCGGGTGCAGGGCGACGCCGGTGACCTTCCGGTAGGTCTCCGGGTTGCTGGACTTGATGTCGAGCAGCACCAGGTCGGTGTCGTCGAGCAGCCGGTCGCTGGCGCGGACGCCGAGGAACCCGGCGGTGTCCAGGGCGGTGTGCATGCCCTCCTGCTTGCAGCGGCGCAGGTACGCCTCGACGAAATGGTTCTGCAGCAGCGGCTCGCCGCCGGAGACCGTCACTCCCCCACCGGACGCGGTGATGAACGCCTTGAAGGTGAGCATCTTGGCGACCAGGTCGTCGAGGGTGACGTGCTGGCCGTTACGGCCTTCCCAGGTGTCCGGGTTGTGGCAGTACAGGCAGCGCAGGTGGCAGCCGGCGAAGAAGGTCACGAACCGGGTGCCCGGACCGTCGGCCGCAGTCACGACATCCCACGAGTGCACCGACGCGACGAGTTCGCCTGGCGGGTGCGTCCCGACCGGGGTGATTCCCAGGTCGGGACGCTGGATCACGGTGCCGTTCACAGCGCGCCGTGGAAGGTGCGGGAGATGACGTCGGCCTGCTGTTCCTTGGTGAGCCGCACGAAGTTGACCGCGTAGCCGGAGACCCGGATGGTCAGCTGCGGGTAGTTCTCCGGGTGCGCCATCGCGTCTTCCAGGGTGGCCCGGTTCAGCACGTTGACGTTCATGTGGAAGCCGTCGACCGCGGTGTATCCGTCGAGCACCCCGACGAGGTTGCGGATCTGCTCGTGGCGGCTGTTGCCGAGACCGTTCGGGGTGACCGTGGTGGTCAGCGAGATGCCGTCCTGGGCGTGCTCGTACGGCAGTTTCGCCACCGACAGCGCCGCGGCGACCATGCCGTGCTTGTCGCGGCCGTTCATCGGGTTCGCGCCCGGCGCGAACGGCTCGCCGGCGCGCCGGCCGTCCGGGGTGTTGCCGGTGTGCTTGCCGTAGACGACGTTCGAGGTGATCGTCAGCACCGACTGGGTGTGCACCGCCTGCCGGTAGGTCGGGTGCTTGCGGATCTTCGCCATGAACGACTCGACCAGCCCGGCCGCGATCGTGTCGGCGCGGTCGTCGTTGTTGCCGTAGGTCGGGAACTCCCCGTCGACGGTGTAGTCGACGATCAGGCCACGCTCGTCACGGACCGGCCGTACGGTGGCGTGCTTGATCGCGGACAGCGAGTCGGTGGCGACCGACAGGCCGGCAATGCCGCAGGCCAGGGTGCGCAGGATGTCGGTGTCGTGCAGGGCCATCTCGATGCGCTCGTAGGCGTACTTGTCGTGCATGTAGTGGATGATGTTGAGCGCGTTGACGTAGGTGGCGGCCAGCCACTCCATCATCGTGTCGAACCGCTCGGCGACCTGCTCGTAGTCGAGGACGTCGCCTTCCAGCGGCGGCAGCTGCGGGCCGACCTGGGCGCCGGAGTTCTCGTCGCGGCCGCCGTTGATCGCGTACAGCAGGGTCTTGGCGAGGTTCACCCGGGCGCCGAAGAACTGCATCTGCTTGCCGACCGCCATCGCCGACACGCAGCAGGCGATCGCGGTGTCGTCGCCGAACCGGGGCCGCATCAGCTCGTCGGACTCGTACTGGATGGCGCTGGTGTCGATGGACACCTGGGCGCAGAAGCTCTTGAAGCCCTGCGGCAGCTGCGGTGACCAGAAGACGGTCAGGTTCGGCTCCGGCGCGGGGCCTAGGTTGTACAGGGTCTGCAGGTAGCGAAAGCTGGTCCGGGTGACCAGCGGCCGGCTGTCGGAGCCGATCCCGCCGATCGACTCGGTCACCCAGGTCGGGTCGCCGGAGAACAGCTCGTCGTACTCCGGGGTGCGCAGGAACCGTACGATCCGCAGCTTGATCACGAAGTCGTCGACGAGTTCCTGCGCCTGCTCCTCGGTGAGCCGGCCCTCGGCGATGTCGCGTTGCAGGTAGATGTCGATGAACGTGGAGGTGCGGCCCAGCGACATCGCGGCGCCGTTCTGCTCCTTCACCGCGGCCAGGTAGGCGAAGTACAGCCACTGGATGGCCTCACGGCCGGTGGTGGCCGGGCCGGAGATGTCGTAGCCGTACGAGGCCGCCATCTGCTTGAGCTCGGCCAGCGCCCGGATCTGCTCGGACAGCTCTTCGCGCCTGCGCACGGTGTCCTCGGTCATCGGCTGCGCCGCGCAGGCGTCCTTGTCGGCCTGCTTCGCGGCGATCAGGGCGTCGACGCCGTAGAGCGCGACCCGCCGGTAGTCGCCGATGATCCGGCCCCGGCCGTACGCGTCGGGCAGCCCGGTGATGAGGTGCGACTTGCGGGCGGCCAGGATGTCCGGGGTGTAGGCGTCGAACACACCAGCGTTGTGGGTCTTGCGGTACTTGGTGAAGATCTCCGCGACGGCCGGGTCGGGCGCGTAACCGTACGCCTTCAAGCCGCCCTCGACCATCCGCCAGCCACCGTTCGGGATGATCGCGCGGCGTAGCGGCGCGTCGGTCTGCAACCCGACGATCAGCTCGCTGTCCTGGTCGATGTAGCCCGGCTTGTGGCTGGTGATCGTCGACGGGGTGACCGCGTCGACGTCGTAGATGCCGCGCTCACGCTCGGCCGGAAACATCGCCGACAGCCTGTCCCAGATCCCCCGAGTCCGGGCGGTCGGCCCGGCCAGGAACGACGCGTCACCGGTGTACGGCTCGTAGTTGGCCTGAATGAAGTCACGCACGGCGATGCCGGCCCGCCATCCGTCACCGATGAACCCGCGCCACGGGTCCAGGCCGGCAACGGTGGTGCCGAGGACGGTTGCGCTCATGTCGTTCCCCCAGGTCGTGTGCTGACGGATTCGCCGTCTGCTCTTCGGTATGATCCAGCAGGATCTGAGCCCGGTGTGATGTACGCCGGTAGTACGGATGACCTCCTGGGTATTCAGGTTCCCCGACCAACGCTGCACCGAACAGGGCCTTTGTGCCCGCGGTAGTAGTGCGGACGCACCGGAGTGCCTAGCCAGTTGCGAGATGGCTTTCTTCTGCGGCAACGAGGCCACCGGCGGCGCCAGCGCACTCGGCACCAGCGTGCGCGAAGAGATCGGCGGCGTGGAAACCGTCGCCCAAGCGCTCGGCCCGGCACACGGCACTCTTGTCTCTCGCCGACCAGGCAGAGACCGCCGCGCTATTGCGGCCACCGCCCGTATCTATGACCCGGCGGGCGACCGCCCTGAACGGCAGAGCACTGGCCCGCACACTCGTAACAGGCGAATCACACCATAGCCGCTCAGCAGACGGCCAACCATCCGAAGGCCTCCGCCGTACCGGCGATCCGTTCGGCGAATCCCCGCCGCGCCGACGAGGGACTCATTATGCCGGTCGCTCAAGACAGATGAGTGCGGAATCCCGGCAGGCAACCCCTACGGGGGAGCTCTTTGGTGTAGGCCGCGTCGGCCTGCACAGGGTCGCAGACGATGTCGGGTGTGATCTTGCCTCCGATCGACCTACTGGCGGCCAATGCCGTCCTGCTGTGCGCAGTGGTCCTCGGCGTCGGGCACCTGCTCGGCAGCGTCCGGGTCCACGGCGTCGCACTGGGCGTCGCGGCTGTCTTCTTCGTTGGCCTCGGCCTCGGCGCCCTCGACGAACGGCTACGGCTGCCTGACTTCGCCGACCAGTTCGGGTTGGCTTTGTTCGTCTATCTCATCGGTCTGGCCAGCGGACCCACCTTCTTCGCCGCACTGCGCCGGCGCGGTCTGCGCGACAATGCCTTCGTCGCCGGAGCCCTCGCCGTCGCGGCACTGATCGCCGTCGCAGCCGCTGCCGCCTTCCACCTCAACTCGGCCACCGCCGCCGGGGTGTTCGCCGGCGCGCTGGTCAACGTGCCGGCGCTCGGCGGTGCCCAGGAGGCGCTGCGAGCCATCGCCCCCGCCCACGCGGCGGCCCTGGCCAACGACGCGGCAGTCGGAATGAGCCTGACCTATGGGTACGGCGTGGTCGCCATGATCGGTGCCCTCGTCACCTACATGATGTTCGTCCGGGTCGACTTCGCGCGCGAGGCCTCCGAGAACACGCACCTGGCTACTGCTCCGAGAAAACTGGTCGAACGAACCCTGCGCGTCACCCGAGGCGCCGGCATCGACATCCATGAGCTCACCAACGAACTGGCCCGCGACGGTGAGGCGCTACTGGTTCGGCTGCGACGCGGCGACCGCATCCAGCTGGCCGTATCGGTCGCCACCCTGCATTACGGTGACCTGTTGTCGGTCGTCGGTACCCGTGCAGCCACCAGGGATCTCGTCGCACGCCTCGGAGAGAAAGCCGGTCCGGCGCTGTCGCTGGACCGCAGCACCCTCGACTTCCGCCGGATCACGGTCTCCGATCCTGCGCTGGTCGGCAGGACCGTCGCTGACCTGGACCTGCCCCGCCGATACAATGCGCTCATCACCCGGTTGCGGCGTGGCGATCACGACCTGATCGCGACTCCCACCACCCGATTGCTTCTCGGCGACCGGGTGCGGGTGGTCACATCACACGACCGCATGCCCGCCGTGACGGCCTTGCTAGGCGACTCCGACCAGTCGCTGACCCGGGTGGACTTCGCTGGCCTCACCCTCGGTCTCGCGTTCGGCCTGCTGCTGGGCGCGGTCACGGTGCCACTTGCCGGTGCCGCGACACTGCGTCTCGGCCTAGCGGCAGGGCCGCTCATCGCGGGCCTGATCCTGGGCCGGATCGGACGGACCGGCGCGATCACCTGGCACCAGCCCCGATCGACGATCCTGGTCCTTCGGCAGGTCGGCGTCGCGCTGTTCTTCGCCGGCGTCGGACTCAAGTCCGGTGGCGCGCTCATCCACGGGTTCTCCGACGGTGGCGCCTGGAAGATGATCGCAGCCGGTGCGCTGGTGGCGGCCGGCACCACCGTCGCCTGCATCGTCGGGGGCAGGCTACTGCGCATGCCTCTCTCTTGGCTGATGGGTGTCATGGCCGGCATCGACACCAACCCGGCTGTGCTGACCTTCGCCGAAGACCGAGCCAAGAATGAGCTGCCGGCCCTGGCGTACTCGACGGTTTTCCCGGTCGCAATGGTTTTGAAGGTCCTCATCGCACAGCTGATGATTGTGCTGCTGCACCATTGACCTGACCGGTGGCATCATCGACATCGAGTCCGTGACGGGAACTGACGTACTCCGCCGATCCCGCCTCGATCGGCGGACCAGCGGTGGCACCGGTGGCCGGGCTGTCTCGACCCGTCGAGCGGAGCGCGTACGGATTACTTGTCTCTGGTCCGGCGGCTGCGTCCTCGGTCTCCTGCTGGCACAGCCTGGAGCCCGGCACATGGATGCGGCAGATTGCGGTAACGCGCCCGGGCTCAGGCACCTGCCCTGTCGTCATGCCGCACGATGAGGACCGGACTCTCGGCGTGGTGCAACAGTTGCAGCCCGACCGAGCCGAGCAGGGCTCCGCTCACCCTGCCGTGGCCGCGGCTGCCGACGACGACCAGGCGCGCCTTGCCCGACGCCGCGACCAGCGCCGCGGCCGCACCCTCCCTCGTCACCATCGCCTTGACCGGCACGGCGGAGTACTTCTCCCGCCACGGAGCGAGCTGCTCGTCGAGCCGGGCGCGTTCGTCGTTCTCCTGCTCGGACGTGTCTATGACGTCAGCGACGCCG
The DNA here is from genome assembly GCF_036053395.1 of Actinoplanes sp. NBC_00393. Taxonomy (NCBI): domain Bacteria; kingdom Bacillati; phylum Actinomycetota; class Actinomycetes; order Micromonosporales; family Micromonosporaceae; genus Actinoplanes; species Actinoplanes sp. NBC_00393. The sequence goes on along the minus strand of NZ_CP107942.1, from coordinate 9,614,970 downwards.
GCGGCCGCCACCCAAAGCGGGACCGCCGGCGGGTATGCGCGTATCACCAACAGCGGCGCATTCCATTCGGCCGCCGCCGCGAAGGCGGCCTCGAGAACCACCTCCGCTGCCGGGTTCTCGTCAACCCCCGCGACGATCGGTCCTTCGGTACGGCCACGGACGACCACGACCGGGCACGAAGCGTTCGTGGCCATGCTCGCGCTGACCGAACCGAGCAGCAGACCGGCGAACCCGCCCCGGCCGCGGCTGCCGACCACGAACAGGTCCCCGCCGTGCGAAACCTCCAGCAGACACGGCACGGCATGCCCGATCAGCAGATTCGTCTGGATGGCGATTCCGGGCGCGACCTGCCGCGCTCGGTCGCGGGCGGTCGCGACGATGCCCTCGGCGACCTGACGCGCGATGTCGACGTAGTCGCTGCCGCCGCCGGGGCGTACCTTCACCCAGTCCCGTTCGTAGGCGTGCACGATGCGTAGCACCCCATGGCGCCGCTCGGCTTCGCGAGCCGCCCATGCCACGGCCCCGAGGCTGGATTCCGCGCCATCGGTGGCGACGATGATGGTTCCGGTCGTCATGTCGGACGTCCTCTCTATCACCTATCGATCTTCGAGCGCTTCCACGCTGACGATCAGGGAAGGAGACCCGCACAACCCAGGCCGGAAGTCCCGACTGCGCTCGGACACGTTGACGCCACATCGATAATCACAACTTGGTCGACAGGTAGGCTTCCACCTCGCTGAGTTCCTGTGCCCCCGTGAAGTCGTCGGCGACCAGCGCGCGCTTGGACGCGGCCGTAGGGCGCGACCACCGCGGTTTGCCTGACGGCCATCCGCCAGCCGAGCATGACGACGCGGCGGCGGGGGGCGACCAGGTTCTGCGCGGCGCCAGAATCGGCGTCCAGACGCAGCGCCTTACAAGTCGTCAGGCGGCGTGCGCTAGCTCGAACGAACCTTTGCCCGAACGCTTGGCCGCGTACATGGCACCGTCGGCCCTGTGCAACAAGGCCGAGGCGTCACGGTCGTCGTCGGCCGCCATCGCCCCCGACGCTGGCGTGGACCGGACCTCGGTGCCGCCTTCGAGCCGGCACGGTTCACCGAGCGCCTCGACGATCCGGTCGGCGACGGCCGCGAGGTCGCCAAGCTGTGCCTGCTCGATCAGCACCGCGAACTCGTCGCCGCCGAGACGGGCGGTCACACCGGCCGAGCCGGCACTGAGCCGCAGCCGCTCTGCGGTCCGCATCAGGACCGCGTCGCCCGCGGCATGCCCGTAGGTGTCGTTGACCGGCTTGATGTCGTCGAGGTCGATGAGCACACCCACTCGACTGTCGCCTCGGCGTAGCGCGTCCTCGAGGCGTTCGAGGAACAAGGCCCGGTTGGCAAGGCCGGTGAGGCCGTCCGTGAAAGCCATGGTGTGCAGCCTGGCCGCCAGGACGTCACGCTCAGCGAGCAGTTCCTGGATGGCGACGAAAGACGTGAGGAACCAGCCGGACAGCGTTAGGGTGACCGCAGTCGCGGTGGCGGGCACCGCGACCCCGAGACGCGGGCTGCTCACCTGACCTCGTCACCGGCAGGTCCGGCCGGCCGCTGCCGCGAGTGGCGTGTACGCACCTCGTCCCCGTTCTTGCGATGCCGCGGGCGGCCTCGCGCACCACCCAGTTCAGCTTTCGCCTCAGTTATCGGCAGGCAGCGCCGCGGAATGAGAGAGAGCTCCGGCATTCCGACCGGCGGAGGAGGCGGACCTTGGCGCGACGCCACCGGCGCGTCCGACCAGGTACGGGACCAGCAAAAAGTCCGAGATCAGCCGCCCGACGCGACATGGGCCGACGAGCACCGCGTCCGGCCAGCCGCGCTGCTGCGTTCGCCCGTTAGAAGAAGTCACCGTACACATCGACACCCCGGGCATGCCACTGCTCAGCCTCATCCGCGTGATTGGCCCGGCAATAGTCGCCGATCGCCCGCAACACCGGCATCGGGTTGCGCTGCAGGTCGAGCACAGCAAGCCGGGCCAGAGTCACGACCGTGCTGCGTCCACCGCGGCTGCCTGAAGCATCCGGCGCGGCACGAGCAGTGCCGACGGCGGTGTACAGCGTCGGGGAACCAGCCCTTGCGGCCCGCCCGCCACCGCCAGACGACCCGCTGGGACGCCCGGCAGGTGCGTTCGAAATCGCCAAAGCCGGGCGGAACAGGACTCCCGGCCCGCCGCGGCGGGCCGTGCCGCCCTGCCGGCGGGCATCGGTACGGATGAGGCTGAAGGAAGGGAACGCCAAGGAGGAATCATGCGTACGCCAGCGATCGTCGTCGCAGTCGACGGCACCGAGCCCAGCCGGGCGGCAGTGCGTTGGGCCGCACGGGAGGCGGAACTGCGCAAGCAGCCGTTGCTGCTCACCCATGTCCTGGACCGGGATTGGGCGGGCACGCAGTACGACGTCGATGGCCGGCACTTCGAGACGGCCCGTAGGTTCGGTGAAGGCATCGCCGTGCGCGCGGCGCAGGAGGCGGCGACGGTCGCATCGGCGATCGAGATGGATACCGATGTTTTGACCGGCGACCCGGCGGCCCAGCTGATCATCGCCTCCGAAGGTGAGGACCTGCTGGTGCTCGGCAGCCGCGGCCGCGGCGGCTTCGCCGGCCTGCACCTCGGCTCGGTCAGTCAGCGGGTGGCCATGCATGCCGACTGCCCGGTCGTCGTGGTCCGCGGACGCACGGATGCCGGCAAGGGCCCGGTCGCGGTGGGCGTCGACGACAACGGCTCAGCCGATCGGGTCCTGGAAGCGGCGTTCACCGCGGCGCGGGCCCGCTGCACCTCGTTAACCGCGATCCGCTCATACCTGCCGTCCGTACTGGTCTACTCGGGGCATCTCCCGCCCGCTCAGGTGTATAGCCCGGAGCAGGACCAGGCCGAGCGGGCCAACCTGACCACGCAGCTGGCGCCGTGGCGCGAAAAGTTCCCCGACGTACCGGTGGAGATCCTGCTGTCGCACGACAGCGCCGCGGCGGTGTTGGTCGGCGTCTCCCGTGGCGCACAGCTGGTGGTGGTCGGCAGCCGCGGCCACGGCGTGATCGCCGGCACCCTGCTCGGCTCGACCGGTCTGCAACTGCTGCATCACGCCGACTGTCCGGTCCTGATCGTGCGGCCGCACGGCAAGCGGGACAGCGGGCGATGACCGTGCCCGGCCGGGTGGTTCCCGGCACGGATCCGGTCGACGCGCTGACCGCCGACGGCGGCATCGTGTCGATCCGGTCTGTCACGGCCGCGGACCGCTCGGCCGTTACCGCGCTGTACGAGCAGGCGTCGGCGGCCAGCCTGCACCTGCGGTTCTTCGCCCAACCCAGCGCCGCCACGCTGAGCGCCGAGGTGAGTCGGTTGTGCCGGCCGGAGTCAGCGCACCACGTGAACGTGCTGGCCTACGAGGGCGACGAGCTCGTTGGCGTCGCCTCCGCCGAGCGGTTCGGCGACCGGCCGCGTTCCGAGTTCGCTCTGCTGGTCGCCGACCGGCACCACGGCCGCGGCATCGGCACCCTGCTGCTGGAACACCTCGCGGCCCGCTGTCGCCGGTACGGCATCACCGAACTCTCCGGCGAGGTGCTGCCCGGCAACGTCGGCATGCTGCGCGTCGCGCGGGACCTCAGCTCGCAGGCTCGGCACCGTTTCGACCGGGGCGTGGTCGACGTGACCTTGCAGATCAGTAATGACGGGAGCACCGCAGCGGTCGTTGACGAGCGGGACCGCACGGCGGAACGCGCCTCGCTGCGCGCGTTGCTCAGCCCGTCGTCGGTCGCCGTGGTGGGTGCCGGCCACCAGATTGGCGGTGTCGGCCGGGAAACCTTGCAGTCGCTGCTCGACTACGGGTTCACCGGTCCGCTATACGCGGTCAACGGCCACGGTGACGCGGTCGGTTCGGTACCCGGCTACCGCAGCCTGCGTGACCTGCCGGGCCCGGCGGAGCTGCTGGTCATCGTCGTGCCCGCCGAGCAGGTCGCGGGGGTGCTCGCCGACGGTGCCGCCGTCGGAGCGCGCGCGGCCGTCGTGCTCAGCGCCGGCTTCGGCGAGGCGGGTCCGGACGGCCGTAAACGGCAGGCCGAGCTGGTACGGCGGCCCGCTCCCACGGCATCCGCCTGGTGGGCCCGAACTGCCTCGGGGTGTACAACACCGACCCGCGGATCCGGCTCGCCGCGGGCTTCGCCCCGGCGCTTCCGGCCCGCGGCGCGTTGGCGGTTGCTGCTCAGTCCGGCGCGGTGGCCATCGCCGTGCTGGAGCACGCGGCCCGCACTGGCGCTGGGGTGTCCACCCTGGTGTCGCTCGGCGACAAGGCCGATGTGAGCGGCAATGACCTGATCGCCTACTGGTACGACGACCCGGAGACCCGGGCGGTCGCCCTTTACCTGGAGTCGTTCGGCAACCCGCGCAAGTTCGCCCGTACCGTGAGGGCCTTGTCGCGCCGCAAGCCGGTGCTGGCCCTCAAGAGTGGCCGTTCGGTTGCCGGGCAGCGTGCCGGCGCCTCGCACACCGCGGCCGCCGCGGCCCCGGCAGCCGCCGTCGACGCCTTGTTCGCCCAGGCCGGTGTGATCCACACGGAGAGTCTCGGTGAGCTGCTGGACGCCGCCCGGATGCTTACCGATCAGCCGTTGCCCGCCGGCGAGCGGCTCGCGGTGGTGAGCAACGCCGGCGGCCTGAACGTCCTGGCCGCCGACTCCGCGGAGCTGGCCGGACTGCACCTGCCGACAACTGGCGAAACTGCGCAGGATAATCCGCTCGACCTGGGCGCTGGCGCCTCTCCGCAGCAGTTCGCCGCCGCAGCCGAGGCCGCCGCCAGCGGCGTCGACATGCTGCTGCTCATCGTGGCCTGCACCCGGGCAAACCAGCCCGCGGAAATCCTGGCCGCGCTCGGTGGCGTCGCTGACCAACACCCGGATCTGAGCGTCGCCGCGGTGGTGACCGGAGGCACCGGCCTGCCGAACCGGCTCGGCGCCCGTGGCGCACCCGTCTACGACCTACCGGAACCGGCCGTTCGCGCGCTCGCGCACGCCGCCTCGTACGCTTCCTGGCGGCGCCGGCCGCTGGGTGGCCGCGCCGAGCTGACCGGTATCGACCGGCAACGCGCACAAGCCCTTGTCGACAAGGCACTCGAACACGGACCCGGCTGGCAGACCTACGCCCGGACCGCGGAGATTCTCGCCGCGTACGGGATCGACGTCGTGCCCGCCACGCTCGTCCGTGACGCGTTCGCAGCCGCGGTGGCCGCCGGACAGATCGATGGTCCGGTCGTCCTGAAGTCGGCCGACCCGCGGCTGGTACACAAGAGCGACACCGGCCGGGTCCGCACCGGACTGAGGGGTCCGGCCGCCGTACGGGAAGCCTTCGACACGGTCGCCGCGGCCGGCCGCCCCGGCCAAGGCGTGCTGGTCCAGCCGCACCTGAACGGACCCGTCGAGCTGGTCGCCGGGCTGGTGCACGACCCGCTATTCGGATCGCTGGTGCTGCTCGGCCACGGCGGAACCTCGACCGACCTACTCGACGACCGGGCCCTGCAACAGGTTCCGATGACCGACCTGGACTCCGGCCGCATGTGGCGTTCGCTGCGCTGCGCCCCGCTGCTCACCGGCTACCGGGGAACCCCGCCAGTGGACACCGCCGCCCTGCAGGATCTGCTGCTGCGGCTGAGCCGGCTCGCCGAGGACCACCCCGAGATCGCCGAACTCGACCTCAACCCGGTGCTCGCCGGCCCGGACGGGATGCACGCGGTCGACGCCAAGCTACGGCTCGCACCCGTCGGCGGCGAACCCGACCCGGTGCTGCGGCGCCTGCGCGACCCGGGCTGACCGGTACGGATGGAGACGACCTGTCATGAAAGCGCTAGTGGTCTACGAGTCCATGTTCGGCAACACCGCCACGGTGGCCCGCGCGGTTGCCGCCGGCCTCGCCGGCACCTTCGACGTCACCCTCGCCGACGTCCAGGACATGCCGCCGGTGGCTGGTGCCGACCTGCTCGTGGTCGGCGCGCCCACCCACGCCTTCGGGATGAGCCGGCCCAGTACCCGCACCGACGCAGCCAAACAGGGTGACGTACGCGCGGGCGCCCAGCAGACCGGCATCCGGGAGTATCTCGACAACACGCCGGAACTCGCCGGGCTGCCGGTGGCCGCCTTCGACACCAAAGTGAAGATGGCGTTGCTGCCCGGCTCGGCGGCCGGCAAGGCGCTGCGGCGGCTGCGCGGTCTCGGCGGCCGCCCGGTCCTGTCCGCGGAGAGTTTCCGGGTCGTCGGCACCGCTGGTCCGCTGGTCGCCGGCGAACTCGAACGCGCCCAGCAGTGGGCGCAAGGCATCGGCGCTGCAAGCCCGCCGTGACCACCCACGCAGTCGAAGCCATCGGTCCGCCGCCCGTTGGCGCGCACCCGGCTCGACGGCCGGTCTGGTGGTCGGTCGGCGTGGCAGTTCAGTGCGGATGCTCGCCGAGTAGGCGAGTGGCCAGCACGGCTGCCTGGGTGCGGCGTTCCAGGCCCAGCTTCGCCAGCAGGCTGGACACGTAGTTCTTCACCGTCTTCTCGGCGAGGAACATCCGGGCGGCGATCTCCCGGTTGGTCAGCCCTTCCGCGACGAGTTCGAGGATCTTGCGTTCCTGGTCGGTCAGCCCGGCCAGTTCCCGGGGCTGTTCCACGCCGTTGCGGATCCTTTCGAGCACGCGCTGGGTGACCGCCGGGTCCAGCAGCGACTGCCCTTCGGCGACCCGGCGGATCGCATCCACGAGGTCGTTGCCGCGGATCTGCTTCAAGACGTAGCCGGATGCTCCGGCCATGATCGCGGCGAACAGGGCTTCGTCGTCCTCGTACGAAGTGAGGATCAGGCCTTTGATCGACGAGTCGACGGCGCGCACGTCGCGGCACACGTCGATGCCGCTGCCGTCCGGCAGCCGGCCGTCGAGGACGGCGACGTCGGGGCGCAGCGCCGGAATCCGGCGGGTCGCCTCCTGCGCCGAGCCGGACTCGCCGACCACTTCGATATCGCCACTCGCCTGCAGCAGGTCGATCAGGCCGCGGCGGACCACCTCGTGGTCGTCGAGCAGGAACACGCGAATCATGTGTACTTCATACCGTCCGGCAGTGGTTACCGGCAAAGAAGGTCCGGGAGGCTCTGTATAGCCTGTCGGTCATGGTTGAGCACCCCACCGACGGATCGCGGCCGGAGCCTCCCTCGTTGGGTCTGAGTCCGCTGTCGCGGGTCCGCCTCGACGAGTTGTTGCAGGAGATGCTCGACCGGGTCGGTGAGGTGCTCTCGAGCCGGGAACGGCTGCGGGCCCTGCTGGACGCGGTGGTGGGGATCGGCACCGACCTTGACCTGCGCAGCACCCTGCAGCGCATCGTCGAAGCAGCCTGCACCCTGGCCGGAGCCCGCTACGGCGCGCTCGGGGTTATCGGCGCCGACCGCACCCAGCTGGTCGACTTCATCACCCACGGCATCGACCCAGCGATTCACGCGAAGATCGGAGATCTGCCGCACGGCCGGGGTGTGCTCGGTCTGCTCATCACCGATCCGCACCCGGTGCGGCTGCCGGACATCACCAAGCATCCCGACTCGTACGGGTTCCCTCCCCACCATCCGCCGATGCACAGCTTCCTCGGTGTGCCCGTGCGGACCCGTGACCAGATCTTCGGCAATCTGTACCTTGCGGAGAAGCAGGGCGCCGCCGAGTTCAGCTTCGACGACGAGGAGATCGTCGTCGCGCTGGCCGCTGCCGCCAGCGTTGCGATCGACAATGCCCGCCTGTTCGCTGTCGCGCAACGCCGGGAACGGTGGCTGGCCGCCACCGCCGAGATCACCGCCGTGCTGGTCGGCGCCGTTCGGCGCACCGAGGCGTTACGGTTGATCGCCCGCCGTGCCCGCGAACTGTCCGACGCCACACTGGTCATGGTGCTGTTGCACGACAACGTGAACGACCGGTACACGATCGAAGTCGCCGAAGGCGCCGACCCGGGCTGTTCGGGGCTGGCCGGTAAACCCGTCCAGCTGGACGGACCGACCGTCACCGGGTTCGCGGACACGACGCACCGCACGGTGCCGGACCTGCAGGCCGTCGCCGACTGGCCCGGCCCGGTCCCGGCCGGCCCGGCGCTGGCCGCTCCACTGGCCGGTACCGACATGCCGCACGGCGTGCTGATCGTCGCGCAGCCGGCCGGACAGCTGTTCGGCGACGAGGACGCGGCGCTGCTGGCCGCGTTCGCCGGGCAGGCCGCCCTGGCGCTGGAACGGGCCCGAGCTCAGGAGGAACGCGAACAACTGGTGGTGCTCGAGGACCGTGAACGCATCGCCCGGGACCTGCACGACGTGGTCATACAGCGGTTGTTCGCCACCGGCATGCAGCTGCAAGGTGCGGTCGCCCACGCGGTACGCCTGGAAGCAGTGGACCGGATCAACACCGCGGTCAACGACCTGGACGCGACGATCCGCGACATCCGCCGGTCGATCTTCGAACTGCGGTCCCCGACCGGACCGTCATTGCGCGCCGACCTGCGCGAGGCCGTCGACGCGGCTGCCGCCGCCCTCGGTTTCCGGCCGGTCCTGGACACCTCCGGCCCGGTCGACAGCGCCGTCCCCGACGACATCGTCCCGGAACTGCTGGCCGTGGTCCGCGAAGCGCTGTCCAACATCGCCCGGCATGCTCAGGCCAGCCAGGCCCGGGTCAGCGTGCACGCCACGAACACCAACGTCACGCTGCGGATCGAGGACGACGGGATCGGCCTTGATCCGAGCCTGGCCCGCGGCGGTGTCGTCAACATGAGCGACCGGGCCGACGACCTGGGCGGCACCTTCGAGACCGGTACCGGTCCGAACGGGCGCGGCACGATACTGACCTGGCGCGTCCCGCTGACCGGCTGAACCGATGGTTGACTGTGACGTTACGTCACAGCAGACACTGGCCTGGTGCGCATCGCGGAGCTGGCGGACCTGACCGAGACGACCGTCCGGACGATCCGGTACTACCACCAGATCGGCCTGCTCCCGATCCCGCCGCAACGTGACGGTCGCCGCGATTACGACCTGTCGCACCTGGCCCGGCTGGTGCGGATCCGCTGGTTGAGGCAGGCTGGGATCCCACTGACCGCTATCACGGCGATGCTCGATGAGACACCGGCCGTGGCTACGGATGGCTCGGCGCCTGTTCTGACCGACCTGCGGGCGGCCGTGGACTCCGTCGACGTTGAGATCCAGCGGTTGCACGACCGCCGCGACCGGCTGCTGAACCTGATCGACGCGGTAGAACGCGACGGGCACCTGTCGCCGATGCCGGCGTCGATGGTGCGGTTCTACGACCAGATGTACGCCCGTGCCACCGATCCGCAGACCCGGCGGGTGATCCGCCGGGAACGTGACTTCATGGAGCTGGCGTTCTACCGCGGCGACATGCCACCGGAGTCAGCGGCCGTGTACGAGGGGTTCACCGACACCGGTCTCGTGGAGAGCTCGGCGTTGTTCGGGCAGATCGCTGAGAGGAATCAGCACGGCGACCATCTTGACCCGCAGGAGATGGACCGGATCGCGGCAGCGGTCGTCGGCCGGGTCGCCCGGCATCTCGGTTCCGACCTGCCGCGGCTGCTGCGAACGATTGACCTGAATGTCGCCCGCAGGGCGGTTGACCTGTATGTACGCCTCGCCGAACCGAACGAAAGGCGGATCGCCCAAGTGATCGGCGACGCGGTCCTGGCCATGATCGAGAAGGGACAGGCGGAGTGACAGAGCTGGTTGTCGACGTCGCCGCGCTGGTCAAACGGTTCGGCGTGTTCACCGCGGTCGACGGTCTCGATCTGCGGGTCGGGCGGGGCGAGGTGCACGGTTTCCTCGGCCCCAACGGTGCCGGCAAGTCGACCACGATCCGGGTGCTGCTCGGCCTGTACCGGGCCACGTCAGGCCGCGTTCGGGTGCTCGGTCATGACCCGGCCCGGCGCGCGGCCGAGGTCACCGCCCGGATCTCGTACGTGCCCGGTGAGGTCACCCTGTGGCCGAACCTGACCGGACAGGAAATCCTGGACGCGTTCGCCGGTCTGCGGGGCCGACGCGACGCCGACGCCGAGCGGCGCCTCGCCGACGCGTTCGCGCTCGACCCCCGCCGGCTGGTCCGCACCTACTCCAAGGGCAACCGGCAGAAGGTGGTGCTCGTCGCCGCGTTCGCCGCCCCCACCGACCTGCTGATCCTCGACGAGCCGACGTCCGGGCTCGATCCGCTGATGGAGGAGGTGTTCCAGCAGTGTGTCCGCGACGCGGTCGCGGCCGGGCGCACGGTCCTGCTCTCCAGCCACATCCTCGCCGAGGTCGAGGACCTCTGCGACACGGTGACGATCATCAAGGACGGCCGGCTCGTCGAGTCCGGCAGGCTGGCCGACATGCGGCATCTCGCCGCGTCCACGGTCACCGCGCGGCTGCCTGCCGAGCAGGCCGTCATGATCCTGCAGCAGCTGCGTCAACCCGGCGTCAGCGTCGACGCCGGCATCGACACGGTGCGGCTCGCCGTGCCCCGCGACCGGGTAGGCACCGTGCTGGCGGTCCTGGTCGACGCGAACGCCGACGACATCACGTGCACGCCGGCGGGGCTCGAAGACCTGTTCCTGCGCCACTACGAGGTAGCAGCCCGATGACACTGACCCGCCTACTCGTTCGCCGGCACCGGCTGTTGCTGGCTTCCTGGCCGGTGCTGCTGGTGGCGTTGTGCAGCACGATGACCGCCTACCAGGACACCTACGCCACCGAAGCGCAGCGGCGGACCGCCGTCGAGCTCGCTCAGCAGAATCCGGCGACGACCCTGCTGTACGGGCGGCTGCCGGATCCCGGCACCCCGGCACAGTTGTTCACGTGGGAGATCGGGGGGTTCGTCACGATCCTCGCTGCGATCATGGCGGTCCTGGCCGCGGTGGCGGTGACCCGCGCGGTCGAGGACGACGGGTCACTGGAGCTGCTACGCGGCTGCGGAATCGCCCCGTTGCAGCCGCTACGCAGCGCGCTGATCATCCTGGCGGCGATGGCCGGCGTGCTGACCACAGGCTGCGCGGCCGCGATCATGGCATCGGGCGGGCAGGTCGAAGGAATGACCGTGGCCGGCGCTGCCGCGTTCGGGGCGGTGGTCGGGCTGACGTTCCTGATCGTCGCCGCCGCGACCGTGGCGCTGGCACAGGTCGCGCCGACGGCCGGGCAGGCCCGGCTGCTGGGCTTCACCGTGCTGGGCGCTTCGTTCGCGGTACGCGCGTTCGCCGACACCGAGCACGTCGACGTTCTCAACTGGGTGAGCCCGCTCGGGCTGCGCGCGACGGTCGAGCCGTTCACCGACGACCGGTGGGCAGCCCTGCTTCCCGCGCTGCTCACCTCCGCGGTCTTGGCCCTCACCGCCGTGCGGCTATGCGCACGCCGCGAGTTCGGCACCGGTCTGATCCGCCGGCACGACACCAGCACCAGCCGGCTGCGCGTGCACACAACCGTCGGGCTGATCGCCCGGCTCACCCGGTCGTCGGTCCTCGCCTGGACCGTCGCGGTCGCGGCGATCGGCACGTTGTTCGCGACCATGGGTTCGGGCGCGGTCGAGCAGCAACGCGACGGTGAGATCGGCGGATTCCTCGGCGCCCAACTCGGCACCGGCGATCCCGCCGCTGGGTACCTCGCGTACTGCGGCACGCTCGTCGGAATAGTCGTGTCCGCTTTCGCGATCCTGTCGATCCTGGCCGCCAGACGGGCTGAGGAGACCGGCCTGACCGGCCTCGTACTGGCCACCGGCGTGCGCCGGTGGACGCCGGTAGCCGCCCACGCCGGTGTCACCGCTGCCGCCAGCGCCGTCATCCTCACTGTCACCGGTGTGATCAGCGCCATGATCACACCTGCCGTTCTGGACGGCGACGACATCGCCGTGCGCAGCCTCGGCTACACCATCGGGCAATGGCCGGCCGTAACAGTCATGACCGGCTGCGCCACGCTGCTGGTTGGCGCGGTCCCCCGCCTGGCCGTGCTGGCCTGGCTGCCCCTGCTGGCCAGCAGTGTCCTGGCCATGCTCGGTGACCTGCTCGGCGTTCCCGAGCAGGTCCAGGACCTGGGTTTCTTCGGCCAGGTGCCGGACGTCGCCGCCGAGAACCCGCACGCCGGTGCGCTGCTGCTGCTCACCACGATCGGCGCGGTCCTGATCCTGCTCGGCACGTTCGCCGTCACCCGCCGCGATCTGCGGACCGGGTGATACTCGCCCGGCGACTCGAGTCAGCGAGCAGCGCTTGGTCGAACGGAACGGCCAGATGACTGCCGCCGCGCACGTACCTGGCGGCGTCATCCGGCGCAGCAAATCAGGTACAGACGGAATCTGGCAGAAGGACATCAGCCAGCAGCCGTCGCGGCGTGGCGGTGGTGGCCGGGCCGTACCCGACTCGAAGGACCATCTGAGCCCAAACACCCGCGCTGGTGTCGGTGAGCCGTTCGCGGACCTCCGGTACCTCGACGGACTGACAGATCGGTGTCGTGGCCAGGTTCTGCCAGGTCGCGGTGAGCAGCACCCGCTGCAGGGCCTGGCCGGCGGTGACCCAGGCGGTCCGGTCGTCACCGAAGGTGGAGAGCACCATGATCGTCGGATGCGGCTCGAACTCATCAGTCGGCCGCGGCAGGTGTGACTGCAGCTGTCCGAAGTCCCGGATCGGCATGCTCTCCATGGCGTCCCAGGGCCCGGTCGCCGTCGGCGGGACGCCGTCGTGCCGACGGATCCGCTGGGTGGTCCAGCGGGCCAACTCCTGTTCATAGCCCTCAGCGGCGCGTAGGCGCCGATCGGCCTCCTGCGACAGCGCAAGGATCTCGTCCCGGCTGGCTGGGTCTGCCAGCACCAGGCGGGCGTTTTCCTCAGCGGCGGCCTCGACCATGGATTCGATCGCGGCGTCTGGGATGGCGGTGCCGGCGAATGGGGACCGGTTGGTGTGCCGGTGCGGCACGGCTGCTGCCAAGCGTTCGATCATCGGGTCGGCAGCCGCCTGGCCTGTGGTGCTCACCCTGGCCACGAGGACCGGATCATCCTCGGCCGGAAAGATCGCGACGCTAGGCAGGTAACCGGCGGCCTGCAGGCTCACTCGCAATGTGAAGACCGCGGCACCGACGCTGATCATCAACTCTCGGCCGACCGGATCGAGAACGTCGAGTCGCCGATCGGGATCGGCGTACACGTCAACGGTTCCGTCACCGATCCGGAACAACCATGGCTGACTGTTGTGCAGCGAAGGCGCGAGCATCGCTGTTCTGACACAGTTCTCAAGCACGTCCACGGTGGGTATCGCGGGCGTTTGAAGATCGTCGACTTCCGTGGTGAGGTCCACGGTCATCGCCTCCCGGTCTCTCGTTCTGCGCGGAGGCGTGTCAGGCACCGTCCGGCGGGCTGCGGTCCGCCGCGCACGGCCTGCGCTGGCGCCACCGCCGTGTCACTTCAAGTATTCGATATCGTCCTGTTCACCGGGCCGTTTTCAGTGCCAGCCGGCTGGAACGTTGTCGTCGTCGGCAGTCACGGGCGTTCTTTCGGCCCCTCCCGGGCCATAACGTCCGCCTGTACGCGTGAGGCGCCTCCCGCTCGCGACCAGTCCAGATTGCCCGCCGCTTGCAGCTCCGGCTGCAGCACCTCACGCAGTCGCTCCCATGTACCGGCAGCGTTCCACTCTGCCAGGCGGCGCCAGCAGGTCATCCCTGAGCCGAAGCCGAGTTCCTTGGATAGAGACTTCCATTGGATCCCGGTGTGCAGCACGAAGAGGATCCCGCACAGGACCTGCCGGTCCGGCAGACGCTCCCGCCCCGGGCTACGGACTCGACGCGGCTTGTCCGGCAGCAGCGGCTCGATCCGATGCCATAGGTCGTCCGAAAGGATCCACAGCGGCGGTGCCTCACGTTCCACCTCACCGACGATGGAAGATCACTGCAAGCTACACACTCGAACCGGTTCGCCTCACCACATCGTGTGTAGGGTTCCTCGTTCAGGATCACCTCCGCATACACGGTCAGCCGACCGGTTGATCCCTTCGTCCGGCGGATATAACGGTGTCATTGGCCGCGCAATCCGCCAGTTGGCGCGTTGCACCCACACGGTGAAGCACGTGGTCCCCGCGCTGTCCACCCTCAGCCGGCACCGGCCGAGAGAGCGGATCACGTGGTCGAGGTTCAGGCCGTGGCCTTCGTGCGGTTGCGGAGGATGCGGCGGACGCCGAGCATCGCGGTGCCGACACCGGCACCGGCGACGAGGAAGCCGAGGAAGAGGAACAGGAAGATCGGGCTCAGTCCGAGAGTCTCCGCCTCGGCTCCGAGGACGGTGCCGATGAGAAATCCGAAGAGCGGGCCCAGCACCGCCACTCCGCCACCCAGGATGACCAGCCAGACGCCAGGCGCCACCGGGGTCAGCTGGACCGGGCGACCCTTCTGCGGGCCGGAATCCACATCACTGGGCATCATGCGTCCTTTCCGTAGCTTTGATCACGGGCGAGGCGCCGTTGACGCCGCGCGTGGCCTGTCCACGGATGGTGTCGAGGAACGGGCCGATGATGTCGATCGGCAGGGGAAACACGACCGTGGAGTTGTGGTCGGCACCGAGCTCGAGCAGGGTCTGCAGGTAGCGAAGCTGGAGGCTCGCCGGGCTTTCGCTGAGCGTCTTCGCGGCGTCGCGCAGTTGCGCCGAGGCCTGGAGTTCGCCACGGGCGCTGATCACCTTCGCCCGGCGCTCCCGCTCGGCCTCGGCCTCGCGCGCCATCGCCCGCTGCATCGCTTCAGGGATCTCGACGTCCTTGATCTCGACGACCTCGACCTTGATCCCCCAAGGCTCGGTCATCGCGTCGATCGACTTCGCGAGGTCCTCGTTGAGGTCTGCCCGATGGGCGAGCAGCGTGTCCAGCTCCGCGCGACCGACGACCGACCGCAACGTGGTCTGAGCGATCTGGGAAGTAGCAACCGCGTGGTTCTCCACCGACATCACCGATTTCACCGGGTCGACCACCCGGAAGAGAACGACGGCATTGACGCGGGCCGGCACGTTGTCGCGGGTGATGACCTCCTGCGGCGGAATCGTCAGCGTGACCACCCGCAGATCAACTCTGACCAGTTTGTCCAGGCCCGGCACCAGGACCCTGATGCCCGGG
This sequence comes from Actinoplanes sp. NBC_00393, assembly GCF_036053395.1. Taxonomy (NCBI): domain Bacteria; kingdom Bacillati; phylum Actinomycetota; class Actinomycetes; order Micromonosporales; family Micromonosporaceae; genus Actinoplanes; species Actinoplanes sp. NBC_00393. The sequence goes on along the minus strand of NZ_CP107942.1, from coordinate 9,599,857 downwards.
TCCAGTGGCTCGCGCAACCGTCCCAGCCGAAACGCCACGCCGCGTTCGTACTCTTTCAGCACCTTCAGCGAGACAGCGGCCAGGACGAGCAGTACCGAAACGACGACGACACCGATGATCATCTTGCGGTCTCCGTTCCTGGTTCACGTCGGTCGGATCCGTAACGCGAGCGCCTGCGGGCCACCGCCGGTGCGGCCGCTTCCCGTTCGGCGACCGGCTCATCGAGCGAGCGGTGGACCACGCCCTCGGGGATGAACACCGCATTGCGGCGCAGGTGGGACCAGAGCGGCACGCTGAGCAGCAGTGCCACAACCATGGCGACGGCCAGGACCAGCAACGCGTCCGGCCCCGGGCCGGTGAGTGCGGCGCCCAACGGCCACACCAGACCAAGGATCACCACGGCGCAGGCAATCCCACGGTGGAAGCGGGCAGCCTCGGAGGCCGGCCACGAGTCGATCGAGCGTTGGATCTCGCGCCCGGTGAAGGATGTTGTGCAGGTGTCCTTGACCGGGCAGGCGTTGCAGATCGCCGGAGTGCCGCGGTAGCGCATTACACGGTTTTCCGGGTCGAAGGATTGCGGCCACAGCCATTGGTCCTGCGGGCACCGCCACGCGTCGTGGTCGGAGTGGTAGGCGAAACCGCCGGAGATGCCGCCTTCGGAGACCGACGCTGCTCGGCGCGCCAGCGCGTCGATGACGTACGCAAGCCCGACAACGGCCACGCAATAGCCGGATGCCAGCCAGGCCTCCACCCCGACGGCGGAGGCCGAGAACCCGGTCACGGCCCTTCCGCCTCCTCACGAAGGTCGGAGGCGTAGCGGCTACGCGATCGGCGCAGCCCACCCTCGGCGCCGGCACTGCTCATGGCCGGAAGACCGGTGCGGTCCTGCGCGGCCTCAGCGGTCTCCTCGACGTAGAGCGTCTCCGGTGGCAGCTCGGTCGCCGTCGGCTTGATGCCGTGGCGGATGCCGAGATACGTGATCCACAGGAACGGCAGCACCCCGCCGATGATCAGGATGAGGTCGCCGGGCATCCGCATCCATTCGAGGAAGGCGTTGCCCGGTTCGGTGATGTAGCCGAGCGTGCGTGCCTCGAAGTACCCGTCGTTGACCGAGTGCCACAGTTGCAGGATGCCCAACGGCAGCAGGGTCACGAACACCATCCAGGCCAGCCCGATGTTGAGCGACCAGAACGAGATCTTCGCCAGTTTGTCCGGCCATTTCGACGCGGGAACGATGTAGCGCAGCGCGAAGAGCGCCAAGCCGACGGCGAGCATGCCGTAGACGCCCATCATCGCGCCGTGTCCGTGGTTGGCGGTCAGCGCTGTGCCGATCTGGAAGTACGACACGAGCGGCAGATTGATCAAGAAGCCGAAGACGCCCGCGCCGACGAAGTTCCAGAAACCCACGGCGACCAGGAACATCACCGCCCATCGGTGCGGGAACGGCGCGCTGCTACGAGCCTGCTGCCGAGAGCCCAACTGCAGGAAGGTCCACGCTTCGACGGTCAGGAACGTCAGCGGGACCACCTCGAGCGCCGAGAAGAACGCGCCCAGCGCCATGTGCTCCACCGGTGTGCCGGAGAAGTACAGGTGGTGCATCGTCCCGATCACGCCGCCCGCGGAGTAGAGGATGACGTCGAGGAAGATGATCTGGATGGCGATCCGGCGCCGGACCACCCCGAGCATCACGAAGATGTAGGCCACCATCACCGTGGTGAACAGCTCCAGGAAGTCCTCCACCCACAGGTGCACGACCCAGAACCGCCAGAACTCCGCCACGGTCAGATGGCTCTGCGCCGACGCCAGCATGCCGACCGCGTAGAACGCCGGGATCGCCAGGCCGGCGTAGAAGAACAGCCATGGCATGTTGAGCCGGTGCTCGGTCCTCAGCCGGGATCGGATCCCGCGATAGACGATCGCGATCCACAGGAACAATCCGATCACCAGCAGCGCCTGCCAGAACCTCGGCAGGTCCAGATATTCCCACTGCTGGTCGAAGAAGATCGACCCCTTGGCCCAGTCGGCGCCGAAGATGCTGATCGCTTCCCCGGTCATGGAGCCGACCACCACGATCACCAGCGCACCGAGCAGCCCCCACGCCAGCCAATGCTGCCGGCGCGGTTCCCGGCCTGCGATGATCGGCGTGAGGAACACGCCGGCCGCGAGGAACGCTGCCGCCGTCCAGAACAGCGCCAGCTGTACATGCCAGGTGCGAGCCAGGTTGAACGGCAGCACCTGCGCGAGATCGATGCCGAAGAACGTGCTCAGATCGGCGCGGTAATGCTCGATGGCCCCGCCCAGCAGAGACTGCACCAGGAACAGCGCGGCCACGACGAAGAAGAACCACGCGGTCACTTTCTGTGCCTTGGTGATCTGGACCTCGCCGGGCTGACGGAACGCCAGGCTCGGCTGCTCGGAGGCGTGCCAGCCGATAGTCCGGCTCCAGCGCCCGTACAACGCGAACAGCGCGCCGAGGCCGACCAGCAGAGCCGTCAGCGACAGGCCTGACCAGACCACGATGTCGGCGGTCGGGGTGTTGTCGACGCGTGGTTCGGGCGGCCAGTTGTTGGTGTAGGAGTAGCTGTGCCCGGGCCGCTCCGCGGCGCTCGCCCAGGCCGTCCACGAGAAGAACGCGGTCAGCTCGTGGATCTCCTGAGGGTCGGTGATCACCTTGGGCAGGAGACCGTACTTCGTGCTTTCGGCGCCGAAGAAGTCGGCGTAATGCCTGGTAGCGGCCTCGAAGGCAGCGACCTGCTCGGCGGTGAAGGCGAGGCTGCCGGTCGCCTCGTCGTACCGGTTCTCGCGCAGCATCCGTTTCGCTGCCTCGGCGGGCTCCTGCTGTCCGGAGACGGCGAGACCGTCCCTGATGTGCTCGGCCGAGATGCGCAGATACTCGGCGGTGTAATCCGGACCGAGGTAGGCGCCGTGCCCCATCACGGAGCCGTACTGCTGCAACCCGCGGCGCAAGAAGGTCTGCTGCCCGGCCGTCACCTCCGCGCCGGTGTAGAGCACTTCACCGCTCGGGCCGGTCACCTGCTTCGGTAACGGCATCGAGTCGGTGTAGGTCCTCAGGGCCAGCATGCCCATGACGAAGAAACCGAAGACCATGACCAGGGCAACGCCCTGGACCCATCCCTTCGAGAGGCGCAACTCCGCACGGTCGGAGCCCTTTACCCGCGCTTGATCAGACACCAGTCGGCCCTTCGTCGCACCAGCGATCGACCCGACCGTAGCGAGAAGTCAGATGCCGCGGACGAAGAAGCGGTTCTTACCCTCGAACGTACGAATAAGCAGCATTTGAAACCAAACCGGCCGATCTTGATTCGCCGGGTCGGGCGGGCGCCGGATGGCCTCATGCGTGCGGCCACCCGGCGCGAGGTCAGCCGTGTGTTTCGTCGTGGCCGGTGCCGTAGTAGGCGGCGCGCATGAGTTCCTGCATGTCGTCGAGCATCGGCATCCGCGGGTTGGCCGGCGCGCATTGGTCCTCGTAGGCGTTGAGGGCCTGTTGCGGCAGGGAGGCGAGGTACGCCTTCTCGTCGACGCCGATCTGGGAGAACGACGATTCGATCCCGACTGCGGTCCGTAGCCGTTCGACCGCCGCGGCCAGCGCCTCGACCGCCTCGGCCGGGTTGGCGGCCGGCAGTCCGAGCATGCCGGCGATGTCGGCGAACCGCTGCGGCGCCTTGTAGTTCTCGTACTTGGGCCAGCCGGACAGCTTCGACGGCGGGGTGCCGTTGTAGCGGATAACGTGCGGCAGTAGCACCGCGTTGGTGCGGCCGTGGGCGATGTGGAAGGTCGCGCCGAGGGTGTGCGACATGGCGTGCACGATGCCGAGGAACGCGCTGCCGAACGCCATGCCGGCGATGGTGCCGGCGTTGTGCATCCGCTCTCTCGCCTCGGTGTCGCCGTGCACCACCGACTGTTCGAGGTTGGCGAAGATCAGCCGGATGGCGTGCAGGGCGAGACCGTCGGTGAAGTCGTTGGCGTACACCGACACGTACGACTCGATGGCGTGGGTGAGTGCGTCGAAGCCGCTGTCGGCGGCGATGGCCCGCGGCATGCTGGCGGTCAGCATCGGGTCGACGATCGCCACCGTCGGCGTGAGCGCGTAGTCCGCCAGAGGGTATTTCTTGCCGGTGCGGTGGTCGGTGATGACCGCGAACGGGGTCACCTCCGCGCCGGTGCCCGAGGTCGTCGGCACGCAGACCAGGCGGGCCTTCTCGCCGAGGTTCGGGAAGGCGAACGCCCGCTTGCGGATGTCGAAGAACTTCTCCCGCATGTCGTCGAAGTCGACTTCGGGGTGCTCGTATTTGAGCCACATCACCTTCGCGGCGTCCATGGCCGAGCCACCGCCGAGCGCGATGATCGTGTCCGGGCGGAACGAGCGCATCAGTTCGGCGCCCCGGTCGACGGTGGTCATCCGCGGTTCGGGTTCCACGTCGTCGATGATCTGCAACGCGACCTGGTTCGGGCGCCGCTGCAGGACCCGGTTGATCCGGTCGACGAAGCCGAGCCGGGTCATCGTCGCGTCGGTGACGACGGTAACGCGGTGCACGTCGGGCATGTCAGCGAGGTAGCGGATGGCGTGCGGCTCGAAGTAGATCTTCGACGGCACCTTGAACCATTGCATGTTGTTGGTGCGCCTGCCGATCCTCTTGACGTTGATGAGGTTGACCGCCGACACGTTGTTCGACACCGAGTTGCGTCCGTAGCTGCCGCAGCCCAGCGTCATCGACGGCAGGAACGCGTTGTACATGTCGCCGATGCCGCCCTGCGAGGCCGGCGAGTTCCAGATCACCCGGACCGCTTTGACCCGCTTGCCGAACTCGACGACCAGCTCCTCGTCCTCGGTGTGGATCGCCGCGCTGTGCCCGAGCCCGTGGAACTCCACCATCTCGGTCGCGGCGCGCAGGCCCTCATCACGCGACCGGACCCGCAGCACCGCGAGGACGGGGCACAGCTTCTCCCGGGTCAACGGCTCGTTCGGGCCGACCTCGCCGACCTCGGCGAGAATCACCGATGTCTTCGGCGGCACGCTGAACCCGGCGTGTTCGGCGATCCAGGCCGCCGACTGGCCCACCACGTCCGGGTTGAGCTTCGCTCCGCTGCACGCGGTGCCGTAGGCGGCGGTGCCGAAGATGAACTCTTCCAGCATCCGCTTCTCGTCGGCGGAGGCGACGTAGGCGTGCAGGGAGCGGAACTCGTCGAGGGCGGCGTCGTAGATCTCGTCGTCGATGATCGCGGCCTGTTCGGAGGCGCAGATCATGCCGTTGTCGAAGGATTTCGACAGCACGATGTCGTTGACGGCACGCTTGAGTTTGGCGCTCTTCTCGATCCAGGCGGGCACGTTGCCGGCGCCGACGCCGAGGGCGGGTTTGCCGGCCGAGTACGCCGCCCGGACCATGTTGTTGCCGCCGGTAGCCAGGATCGTGGCGATGCCGGGGTGGTGCATCAGCGCGGTGGTCGCCTCGACCGACGGGTGCTCGATCCACTGGATGCAGTTCTCCGGCGCTCCGGCCGCGATCGCGGCGTCCCGGACGATCCGCACCGCTTCGACGCTGCACCGCTGCGCCGCCGGGTGGAACGCGAACACGATCGGGTTGCGGGTCTTCAGCGCCAGCAGCGCCTTGAAGATCGCCGTGGAGGTCGGGTTGGTGACCGGGGTGATACCCGCGACTACACCGACTGGATCCGCGATCTCGGTGATGCCGCTGATCTCGTCCTCGCTGATCACACCGACGGTGCGCAGCTTCGCCATGCTGTGCGTGACGTGCTCACAGGCGAAGATGTTCTTGACCGCCTTGTCCTCGAAGACGCCACGGCCGGTCTCCTCGACCGCGAGCTTCGCCAGCACGGCGTGCCGGTCCAGGGCCGCCACCGACGCCTTCTTGACGATGTGGTCGATCTTCTCCTGGTCGAAGGCGTCGTAGTCGGCCAGCGCCTTCAAACCCGCGGTCACCAGGGCGTCAATCATGATGGAAACGTCGGACGGTGCGGCGGTCTGCTGATCCGCGGTCATGCTCTCGTCACCTCGGCTGTCGTCGGTACTTTCGGCTCTCGCGTGTGCTCGCTTCCCCGCCGGGCAGGTGCTCCTTTCGAGCATGTCCCGCAGGCGCCGGTCGGACCCGCCGTATCGATCAATACTGAGATGCGGTTCCCGACACCTTCAGCCTGGTCGATCATCGATCTCGATGCCCGAGTCGCCGGTCCCGGCGCAACAGGCCACAAGTCCCGGGTTCGCGCCGGGTCACTGCCTGTTGACGGCCGGGTGGCGGGTGGCGTCGCGGACCGCCGCGGGCGCCTGCTGGGCGGCGGGGGCGGGGCCGCGCCGGCGGCGGTAGACGACGTACGGGCGCCACAGGTACGCCATCGGCGCGGACCACACATGCACCAGGCGGGTGAACGGCCAGAGCGCCAGGAACAGGAACCCACCGAGGGCGTGCAGTTGGAAGACCAGCGGCGCCCCGGTCATCAGCGCGGGATCCGGCTGGAACCAGAAGATGCCCCGGAACCAGACCGCGATCGTCTCCCGGTAGTCGTATCCCTCGCCGAACAGGTTGATCACGACGGTGCCGCTCATGCCGAGCACCACCATGGCCGCCAGCGCCACGTACAAAACCTTGTCCATGGTCGTGGTGACCTTCCGGACCCGGCCGCTGACGACGAAACGGCGCGCGATCAGCAGCGCCAGGCCGGCCACCAGCATCACGCCGGTGACCGTGCCGCCGGTGACCGACACCACGTGATAGGTGTGCTCCGAGATCCCCAGTGCTTCCGTCCACGAGGCGGGAACCAGCAGGCCCATCGCGTGCCCGCCGATCACCCCGAACGCGCCCAGGTGGAACAGGGGCGAGCCGAGCCGCAGCAGGCGGTTCTCCAAGAGCTGGCTGGTGTGGGTGGTCCAGCCGAACTGGTCGTGCCGCCACCGCCACACGTGTCCGGCCACGAACACCGCCAGGCAGGCGTACGGGATCACGACCCACAGCAGAACGTTCATCTCGAGGCCTCCGCGGGTGAGCAGGCGGGGTAGGCGGACAGGTCGGGTCCGAGGCCGATCGTGTCGAGGCCGACGGTCTCGACCGGTGGGCCGTCGAAGGCGAGGGCGGCGATCGCGGCGCGGTCGTCATCGGTGAGATCAGGCAGGGCGGCGCAGACCGCGTCCAGAACCTTGGCGTACGGCGTGCGCGTCTCGTGCAGTGCTGCTCGTAGCAGTTCGATGCCCTGCCGGTGCTGCCGCAGTGGCGCCTCGCCGTCACCGGGTCCGACGGTGGCCGCGAACTCCAGGACGATCGGTAGCAGGTCGGGAAGTTCCCCGTCGGCGAGCCGCAGCCCGCGGGCGCGGTAGCGCTGCTTGAGCATGAGAAGCGCCATCCCGCGCTTGCGGGTGTCACCGTGCAGGTAGTAGGTCAGATAGAGCCCTGACCGGCGCCGCAGGTCGAACGTCTGCACGTAGTGGCGCTGCGCCTCGGTCGGGCTGGCGGTGAGCAGCCAGTCCAAGAACTCTTGGATCTGTGGGAGGTCGGCGGCGGCCGTCCGCAGTTGCGGACCGGCGGTGAGCAGCTCGTCGTCCGGGTAGGTGAGTAGCAGCGAGGCGAGCTGGAAGATCCGGGCCCGCTCGGCCGGCAGGACCGATGCGGTGGGACGAGCGGATGTCAACGTCATGACCGGCCCCGCAGCGGGTTGATGGTCAGGCCACGCCGGCCGTCGCCGCGCCGGGAGAACAGGCCGGGCCGCCCCGGGCGTACCTGTTCGGCGTCGACCAGGTGGAACCGTTCGACGACGGCCTCACCGCCCATGCCCGGGCCGCCCTCGCAGTCCAGTGAGCAGTCCGGTTGGGCGGCGGCCTGAGCTTCGAGGGCGGCGGCGTCCTTGGCGTGGGCGGCCGGGATGACGTACCGCTCGTCGTACTTGGCGATGGCGAGGAGCCGGTACATGGCTTCGACCTGCGCGCCCGTCATGCCGATGCCGTCGAGGATCTCCTGGGCGACGGTGCCGTCCAGGGTGCGGGCCCGCATGTATGACCGCATCGCGGCGAGTTTCATCAGTACTCCGCCGGCCACCTCGGTGTCGCCCGCGGTGAACAGCGACGCCAGGTATTCGACTGGGATCCGCAGGTCCTGGATGGTGTGGAAGATGTCGTCAGCGTCGGTGTCGTCGCGCCCAGCGGCGCCGGCCGCGTCCAGCACCGGTGACAGCGGCGGGACGTACCAGACCATCGGCAGCGTCCGGTACTCCGGGTGCAGCGGCAGCGCGATCCGGTACTCGCTGATCAGCTTCCAGACCGGCGACGCCATCGCCGCCTCGATCCACTCGTCCGGGTGGCCGGCGTCGCGGGCCGCCTGTTGCACGGCCGGGTCGAACGGGTCGAGGAAGACCGATCGCTGGGCATCCAGCAGGTCAGCGTCCGAGGGGACTGATGCGGCGGCAAGGACGGCGTCCTCGTCGTACCAGAGGATGCCCAGATAGCGCAGCCGGCCGACGCAGGTCTCGCTGCAGATGGTGGGCTGCCCGGCCTCGATGCGCGGGAAGCAGAAGGTGCACTTCTCGGCCTTGCCGGTGGCGTGGTTGACGTAGACCTTCTTGTACGGGCAGGCCGAGACGCACATCCGCCAGCCCCGGCAGCGGTCCTGGTCGACCAGGACGATGCCGTCCTCCTCGCGCTTGTACATCGCGCCGGACGGGCACGCCGACACGCACGCCGGGTTGAGGCAGTGCTCGCAGATCCGCGGCAGGTGAAACATGAAGGTCTTCTCGAACTCGAACTGAACCTTCTCAGTCATGTTCTTCAGGTTCGGGTCCTGCTCGAAGGTGCTGCCGCCGAGGGAGTCCTCCCAGTTCGCGCCCCACTCGATCTTCATCGGCTCGCCGGTCAGCTGCGAGTAGGGCTTCTTCACCGGGGTGTCGGCCAGGCCGCCCGGTGCGTTGACCAGGATGTCCTTGTCGAAGGTGGCCGGCTCGTAGTAGTCGTCGATGCTCGGCAGGTCTGGGTTCGCGAAGATCCGGGACAGCCGCTTGGCCCGGCCGCCGGAGCGCAGCACCAGCCGGCCTTTCGCGTCGAGTTTCCAGCCGCCCTTCCAGCGTTCCTGGTCCTCGTAGTGCTTCGGGTAGCCGATGCCGGGCTTGGTCTCGACGTTGTTGAACCAGACGTACTCGGTCCCCTCCCGGTTGGTCCACGTCTGCTTGCAGGTGACCGAGCAGGTGTGGCAGCCGATGCACTTGTCCAGGTTCATCACCATGGCGACCTGCGCGCGGATGCGCATCAGTACTCCACTTCCTGCCGGCGGCGGCGGATCACGGTGATCTCGTCGCGCTGGCTGCCGATCGGGCCGTAGTAGTTGAAGGCGTAGGTGAGCTGGGCGTGGCCGCCGGCCAGATGGGTCGGCTTGATCAGCAGCCGGGTCATCGAGTTGTGGTAGCCGCCGCGCCGGCCGGACTTCTCGGCCTTGGGGACGTTCACGGTGCGTTCCGGCGAGTGGTACTGGAAGACCGTGCCCTCGGGCATCCGGTGGGAGACGACCGCGCGGGCGACCACGACGCCGTTGCGGTTGTGCGCCTCGATCCAGTCGTTGTCGGCGACGCCGACCTTGAGGGCGTCCGGGACGCTCATCCAGATCACCGGACCGCCCCGGGAGAGGGCGAGCATCAGTTCGTTGTCGTGGTACATCGAGTGGATCGACCACTTGGCGTGCGGGGTCAGGAACCGTACGGTCACTCCCCCGTCCACGGCGTCGCCCGGCTTGCCGAAGTGCCGGGCCATGTTCAGCGGCGGTCGGAATCCCGGTAGTTGCTCGCCCAGTTCGGCGACCCAGTCGTGCTCGACGAAGAAGTGCTGGCGCCCGGTGATCGTGTGCCACGGCTTGAGCCGCTCCACGTTGATCGTGAACGGCGAGTAGCGGCGGCCGTTCTTCTCCGAGCCGGACCACTCCGGGCTGGTAAAAACCGGTTGCGGGGCTTCCTGGGTTTCCGGATAGGTGATCCGGTCGTTCTCGTGGCCCTCGATGAAGTCGGCGAACCGTTGCCCGGTGCGCTTCTCCAACTCGGCGAATCCGGCGTGGGCGACCCGGCCGTTGGTGGTGCCGGAGAAGGCGAGGATCGCCTCGCACATCCGGTCGGCGGTGGCGAGTGAAGGCCTGCCGTCGATCACGCCGTTCTGGTGCTTGAGGTAGTCGATCTCAGGATTGACGTCGACCGTGATCGCCTTGGTGGTGGTGCCGAGCTTGTCGAGCAGCGGGCCGACGGTCCGCATCTTGCGGCCGATCTGCGTGTAGTCCCGCTCGATCGCGATCAGCTTGGGCATGGTGCGGCCCGGCATCGGATCGCACTCGCCGAACTTCCAGTCGCGGACCCGGCCGCTGGGCATGGCCAGCTCATCCGGAGTGTCGTGCTGCAGCGGCGCGGCCAGGACGTCCGTCCGTACGCCCAGATGGTCGACGGCGAGCTCGCTGACCTTGTCGGCCAGCGCGAGGAACGTGTCGTAGTCGGTGTGCACGTCGCCGGGCGGGTCGACGGCAGGGCTGAACGCGTGCACGAACGGGTGCATGTCGGTGGTGGAGATGTCGTGCTTCTCGTACCAGGTGGCGGCAGGTAGGACCAGGTCAGAATGCAGGCCAGTGTTGGTCATCCGGAAGTCGATCGCGGTGAGCAGGTCGAGCTTGCCGACCGGCGCCTCGTGCCGCCAGGTCACGTCGCGCGGCCGCTGTCCGGGCTCACACTCGGTGGCGGTGGCGGTGCCGTCGACGCCGAGCAGGTGGCGCATGAAGTACTCGTTGCCCTTGCCGGAGGAGCCGAGCAGGTTGGCCCGCCAGAGCGTGAGGCAGCGCGGGAAGTTGGCCGGGTCGTCGGGGTCCTCCGCGACGGGCTTGAGGCGGCCGGCTTGCAGCTCCTCGACGATGTACTGCTGCACCGGCTTGCCGGCCGCTGCGGCGGCCGGGGCCAGGTCGAGGGGGTTGCGGTTGAAGAACGGGTGACCGGGACTCCAGCCCATCCGCTGGGCAGCGGCGACGGTGTCGGCGAACGCCATCCCGGTGAACCGCCCGGTGCCCAGCGGCGAGGACAGCTCGTCGGCCGGGACCCGCTCGTAGCGCCACTGGTCGGTGTGCAGGTACCAGAACGGGGTGGACGCCTGGTGCCGCATCGGCCGCTGCCAGTCGAAGGCGAAGCTCATGTGCTGCTGGCCGGTGATCGGCCGGGCCTTCTCCTGACCCACGTAGTGCGCCCAGCCACCACCGTTCACACCCTGGCAGCCGGTGAGCGTGACCAGCGTGATGAACGCCCGATAGGTCATGTCGGAGTGGAACCACTGGTTCGCCCCGGCACCCAGGACGATCATCGACCGGCCGTTGCTGCGCTCGGCGTTGCGCGCGAACTCCCGGCCGATCCGGGTGGCGAGCATGGCCGGCACGCCGGTGATCTTTTCCTGCCAGGCCGGGGTGTTCGGCGAGTCAGCGTCGGCGTAGCCGAGCGGCCACTCGCCGGGCAGGTCGCCGCGACGGACACCGTACTGGGCCATGACCAGGTCGAAGACCGTGGTGACGGCGTGCCCGCCAATCCACCGGACCGGCACGCCGCGACGGATCGTGGTACCGCCCTCGGTCTCACCCTCGTCGAACCGCGCCAGGTCGATCTCGACCGTCTCCCCGTCGACGTCCAAACCGAGCTGCGGAACGACGTCCCCGAGATCAAGGTTCCAACGGCCGGCGCCGGCATCGCCGTAGCGGAAGCCGAGCGAACCGTTCGGCACCACCGGCTCACCGGTCCGCTCGTCTATCAGCACCGTCTTGTGCGCACCGTCCGGATCACCGAGGTCCGCGGCGGTGAGGAAACGGTCCGCGGCCCACGCCTCGCCGGTGTTGCGCAAGGTCACCAGGAACGGCAGGTCGGTGAACTTGCGGACGTAGTCGGCGAAGTAGGGGACCTCGCGGTCGGCGAAGAACTCCTTGAGGACCACGTGCCCCATCGCCATGGCCAGCGCGCCGTCGGTTCCGGGATGCGGCGCCAGCCAGTCGTCGGCGAACTTCACGTTGTCCGCGTAGTCCGGCGACACCGCGACCACCTTGGTGCCCTTGTAACGGGCCTCGGCCAGGAAATGCGCGTCCGGCGTCCGGGTCACCGGGATGTTCGAACCCCACATCATCAGGTAGGTGGCGTTCCACCAGTCCCCCGCCTCCGGCACGTCGGTCTGGTCACCCCAGATCTGCGGGGAGGCGATCGGCAGGTCGGCGTACCAGTCGTAGAAGCTGAGCAGGGTTCCGCCGAGCAGCGCGTGATAGCGGGTGCCGGCCGCGAACGACGCCATCGACATCGCCGGGATCGGCGAGAACCCGACCACCCGGTCCGGCCCGTACTTCTTCGTCGTGTAGACGTGCGCAGCCGCCACCAGCTCGATCGCCTCGTCCCAGCCGGCCCGCACGAACCCGCCACGGCCACGCTGCGACTTGTAGGCCAGGGCCTTCAGCGGGGTCTCCACGATCTCCGCCCACGCGGCCACCGGGTCACCCAGCCGCTGCCGCGCCTCACGGAACATCTCCGCCAGAACCCCACGCAGGTACGGGTGACGCACACGGGACGGCGAGTACTCGTACCAGGAGAAGCTCGCCCCCCGCGGGCAGCCGCGCGGCTCGTAGTCCGGGGCGTCCGGCCCGGTCGTCGGGTAGTCGGTGGCCTGGTGCTCCCAGGTGATCAGCCCGTCCTTGACGAAGACGTTCCACGAGCAGGAGCCGGTGCAGTTGACCCCGTGGGTGGACCGGACCACCTTGTCGTAACGCCACCGGTCCCGGTAGAACGCGTCCCAGTCGTTGCCGTCGACCTGATGCAGGGTCCGCCCGTGGTCGCCGACCGTCTCCCGGGTGAGGAAGCGGCGCGCCGCCAGCAGCGGAGCCATACCGGGAACGGTGTCCGTCGAGGGGTCTCGTGACACGGTGTCTTCCTTCGCCGTGGACCAGCCACCGGACGGTCGCCCAGCGCAAGATCAGCCTGTTCGAACGCACTGCCACTGGCCTGAGCCGCCGGTCCCGCTTCGTAGGGGACTAAAGTCCCGAACTTGTCGGAGAGGCAGCGGTCGCAACTCGTCGCCCACAACCGCCGAACAGTGCAGCGCCGGAACGGAGCGGCCAGTCGTCTGCCGCAAGGCCACGACGCGTCGCGGTTCTCCCGCTGTACTCGGCGGCCAAAATCGGCGTGCCGTTGCGGACCAAGCGGCGCCCGGCCGGTGCGGTCTCCGTTACTGGAGAACACTTCACTGTCGGCGGGCCACTCATGGTGCTCAACGGAATCATCGATTGACGTGCGGCTGCCTGCGATGGTTGTCCGCAGTCACGTTTGCGGGCCGGAAGACCCTTTCTTAGGGCCCTCCGACGCCATAGCTTGCAACGCGTGGAAGATGCCTCCCTGCACGCAACGATCGGTGCTGCGGGCCGCACGACGGTTCGAGCTGAGGGTGGCATGAGCCGTCCCGTTCCCAGCCGTCGGCGCAGCATGCGCCGATACATTCCACCGCAGCACGGCGCGTGGGCGATGTTGCTGGTGCCGTACCTTGTCGGTCTGCTCACCGCTGGTTTCCGCTGGCCGGATCTGCCGTTGTTCGGCGCTTGGCTAAGCGGCTACGTTTTTTCCTACTTCGCCTTCCAGTCCATCAAAACTCGCCGGCCCAGCCGAGTCCGGGCACAGCTGCTTTGGTACGGCCTGATCACCGTCGTACTCGCCGTTCCAGTCCTGCTCGCCCGGCCGCGGGTACTGTTCTTCGCGCCCGCGTACGTGCTGCTGCTCGCCATCAACGGCTGGTATGCCCTGCGACGCCGCGAACGCGCGCTCCCCAACGACTTGGCATCGGTCGTCCAGAGCTGCCTGATGATCCCGGTCATCGCCGTCATCGCCGAGGTACCGGCGGATCGGGTGTTCGTGCCCTTCCTGCTCGTGCTGCTCTACTTCACCGGCACGGTGCTCTACGTGAAGACGATGATCCGGGAACGGGGCGTCGTCGCCTACCGGCGGGCCTCCGTCGGCTACCACCTTGTCGCGTTTGCGGCAGCAAGCCTGACTGGCGTCGGATCGGCGCTGATTTTCGTGCTGCTGCTGGCCCGCGCCTGGCTGCTGCCCGGCCGCCCGCTCAGCCCGAAGCAGGTCGGTCTGATCGAGATCGGGGCGAGTGTTCTGGTGCTGACGGTTGCCGCCCTCGCCATGCCGTAGGACGCGAGTGCCGGTGGCGTGCTGCGATCGATGTCCGGCGGCCCGAACGCGGCACCCGGAACGAGCGCGTTTCGCCACACCGCTATCCGGCCCACGCACCTCGTGCGCTTGATGCAGTCAGCATCGAGCGGTGTTGGCCGACGCGGCCTGTGCCAGCAGCCCGCTCGGCCATCCCGGAGGGACGAGCAGGACCGCGCAGGCCTGGCGCGTACCGACATCGGCAAACGTGGAACGGCGGGCAACTTCGATAGTCCAGCCCTTGTGCCCCACGCCGGCCACCAGAAGACGGCTCCGCCGCATCGCCCGCTGCACCGTGTAGGCGATGTCGTTCTCATTGATGAGTAGTCGCTCAACCTCGACGTCAGGCCACCGTGTACCGCCCACGGCGAGTACGTCAGCGAGTCGACGTTCGGCCGCGCCTCGGCCGCTGTCACGCGCTTGACCGGGGTGGCCAGCGGTCCACACGTGCACGGCCACCAAAGGGGACGTCGTTCGGGCGGCGAAGTCGTAGGCCAGTTCCATAGTCGCGGTATGACGGCCGGATGCCGCCAGTACGACCGGCCCCCGCGACGTGGCTCGGCCTTGATGGACGAGCAGCGGGCAGGAACTGTGATGCGCCAGGTATGTCGCGGTCGGGCCCCATCCAAGCCGGCGTCCGGCAGTGTCCCGGTGACCGATCACGAGCAGCGAAGCCTGCCCCGAGCGCTCGAGCAACGCTTTGGCGCCGCTGTCGTCGGTCAGTTCTGCCCGGACCGGCAGGCCGGGATGGGCATGCTCGGCGCGCTGGACAGCGAGGTCGAGTAGATGCCGTCCATCCTTGCGGTCCGCAGCTACCGCCCGATAGCGGGTACCGCGGTGCCATCCGGGCCAGGCATGCACGATCACCAGGGGCACACCCCGGCGTACCGCCTCATCGGCGGCAATATCCACACTGTGCAGGGCGGTCGGCAGGTCATCCACGCCGACCACCACGGACAGCTTCTCTGTGACCGACGCGATCGTCTGCATACTCGCACGCTAAGCCGCTCATCCATGAGACCGGCACGGCCGGTTGGCATCGGAGGACGGAGCCGAAAGGCCTGCTACGCCCCGTTCGCTCAGACAATCCGTGGGCTCTGTCGGCGAGTCGACGACGGGGCCGAGTCTGAACGCAGAGGCGCATACCTGCCGGGGGCCCAAGCCTCCCGTTGGAGACAGGGCCGCCGGCGGGTACGCCGCCCGCGGCGGATGCTGGCCGGCTGGTGATTCCACGCCGCGCACAGGACTACCGACTCTGTTGCCAGCGCCCTGCCGAGGCCCACGCTGGATGGGACGGCGCCCCGCCGGAAGGGCTGCGGTGACGATGAGCCACATCGAGACATCCCAAACCACGGTCGGTGGACTGTCGAGCGCGGAGGCGGCCGCACGTCTTGCCGCCCACGGCGCGAACACGACCGCCGTGCCACCGCCGCGGAGCATCGCCAGACGGGCCAGACGGCAACTGGCGGACCCCCTGGTGGCATTACTCCTTGCAGCCGGGGCGGTGACCGCGGTCCTTCGTGACCTTCCCGACACGCTGATCATCGTCCTCGTGGTCGCCGTGAACACGACGATCGGAGTGATCCAGGAGGTCCGCGCGGACGCGGCGGTCGCCGCCCTGAACCAGCTTGCTGCACCCGTCGCCCGGGTCGTCCGAGACGGCCGCGACCAGATCGTGCCGGCCGCTGACCTCGTACCTGGTGATCACGTGCGTCTCGAAGCCGGGGACATCGTGCCCGCAGACCTGGAGCTCACCGAGGCGCAGCGGACCGCGTTCGACGAGTCGTCGCTGACCGGCGAGTCCGTCCCGATGCACCGGCAGGTGGCGGACATCGCAAGCGGGGGCACCGTCCTGATCAGCGGGCGTGCTGCCGGCACGGCCTTACGCACCGGAGCGGACAGCGCGCTAGGGCGCATCGCCGACCTCGTCGCCAACACCAGATCCGGGCCGACCCCGTTGCAGCGTCGCCTGGTCGCCCTCGGCCGGATGCTCGGTGTAACCGCAGTCGCGGTGTCCGCGCTGGTGTTCTTCCTCGGCATGCTTGCCGGTCGGCCGGTGGCGCAGATGGCGATCACCGCCGTCAGTCTGGTCGTCGCGGCAGTCCCCGAGAGCCTGCCTGCTGTCGTCACCCTCGCCTTGGCGCTCGGCGCGCGGCGGATGGCCCGCATCCGGGCGATCCCCCGCCGGTTGCACGCGGTGGAAACGCTCGGGTCGGTCACTGTGATCGCCTCCGACAAGACCGGAACGCTCACCGAAAACCGAATGATGGTGCAGCAGGCGGTCACCGCGAACGGTGCCCGGTACACGATCTCCGGAACCGGGTACGTGCCGGACGGCACGGTCACCGGCCCCGACGGAGCCACAGCGATCCCGGCGGACCTGGTGGAGTTGGCGCGTAGCGCGGCGCTCTGCAACGACGCAAGCCTGCTGGCACCGGACGATGAACGTGCGCAGTGGGCGGCAGCCGGTGATCCGATGGAGGCCGCGCTGCTCACGTTCGCCGCCCGCTGCGACCTGGACCCGAATGCTGAACGGGCCACCACGCCGCGGGTAGCCGAGCAGCCGTTCGAGCAGGCCCGCCGCCAGATGACAACAGCACACGAGCTGCCTGACGGAGGCTATCTGCTGGTGCGCAAGGGTGCCCCGGAATACATCCTCGAGACCGACAACGACGCCGTGCTGCTGGCGGCCGCGGCACAACTGGCCGCGGACGGGCTGCGGGTGCTGGCCGTGGCCACCGCCACCACCCGCGGCCGGCCCGACCCGGCCAGTCCGCCGCCGATGCGTCCGGCCGGGCTGGTCGGGATCGGTGACCCCCTACGGGCCACCGCCCAGCAGACCGCAACGGCGTTCGAACGTGCCGGCGTACGGCTGCTGCTGATCACCGGTGACCACCCGGGAACCGCGGCCGCGATCGGCGCCCGGCTCGGCATCCTCGCCGCGGGCGACGCTGTCGTCAGCGGTGACCGCGGCCCGCTGACCGACGCGGACATCACCAGGGTGCGCGTGTTCGCGCGCACGCAGCCAGAGCAGAAGCTCGACATCATCGCCGCCCTGCAGCGCCGGGGCGAGGTGGTCGCGATGACCGGTGACGGCGTGAACGACGCGCCCGCGCTGCGCCACGCTGACATCGGCGTCGCCATGGGCGACGGTACCGAGGTCGCACGGCAAGCCGCCGACCTCGTCCTGGTCGACGACAACCTCGGCACGGTGGTGGCTGCGATCGGCGAAGGCCGCCGAATCTACGACAACATCCGCCGGTTCCTGCGTTACGCCCTTGCTGGCGGAGTGGCCGAGTTGCTGGTCATGCTCGCCGGACCGTTCCTGGGAATGCCACTGGCATTGCTGCCCGCCCAGCTGCTGTGGATCAACCTGCTCACCCACGGCGTGCCCGGGGTCGCGCTCGGTGCCGAGCCCACCGAAGCCGACGTGCTGCAGCGACCGCCCCGCTCACCGCAGGAGTCGGTCCTCGGCGCCGGCCTGTTACGCGGCGTCCTAACCGGTGCAGGTCTGCTAGCGGGCGTGACTCTCACGGCCGGTATGCTCGCTGGCCAGCTCTGCCTGCCGTGGCAGTCGGTGATGTTCCTCGTGCTCGGGCTCGCCCAACTCGGCGTCGCCCTTGCCGTGCGGGCCACGGCCGTCTCCGGCACCGCCCGGAACTGGTCGCTGATCGCCGCCGTAGCCGTATGCGCGCTCCTGCAGGTCGCCGGAGTCGCCGCCGCACCGTTGCGGGGCCTGCTCGGCACCGAACCACTCACCGCCGCCACGATCCTCGCCTGCACCGCCGTTGCTGCTGTCCCCGGTCTGCTGTTGCGGGTCGCGGGACAGCGGCGGGTCGCCCGGCCATCGCAATGACGTGCCTACCGGACACCACTCGGATCACCAGGCTCCTGCAGCTTCCGAACGCGTGCAACAATCCCGACGGCGACCTTGTGAATCAAGCAGGCCCACGGGCGCACCGTCAGCGGATCCGGCTGCTCGCCGACGCCTCCTATACTCGCGAGGCCGTTGCGGTCATCAGTGTGTTCAGGGGGCGCGGAGCTGCATGGCCGACGAGATCAAGTACGACTACGAGACCAAACAGGCAATCCGGGGCACCGAAGGCCGGGCCATCGCCAGGATGCAGAACGACGGCTGGGAACTCGTGGAACAGAGCCAGGGCACCCTGCGTTCGACCCTCAAGTTCCGCCGGCCGAAGAAGCCGGTGCCGTGGCTGCTGATCGGGGCGGGAGCGGCCGTCCTCGCGGTCCTGGCCGTCGTCGGCGGCATCACCTCTGCCTTGAGCAGCCCAGGCAAGCAGAAGCCCGTACGACAGCCGGTACGACCTCCTCCTCGGACC
Organism: Actinoplanes sp. NBC_00393; assembly: GCF_036053395.1. Taxonomy (NCBI): domain Bacteria; kingdom Bacillati; phylum Actinomycetota; class Actinomycetes; order Micromonosporales; family Micromonosporaceae; genus Actinoplanes; species Actinoplanes sp. NBC_00393. The sequence continues at coordinate 9,581,315 of NZ_CP107942.1, read as the reverse complement.
TGGCAACAAGGGCCCGAAAACGACAGAAGGTCCGGCTTTCAAGTACGAGGACGTCAACGTCGGTGACCTGAACCTGGCCGGCGACACGATCCCCTCCGCCGTAGGCGAAGGCGACAAGTTCCGTTTCGTCGCCAAGGTGGTCGAGTTCAACCCCGTCCAGTGCCTCTTCTACCTGCAGCCGGTCTCAACCGTAGTCCGGTAGCCGAGACGCCCCGGGACTAGGTCGCTGCCGGCTGGCTGCCCGCACCTCTCCGCAGACCAACCTTGCCGGTTGGGTGCCCGCGACGAGCACGACGACGACCAGCACGACAGCAGCCGGGCGGATCAACGGGCCACCAACCGAGCTACCTGAGTCGCGCCGCGTCCGCCATGGCGGCCCGATATTCCTCCTGCCCGATGTCGCCGGATAACAACCGGTCAAGCAGAACCCGTTCCAAGTCAAGCGCGGTTGCCGGAGAGCGCACGAGACCGGCCGATGAACACGGATCGCCGGAACTGGCCGGTGGTCCTGCTGGTCCCGGCTGCCGTAATGCGAGGAACTGTGCGACTAAATCGGCGCTGCGGATGAACAGCAGGAGGAGGACCACCACCAGCAGGGCTTCCATGATTCCTCCTGCTCTTCACCGCACGCAGCGTCAACCCACCAGGAACACCGGGCACAGCGCCTTCTGGGGCAGCACGCGAGCCGCCATCTCCAGCAGCGGTGCGGACAGCCCGTGCTGAGCAATCACCATCGCCGCTGCGGCGTCGGACGCCTCCACCAACGCGTTCACGGGATCCCCGCCTAGGATCCGGTGACGGACGGTCACGCCACCCAAAATCTCGTGACGGCGGGCCAGGTCCGTTCCGGAACCGATCAGGTGCAGGAGGGTGACGTCGCAGCCGCGGACCCGTGCTTCGTCGAGCGCGAACTGGACACTCTTGCGCGACGCCGGGGACCCGTCGACAGCCACCATCAGCGGCCGGGCCCCGAACTCGGCCGGCCAGCCCGGCATCCGGACGATCAGGAGCGGACGGGTGTGGTTGCGGGCGACACGGCCGGCGACGCTGAGCCCGACAACGCTCGCCGCAGCACCCTGGTGATGGCCAACGACCACGAGGTCGGCGTCGCCCGCCTCCGCGAGCAGTGCCTCGGAGGTGTCCGAGCCGACGGCGATCCGGGCGACGGCGGCGACTTCCGGTGCGCTGGCCTGGACTCGGGCCAGAAGCCGCCGCAGCAGCGCCACCCCGGCCTCGTCGCTGGCGCTACGCCGAACGTTCACCAGGCGCAACGCCCAGCTGTGCAGCGCGGCCTCGATAGCCGCGTGGTCCACCGCGATGCAGCTGATCGCGCTGTCATCCACGCCCACCACGACCAGGCCGCTGGTTTGCTGACCGGTATCGGCCGGTGCCGTGCCGGCATGTTGCCCGACGGTGGCGTACGGGTCGGGGTAGCCGGTGGCGGCGAGGTACTGGTTGATCGCCTCCCCGAAACGGGTGGGTTGAAGAACCTGGCCGGCATGCCGGCGCGCCTCGGTCTCCCCCTGGAAGCCGTTGAGGTTGTTCATGGCGGCACCTCCGACAATCACACGCTGCCGTTCCCTATATCTCTATGGCACTCCTAGCCGGATCCCGACGGCAGAGTCTTTGGTCCCGGCTGGACCAGGCAGCATGGTCAGGACTGGTGGCGTGTCCTTCACCACCGGGGAACACCTCATACCGGGGCACTGATCGGAGTCGGGCGTGCCTGATGTCGATTGGGTGTCCGCATTCGACTGGCCCGCACGTCGATGCCGCACTGACCAGGCGCCGGCTCTCCAGGCCGGGGCGATCGTGCTGCTTTGCCGGAGGATTCCGAGCTGCTCGGACAGGGCGTCACCGAGAATCCTGTTCTCTTGGCCGCCGGGCGTGACCTCGACGGTAGGACATCGGCGTTCGCCTGTGGTTGTGTCGGCCGGTGACGCACGCCTCGGCCCATTCAGACGGGACTTCGTGCCCTACAGGACAGGTCCCGCGCGGGTTAACAACGAAGAGAGAGTGCCCGCAAAGCCGAGCGGAAGGCGGGAGAGATGTCCGGATACGTGTACGACTTTGCTGACGGCAACAAGGACCTCAAGGATCTGCTCGGCGGTAAGGGCGCCAATCTCGCCGAGATGACTCGGATGGGCCTTCCCGTACCGCCCGGATTCACCATCACCACCGAAGCGTGCCGTGCTTACTTGCACACCGGATCCATGCCCGACGGGCTGCTCGCTGAGATCCACGACCACTTGCGATTGGTCGAAGCGCGGATGAACAAAGCCTTCGGCGACCCGCGCGACCCGCTGTTGCTGTCGGTGCGTTCCGGGGCGAAGTTCTCCATGCCCGGCATGATGGAGACGATTCTCGACATCGGTTTGAACGACACCACCGTGATCGGTCTCGCGCAGCGCAGCGCCGACGATCACTTCGCCTGGGACTCCTACCGGCGTCTGATCCAGATGTTCGGCAAGACCGTCTTCGACATGCCGGCCGACGCGTTCGAGAACGAGCTCGCCGCCGCCCGCACCACAGCGGGGGTACGCACCGACGCGGAACTGAGCCCGACGCAGCTGAAGCAGCTCGTCTCCGCGTACCAGAAGGTCTTCAACGCGCACACCGGCCGCGACTTTCCGCAGGCGCCGCACGAGCAGCTGTTTCTCGCCGTCGGCGCGGTGTTCCGGTCGTGGAACGCCGACCGGGCGGTGCTCTACCGCCGGCAGGAACACATCCCGGCCGATCTGGGCACCGCGGTGAACGTGATGGCCATGGTCTTCGGCAACCGCGGTGACGACTCCGGCACCGGGGTGGCGTTCACCCGCGACCCGGCCACCGGCCGCCGCGGCGTCTACGGCGACTACCTGCGCAACGCCCAGGGCGAAGACGTCGTCGCCGGCATCCGCAACACCATGAGCCTGCACGAACTCGCCGACATCGACCCGGTCAGCTACCGCAAGCTGCTGCAGATCATGCAACGCCTCGAGCAGCGCTATCGGGACCTGTGCGACATCGAGTTCACCATCGAGAACGGCAAGCTGTGGATGCTGCAGACCCGGGTCGGCAAACGCACCCCGGCCGCCGCGTTCGTCATTGCCGCCCAACTCGTCGACGAGGGCACCATCGACCTCGACGAGGCGCTGCGGCGGGTGACCGGTGAGCAACTCGCCCGGCTGATGTTCCCCAGCTTCGACCTCGACGCCGCGCCGGAACCACTGACCACCGCCGTGGCGGCGTCGCCGGGTGCAGCGGTCGGTGCCGTCGTGTTCGACTCCGCGTCCGCTGCCGCCGCGACCGGCCCGGTCGTCCTGGTCCGCCGGGAGACTAACCCGGACGATCTGCCCGGCATGATCGCCGCCCAGGGCATCCTGACCGCGCGCGGCGGCAAGACCTCGCACGCCGCCGTGGTGGCCCGCGGCATGGGCAAGACCTGCGTCTGCGGCGCCGACGACATCCAGATCGGCGCGGATTCGTTCACCGTCGGCGGCCGTACCATCCGCGCGGGCGAGATCATCTCGATCGACGGCACCACCGGCCGCGTCTACGCCGGCGCGGTACCGGTCCGTCCCTCCCGCGTCGTGCGCTACTTCGAGGGTGAGTTGACCGCCCACGGCGACCCGCTGCTCGCCGCCGTGGAACGTCTGATCATCCACGCCGACCACCGCGCCCGGCTCGCCGTGCACGCCAACGCCGACACCACTGCCGACGTTGCCCGTGCCCGCCGGTTCGGTGCCGTCGGTGTCGGGCTGTGCCGCACCGAGCACATGTTCCTCGGCGAGCGGCGGATCCTGGTGGAACAGCTGATCCTCGCCGCCACTGACACCGAACGGACGGCCGCGCTCGCCGCACTGCTGCCGCTGCAACGCGCCGACTTCGAGCAGCTGTTCGCGGCGATGGATGGGCTGCCGGTCACGGTGCGCCTGATCGACCCGCCGCTGCACGAGTTCCTGCCGCCGCTGGAGGACCTGACCGCCCGTGTCGCCCGCGCTCAGGCGCTCGGCGAGGACTCGGGCCGCGATGGGATCCTGCTGGCGGCCGTACGTCGCATCCATGAGCAGAACCCGATGCTCGGTCTGCGCGGCGTACGTCTCGGTCTGGTCGTCCCGGGTTTGTTCGCGATGCAGGTCCGCGCGGTCGCCGAGGCTGCGGCGGCGCGGGTCGCCGTCGGCGGTGACCCGCGGCCGGAGATCATGGTTCCGCTGGTGGGCGCGGTGCAAGAGCTTGAAACGGTCCGCGCGGAGGCGCAGACGGTACTGGCCGGTGTGCCCGGCGCGCCGCCGATCCGGATCGGCACGATGATCGAGGTGCCGCGGGCCGCGCTCACCGCCGACCGGATCGCCACCGCCGCGGACTTCTTCTCCTTCGGTACCAACGATCTGACCCAGATGACGTGGGGATTCTCCCGCGACGACGTCGAGGGCGCGTTCTTCGGCCGCTACCTCGAGTTGGGGGTGTTCGCCGTGTCGCCGTTCGAGACGATCGACGTCGGCGGCGTCGGTGAGCTCGTGCGTGTCGCTGTCGAACGCGGCCGTGCCGCCCGCCCGCAGCTCATTGCCGGTGTCTGCGGCGAGCACGGCGGTGACCCCGCCTCCGTGCGGTTCTTCCACGAAGTGGGTCTCGACTACGTGTCCTGCTCACCGTTCCGCATTCCCATCGCCCGGCTCGAGGCCGGACGTGCCGCGGCCGGAGGCATCACCGCCGCGGAAAGCCGTTAGGAGGCGGCCATGCGCACCACCATTGATGATCACCGTCAGCCGACTCGGCCGCCGGAGGTCGTGCCTGTCCGCTGCGGTAACCGTGAGATCGGCGCCTACGTGACCGCGCCGGCGGGCACGCGGTTCGTGTCCGCCGTCGACGTAACCACCGTCACCGTGGCCGTTCTCGCCACCGTCGCGGTGGCCGCTGTCAGCGCGTCGATCGGCCTGGCTACCCGGCGCCGTCCCGCGATCGGCACGGTGACCATGGGACCCGGCGGATGGGTCAGCCTGAAACGCACCACCCGGCCGCCGCTGCGTCAGGCACGCCCCGGCCGGCCGTGGTGGGCTCATCTGCTTCGCGCCCAGCGGCTCGTCGTCGAACGCTGACACATGAACGGCAGCTTCCGAAGGTTGGTGTCGGCATACCAGCGTCGCCGCTATGCGCTGAACCGGCCGCGACGCGGTCGACGCCGAGCCGGGGACCACGCCGAAGTCCTGACCGCGTCAGCCGTTGAAGTCAGTCATCAGCCAGATCCGGTCGAAGGCGCGCTCGGCCAGATCCGCATGCTTGATCATGAAGTTGACCACAATCAGCGTCTCGCCGAACGCGTCACCCACCTGCCCCTCGTCCAGCCAGACGGTGGCTAGCACGATGTGCTCGTTTGCGTTGAGGATGGGGTTGTCCGCGCCGCCGGTGCTGGCGGCGCCGTAACCGCCGAGGGAGAACTCGTAATCGTTGTCCTCTAGGTACCACATAACCTCTTCGATCGCCTCCTCGACCTCGTCGTCCAAGCGAAGGTCGAACGGCACCTCGTGCTCGTGCTCCGGAAGGCTCCAGCCGGCACGAGCGTGCAGCAGAATCGGATCGAAGACCGGCACACCGGGGTGCGGATGCTCGGTTACCGGAGTGCCGGCCGGCACATGAACGATCCGGCAGTCGTTGGGCGTGAAGTCCGGCTCGACAAAGAACAGCAGCGACCCGTCGGCCGGCAGGTCAAGGTCGTGCCCGTGCGAGGGGATCGCGGCGAGGTCGAGCGTCAACACGAGACACTGCCCGGCAGGCCACGGTTCGCCCGCCGGCAACGCCGCGAGACCGCCGAACCGACCGGCCACAGGCAGGCGGTCGCCCTCCGGAACCAGCTCGGTCTGTGGTCGGGCGAGCCGCACCCAACGCTCGATCTGCTCCACCGGCACACCCACTTCTCGGGCCGCGCCGCGGAACTGCTGTCGTACATCCATGGCCGGGCATTGTGCCTGAAGGGTCCGACAAACATCAGAAGGCCGGTTCGCAGCAGGCTCCGAGGCGCAGGCACCAGGCGCAACGGTGCAGGTGAGACCGGTCAAGCTGCCGTCGGGGACGTTGCGCAGCTGGTCGACAAGCTGGAACCACGCGACAAGTCGACGCACTACGAAACACGGCCTAGTCGGGCAGGCAGGATGGTTCCTGGCCGGCATCGCCGAGTCGGCCTCGAAGTCAGCGCCTGACTCGGTCGAAACTGATCAACACCGTCGTGAACCTTTTGCCAGCACCCGGTCTTTCCCAGACCCGACAAAACGATCCAGCGAGGACCTACAGCGGCTTGGCTCCGTGGCCGTTCAAGACATCTTCCAGCGCGTTGATCTCCGACTGCTGGCCGGCCTTCATCGCTCCAGCGAGCCAGCGCACGTCCTCGTCGTCGCAGCGCTGTAGTGCCGCCTCGGCCATCTCGATACCGCCGAGATGATGCCGCAACATCAGTTGCGCCCACAGCACTTCGAAGTCACGGCCGGAGGCGGCCCGCAGCCGGTCGAGTTCCTCCCGGCTGGCCATGCCGGGCATCAGGCCGCTCGACGAATGCGGGGTGTGACTCATCCACGCCATCGCGGGCTGCTCACCGGTGGGCTGCAGCCCCCACTCGCGCAACCACGCCTGCATGGTCCCGATCTGCCCATGCTGCGTCAGGGCGATGTCCCCACCCAGCACGCCCAGCTTCGTCTGCGGCGACCGGGCATGCGCCAGCATCCCCAACTCCACCGCCTGCGAATGATGCGTCGACATGTCGCGGGCGAATCCCGCCTCCACCGACGCATCGCCATACCGCTGATCCCGGGAGAACCACCATCCCGCCACCGCGCCGACCCCGCTGAACAGGACCGTTGCTGTCACCACGATCGCCAGCGCGGTACGCACCAGCACTACCCGCCCACCCATACCGGACACATCCTCGAATCCGCGGCTCACACAATGCAGCCATTCCCGACATCGGCAAGACTCGACGAGACGGTCGAACAAGGCCGCACCTTACCGCCCAATATTCACCTGTTTCCGCCAGATCGCGGCAGGGCCGAAGGTCCCGTCAAAGCGAACCGCTGGCCCCACCCGCGAAGGCGAGGCAGCCTCCGATGACTGCCGACGACGACGCCGCTGCCGCTTGCGCTCGATCCTGACGGACCGGGCCACGGACAGACAGCGCGTCACCGCGGAGACAAGCCTTGACGGTGCCCGCCTACGGATCTCGAGCCAGCAAGGATCTGCGCGTCGATCAGCTTGGTAACGGTGTCGTTATTGACGGCTTGACCTGCGATATGCATCCTGTCCGGTTCAGAACTCCTTCGCGGCGGACGCCGCTATCCGGCGACGGCTCCCATGCGTGGGTGCAGCTGGTTGCGGTCGTCGTACTGGTAGTCGAGCTTGTTGACGACCTCGACGACCCCGGGGATGAGCCGGGTGAGCCGGTCCGCGATGTCCGCGGTCGACCAGCGGTCGACCTGCCCGGTAAATGTGACGACGCCGGCGTCAACTACCGTCCGTACGGCGATGCCGCCGTCAAGGATGATCGGCTTCAGCACGGACGCCTGCACGTCGGCGTGGATGTCTTCGTCCGAGCGCAGATGCACCTTTAACAGGTCACTGCGGGACACGATGCCGATCAGACGGCCGAGATCATCGACCACCGGCAGCCTCTTGACCTTCTCCTGATCCATTCGGCGCGCCGCAGCCGCGATCGTCGTGCCCCGCATCGCCTCGACGACCGGAGCGGTCATCAGGTCCGCAGCGGTCTGGGCGGACGCTTTGATCCGCTCACCGCGGCGCCGCCGGCCTTCGAACGGGCGCGGCTCGTCCGCACCCGCATACTCGATTTTGCGGAGCAGGTCCGCCTCGGAGACCATGCCGATCACGCGGCCGAAGTAGTCGACGACCGGGACTGCGCTGCACCGGTGCCGGGTCAGCAGATCCACGATCTCCCGGTAAGGCGCGCTCTCGGCAACCGAGATCACCTCAGTAGTCATCACATCGTCCACACGCCAGGTCTTCATTGCCGGCCTCCTTCCACGCCGAGAGTAGGCAGCGGTTCGGTCGGCGGGTCAGGGCCGAAATACCTCCTCAGCCGGGACGGTCGGAACGCGTGCCCGACCCCGTAGGAGCTGGTAGCGCCGTTTCCGGGCCTCGTTTGCGGCCCTTCCTCGAGAGCGGTGCCGTAGGGCCGGGGACCTGAACGGCCGGGACGTTCTACCCTGCCACGAAGGCATCGACCGGCATGACGATGAGAGGAGACAACGAAGTCGAGGGAGGAGCCATGAGCGAGCGTCCGATCATCGTCGGCGTCGACGGCACCGACACGAGTACCGCGGCGCTGCGGTGGGCAGCCCGGGAGGCTGAACATCGGGGTGTGCCGCTGCGCATCGTCCACGTCCTGGACTGGGACTGGAACAGCAACCGTTACGACTTCGGCGGCACGCGGTTCGAGACCGCTCGCCGGCTCGCCGAACGTGTGCCAGCGTCCGCTGCGCGCACGGCCCTCGACGTCGCGCCGGGCATCGGGATCGAAACGGATGTGTTGATCGGCAACCCGGCGGCCCGGCTGATCGACATCGAGGACGCGGACCTGCTGGTGGTCGGCCATCGGGGACGCGGCGGATTCGCCGGGCTGCTGCTGGGCTCCGTCAGCCAACGGGCAGCCACCCACGCCTCCTGCCCGGTCGTCGTAGTCCGCGGCCGCGCTGACGTGGCCGAGGGACCGATCGTGGCCGGTGTCGACGACTCGGACTCCGCCGATGCAGTCCTGGAGACCGCCTTCGACGCGGCGGCCACGGCCGGATGCGGCCTGACCGTGATCCGAACCTACCTGCCGGCGGCCGCGCTGTACCTCGCGCCCATCGCGGCGACGCAGGTGCACAGCCCAGAACAGGATGCCGAGGAACGGGACCGGCTACTGGCTCAGGTGGCGCCGTGGCGCGACAAGTACCCCGGCGTGCCGGTCGAAACGCTGCTGTCGCACGACAGCGCTGCCGCAGTCCTGACCGGGGTGTCGCACAGCGCCCGGTTGGTCATCGTCGGCAGCCATGGGCATGGCGCGCTTGCCGGCACGCTGCTCGGCTCCACCGGTCTGCAACTGCTGCACCACGCCGACTGCCCGGTCCACATCGTTCGTCGCCGACGCCAACGGTAACGACAGAGCGGGTTCGATCGGGGCTCGGCCGTGCTACCGGTCCTACCAGAGGCCGCCCTCACAGAGAGCCGAGGCCGGCCTCACCGCGGAACTCGCCGGCCCCAGCAGAGCAGTTGCGATCGGCGGTCCGCCGTGTTCCGGCGCTCGAGTCGGAACCGGCACTGCATCGGCTTGACGGGTTGACGGCATCGCAGAGGAGTACGCCATGAACGCCAAGAAGATCGTTGTTGGTTATGACCACTCGGACGACGCCCGCGCCGCCACCGTGTGGGCGTTCGACGAGGCCGCCCGTACCGGCGTACCGGTCGAGATCGTGTACGCCCACGAACTGCCCGGCTGGCTCCCGTCGGACTACGTGAAGACGGCACCGGACGTATGGCCCGGCGGGGACTGGGAGCGAACGGTCGCCACCGCGCTCGACACGTTGCTGACGCAGGCCAAGCAGACCCATCCGACGGTGCCTGCCGAGGTCGTCACCCTGCACGCCCATCCGGCGCAGGCACTGCTCGACCGATCCTCCGACGCCGGGCTGGTCGTGGTCGGCAGTCGCGGACACAGTGCAGTGGCTGGGTTGCTCGGCTCGGTCAGCGTCGCGATCAGCGCCCACGCCCGCTGCCCTGTCGTCGTGGTCCGCGGCTCCACCACCGCAACCGCACCGGTAGTCGCCGGCGCAGACGACTCAGCAGACGCGTGGCCGGTGGTGCGTTTCGCCGCGCAGCAAGCCGCGTCCCGTGAGGCGCCGCTGCGGATAATCCGGGCCTGGCGCCCCGTGACCGGCCTGTGGGAGGACACGCCCCTGGTGACCCGTGCCGTCACCGACGAGGAACGGCGCCCGTTCGACGAACTCGTCGACCAGTGCCGCACCGAGTTCACCGCGCTGCATATTCAGTCGGAGGCCGTCGTCGCGCACCCCGCGGCCGTCCTGACAACGGCCAGCACCACCGCGCAGCTGCTGGTCGTCGGCAGCCGCGGACGCGGCGCCCTGCGCAGCCTGCTGCTCGGCTCGGTCAGCCAGCACCTGCTGCGCCACAGCGCCTGCACCGTGGCCGTCGTACACGCCGCCCAACCGTGAATCCGATCGGGCCACGCCGGTAGTAAGTCCTGGTAACCAGGCCAGCGGCGTTTCCTCACCGCGGTCCACGGCGCCGGCCCGGTGCCTCATCACCGATGGCAGCCGCCGACCTGTGCAGGCCCCTGTCCACCCGGGTGGACAGGGGCCTGCACAGGTGGGCGACCCGGCTCGCCGGACCGGGGTGTCGATCGCCGCCGTTACCACATCACTCGGCGCGCTGCTGATCGCTCGGCACCACCAGCACCGGCGAGTGAGCATGGTGCAACGTCGCCATCGCCACACTGCCGAGAGCCTTGGTTCCACCGAGCCCGCGGGATCCGACCAGCACCAGGTCCGGATGGAACTTGGCGGCCAGTTCAGCGAACCTCAGCCCATCCCCGCCGTAGGTGCGTTCCACCAGCGGCTCAGCCGTCCACCCGGCGGCCTGCGCCAGCGTCACACCCATCGCGGCGATCCGGTCCGCCTCCGCCGCTCCCTCACGTTCGGTCGCCTCGACGAACTCGTTGACCCCACCGGCCCCCTTCCACAGCCGGCGGCGCAGCGCCTCGTCCGCCATCGGCGGCGCCCACAGGTGCGTGATCCAGGCCCGCCCGGCCGGTAGCAACGCCGCGCCCACCTCAATCGCCGCGCCGGCCGGCACCGACCCGTCGTAGCCGACCATCGCCCGGGCCACTCCAGTGCCATCCATGACCGACACCTCCTTCTGCTCCGTGGTCTGGCCACCGTCACACCGCAACCAGCGGGATAGACGTCGGCGCGCAGACCGGCACGCGATCTCGCAGCCGCCGGCGATCACAAGGATCGGCCGAATACAGGCCGCCCACGTAGCGTTCACAAGTGAATCTCTGGCATTCATGTCACCACCTGCGTCACCAGCGCCACCAGGGCTGATGGGCCTGACGGACGTGCCAGTGCGCCCCAGGCCAGCAAGCAAGAATGAACCGTTCGCGGCATCCGCCCGGCAGGCCGCTGATTCCGTGGCTTCGCGCTCGACTCACCACATCCACTACGGGACACCGCGCAGCATTCGGCCTTGCCGCGCCAGACGCAGCTTTACGCGCCCCCGGTCACGCTCGGCCGATCCGCCGACGACAGGCCTTTCGGCCCTAACCACTGAACCGAGCTCCAGGCACCGTGAAGAGAAGCATTCGCAGACCGACGGGCCGGCCCGACCGCCCAAATCATCAACCTCAGGGCGTACCGGTCACTCGGACGCCCCGGCACGGGACTGCACGCCGACGCGACCAGACCCCGATATACGCCGCAACCCACCGCCACGGCCGGACCAGCCCGGCCACCGACCACCAGCAGGCGCAGCCCCGCATCCGGTTGCCGGCCCCGCTGAAGGGAGTACGAGCATGAACGGCTATGACGACACCGACCTGCTCCGAGCCGCTTCGGCGGGTGTCCGCGCCCCGTCGATGCACAACAGCCAGCCGTGGCGGTTCCGGCTCAACAGCGGCGCCATCGAGATCCTCGCCGACCCGTCACGCCAACTGCAGGTCGCCGACTCCGGCGGGTGGGCCATGCGGCTGGCATGCGGCGCGGCAACCTACAACGCACGTCTGGCACTGACCGCCGCAGGCCGCCCCGCCGACGTGCTGATGGCCCCGGACTCGGAACGGCCCGACCTGATCGCCCGTCTCACCCCCGGCCACGAACGGCCACCCACCTACACCGAACGGGACCTGTTCGCCGCCATCGAGCGCCGGCACAGTCACCGGGCACCGTTCTGGCCGGATCCGGTACCTGCCGACGTGCGGGTCCGCCTGATCGAAGCCGCCCGCAGCGAACACGCCTGGCTGGACCTGCTCGTCGGGATGACCGCGCTGGCCGGGTTCTCGCAAATCGCCCACAGCGCCGACCGGGTCCTGCGACGCGACCTGAACTACCAGGCCGAAATGATCACGTGGACTGACGCGGACGCCGCCCCGGACGGTATCCCGTCACACGCCGGCGCACCCGTCACCGAACCTCAGGATCTGCTCCCGCAACGCGCTTTCGCCGATCGGCACCGCGCTCCTGGCCGTGACTACGAGCCCGAACCCCTGGTCGGCATCCTCGGCGTCCCGAGCGATCGGCGCCTCGACCAGATCGTCGCCGGCCAGGCCCTGCAGAAGGTCCTACTCACCGCCACCGACGCCGGCCTGTCAGCGTCGATGATCTCCCAGCCGATCGAGGTGCCAGCCGCCCGCGACCAGCTACGCCGTTCCCTGGGCCGCACAGGGTATCCGCAGATCGCCCTACGCATCGGTTACGGGCAGACGACCCGGCCGACGGCCCGCCGTGACGTCACCGAGGCCCTGGATAGGGCCGTCGACTACCAGTCCTGCTGAATCCGTCCGGCACCGCCCCTGATCCGCGCCAGTCACCACGGCGCGGGCAGGGGCGATGCATTCCCCCGCTCCTGCCCGGACGCCTCGGTTGGAGGGTGGACACAACCCGACCTCGGCTTCGGTAGCGAGTGCCATCCACGACGCCTACCGGGCATCCAGCAGCACCGTGTCGGCACCCATTCCGACTACCGGCGTCATGCCCGCCGTAGCAAGCGGTATCGGTTTCGGGCGACGGGCGATCCGCAAGCGCTTGGGACGGCGTTCTCACCGCAGGGAGCGATGCGGCCCTCGCGCGGCACCGGGTCGCGCGCAGCACACCCGCGTCGTCCGCTGGGCCGCCATGTCCGTGTGACACCGCCAGCAGTTCGAGCTCCACCGCGAGATGCCGGCTCCCGCTCATCACAGCCCGCCGGAATCGGTGGGCCGTGGCCGTCACCGTCTCCAGATCGAAGGGACTTTGGTCCCGCCGCGACAGGCGATTGAGCACGGGCGCCGTCGCCAGCGTAAGCGCAATCTAGAACTGTAGGTATCGATGAAGGAGGCAGTGATGACAACCGTCGGCCGGAACCCTGTGGTTCACCCCGAAACCGTCGAGGCGCCCGGCCCTATGATCACTAAGAGTGCCGCGAAGGCTCTCGCCGTGCTGCGCATTAGCACCGGGTTCGTGTTCCTGTGGGCGTTCTTCGACAAGATGTTCGGGCTCGGATACGCCACCCCGACCGAACGGGCATGGATCAACGGCGGCTCTCCCACCAAGGGCTTCCTTTCCTCGGTGGAGATGGGCCCGTTCCAGGACTTCTTCCACTCGATCGCCGGGCAGACCTGGACGAACTGGCTGTTCATGCTCGGCCTGCTCGGCATCGGCCTGGCCCTGATCCTCGGCATCGGCCTGCGGATCGCAGCCGTCGCGGCAATGCTGATGATGGCCATGATGTGGCTCGCTGAACTGCCGCTGGCTCAGACCACCGCCTCCGGCGAACCGAGCGGCTCGACCAACCCGCTCGTCGACTACCACGTCGTCTACGCACTTGCCGCCATCACCGCCGCTTTTACCTACGCCGGCCACGTCTGGGGTCTCGGCCGCTGGTGGAGCAGCCTGCCTGTCGTGCGCAAGAACCGCTGGCTCATCTGAACAGCCATGCGGAGCAAGCCGGGTCGCCGATCGGCGACCCGGCCGCTCGTACAGCTGACCGCCCTGACGGAACCCGCTGTGCGGAACCGACCCGCTCGAACAGTCGCGCAGCTGCCCAGCCCCATCAAGCGAACGGCCGACGACCAAACACCCGCCAGACGCGCTATCTGTCGCCCTCGCCGGGATGCGCCTACCGCGGCCTTGATGAGCGTGGCCCGGGTTCGAGCCGCTCCGAACAGTGACGCGGCATACCCCCCGACAACGAGCCGAGCCCTCTGTCGGCCCGCTAAAGCTTCTGTAAACAGTGCTGCGCGGCCGGACTGTCGCCGACCGCGCAGCTTCGAACCATTCACGCACCGTGGCCGGTGGCTCTTGGGTCACTGGGCAGACCGATCGACGCCTGCCCTCCGCTGGTCAGGAATCACGAAGCTCGAGATCGGAGACCTTGTGCCGGACGACGGCGCATGTGACGCAGACGCGAGCGCAGCCGCTCTTGCAGCAGGTCAGTGGCTTCCTGCATCGTCTCGCCGACAGCGTGAACGTGGATACCGACTCCGTTGACATCGGCGTGTACGTCGATGCGGGGTCCGGGCGCCGCAGCGTCCAGGTTCAGCCGGATTCGCAGCAACGGAGCCGGGGCGTGGTGCAACGCCGATATCACCTTCTCTCGGGCGTAGTCCTCGGCTTCCGGCGTGACGTCGCCGTGAGTGTGCACCTGCGGCTCGATGACCAGATCGCTGACGGTCATGGTCGCCTCCTCGAGGTCGTCGTCCGTTTCCGATTCGACGGGCGTACCTCCAATATGATCGGAAGCAGCGCCGAGCAGTAGGGGCCGATGGCCCTGGTAGGTGCTGGTATCGGCACCTCGGTCCACGGCCGGCGAGGAGCCCGGTCGCTGACGGTGACGAGCGGCTCACAGTTGATCTCCTAGCCGCGATTCTGGGGCGGCCCGACAGGCGAAGAGCATGCAGGCGCGGCACCGCCGCGCTGGCTCAAGGGCCGTCAGGCGAAACGCCGCAAGCCTGCCTAAGCGATCGCGTCGATCCGATGACATCGCCCTGCCGCAGGAGCCAGCGACGGCGTGTGCCTCGGTGAGCAGGCTTTACACATGCTCATGTAACAGGCAGATCACGAGGTTCTTGAACTGACCTTTAGTTGATCATGAGCGTCTGTCAAGCTCCCGCACGGCCGCCGAATAGTGCACGAGCCGCGCTCGACCGCCACCGTTACCGGTCCACAGCGCGGAGTGATCTTGGCTGACCCATCCGGTTGAATGACTTCCCGGCCGGGCTTCGGACTGGGGCCCGCCACCAACAGTCCAACCAGACCAGTCCATGGAGCCACCTGTGACAACCCCTCAGCACGACCAGTTCCCGCCGACCGGTCCGAACGGCCCTGCGGCCCCCCAATACGTGGTGATGCAAGCCCCGCCGCCCAAGAAGAAGAAGAAGTGGCCGTGGATCGTGGGCGGCATCTTCCTCGTCATGGTCCTCGGATGTGTCGGCATTTTCGCCGCCCTCGGAACCGCGGCGAATGAGGTAGTGGAAACCCTCGATGAGAACGCCGCCGGCAAGAACGCCGTCCCGGGCGAGATGGGCAAGCCCGCCCGCGACGGCAAGTTCGAGTTCACCGTCACGAAGCTGGACTGCTCCAAGTCCAGCGTCGGCAAGTCGGCCCTCGCCCAGAAGGCTCAGGGCACCTACTGCATCGTTAGCCTCACGGTGAAGAACATCGGCGAGGAGGCCCAGACGTTCGACGGCACCAGCCAGAAGGCCTACGACGCGGCGGGCACGCAGTACTCCAACGACAGCGCAGCCGAGTTGGCACTCGCCGGTGACGCGAGCACTTTCCTGGAGCAGATCAATCCCGGGAACCAGGTCAAGGGCCAGCTTGTCTACGACGTACCCAAGGGCACCGAGCTCACCGCGATCGAACTGCACGACTCGTTCCTGTCGGGCGGAGTCAAGATTCCGCTGAGCTGAGGTTCATCACACACGGCGATGCCGCCCAAGGCGAGCAGTGCCTCCGGGCGGCATCGCTACACGCCAAGGCCCTTGCTACCGGTCGCCGGCGAGCACCCGCTGGGCTACGCGCCGATTCTTGGCACGTCATCCAGGCGGTAGCAGAACACGGCTGCGGTGATCGGTCGCCGCGCCGCCGCGCTCACGCACCGGCTGGTGTTTGATCAGCCTGCGGCGCCGTACGCGGCGAGGACACGATTGACGACACTCTCGGCATAGGCGGCATCGACCACAGCCCCGGAGATCGCTCTGCGGTGGAACAGGGGGCCGGCGAGCATGTCCAGGACCTCGGCCGGGTCGGTGCCGGCGGGTAGTTCCCCTCGTGCGATGCCGCGTCGGATGACCGCGACGATCACACTGTGTCGGGTGTCGGCTTCCCGGCGGTGCAGGGCGGCGAACGCGGGGTCGCGTTCGGCGGCGTCGATGAGCGCGAACATCAGGCCGGCGGCGGGCCCGGTGGACAACGATCGGGCGAGGCCGGTGAGTAGCTCCATCAGGTCGCCGTACAGGGAGCCGGTGTCTGGGTCGGAGGGGGTTTGCAGGATGCTGCCGAACGCGTCCAGGACCAGGGCGGGCTGACTATCCCATTGGCGGTAGATGGTGGTCTTCGCGACTCCGGACTGTTCGGCGATCGCCTCTATGGTCGTGGCCGCGATGCCGCGCTCGGCGAGCAGCCGCAGCGTCGTGTTCAGCAATGTGGCGCGGCTACGCAGCACCCGTGGGTCCGTACGCCCGGTCACCATGCCCTCCTCGAGCTATCGCGGCGGCCACGATTTCCGGTGGTCGCTCACATACTGTGCCAGGGTCCTCGGCGCCCGGCCGAGCAACCGCGCCAGGGCCGGATCGACGCGTTCTGCCTGCCCGCGACGCAGGCCGGTGTGCAGGACGGTCTGCACCAGGCATTGAGCGATCGGCAGCCGCTGCCGGCGAAGATGCCGCAGGTAGCCCGCGATCGTGGCCGGCTGATAGCTGATAGTGCGGCCGAGGGTCCCGGTCAGCAACCCCGCCACCGTGTCGAAATCGACGGCCTCCGGACCGGTCAACGTGTATGCGGCACTCCGGTGAGCGTCGGGCGCGGCGAAGATCACCGCGGTTGCGGCGCCGATGTCGCGGGTGTCGACGAAGGCGACCTTCCCGTGCCCCGCCGGCAGGTAGATCCGGTCCTCCGTGCGGATGTCGTCGGCGTACGCGTCAGCAAGGTTCTGGGCGAAGAAACCGGGTCGTAGGATCGTCCAGGGAAGGCCGCAGGCGCGCAGATGCTTCTCCACCCGGTGATGCGGGACGATCCGGTTGGTGTCCGCCCCGGCGACCGATACGAACACCACGTGCACACGGGAACGGCGGGCGGCGGCATCGAGCAGCGCATTGAGCGTGGGACCGACCCGTGAGATCGCCGGTGGACGGACGAGAAACAAGCCGCTGGTACCTGCCACCGCGGCATCGAACGTCTGCGCGTCGAAGAAGTCGAGGCGTACCGTCTCGGCGCCGGGGAACCGTTCGCGGAGCCCCTCCACGTTGGTGCCGGCCACACGAACAGGTAGGCCGGCGGCCAGCAGCGACCGAGCGGCTCCACCGCCGACGTTGCCGGTCGCGCCGGTGACCAGGATCGGACCGGTCATCGCGGGCCGTCTACGGTGAGATAGATCAGCGAGAGACCGTCGCGGCGAGCGGCCTCCTCCAGCTCGGCGAGCGTCGGGAGACGAGGCACGTTGATCCGGATGCCCAGGCGGCGGCCAGCCTTCTCGTGGCCCACCTCTTCGATGAGGTACAGGTATGTGGAGGCGACCGTCTGCGGGTCCTCCACCAGGTTGGCCCGCGCCTGGCGGCGCTCGCCAAACATGGTGACGCCGACGTTAGTGCCGCCGCGCAGGTTGGCACGCCAGCCGGAGCTGGTCAGCACCAGCAGGCGACCGTCGGCGATGGCGCGGTAGGCCACCGGCAGGATGAATCGACGGCCGCTCTTACGGCCGACGACGTGCAATAGCAGCAGGTGCCGGCCGACGCCCTGAGCACGTCGCGGCGAGGACAACAACCACCGCATGACGCGATTGACAACACGGTACGGAGCCTTGGGTGGCTGGACGCGCTCGACGGCCGGCCTCGACGTAGTGGTCACCGCTCGAGACTACGCTACGCTTCCGTAGCGAAACTACGGTCGTTGGTCACGCCAATGCTCTCGGCCATAGCCGCAGTCGCCTGCTCCCCGCCGCCCGTTCTCAACTCGCCAGACGGGGGACACCGCGCAGCCCTCAGGAGGGACGAAAAGACGGCGCCCGCCGATTGCCGGGCGCCGTCTGATGGACTCAGCAAAGCGCAGATGCTCGGTGTCAGGCTGCCGCCTCCAGTGCTGCAGCGAGGCTGCGAGCGAGCAGGAACTGGGCGTAGCCGATCAGGGCGATGACGACCCCGAGCCCCATCGCCATGGCGGCGATACCGAAGGAGACCACCGACGTGAAAAGCGAGGCTCGCAGGAAGGAGCCGTTCATCACGGTCTGCCGGGCCGGGTCCTCACGGTCGAGTTCGGCGTACGTCTTGCCGCCGCTGGACTCCAGCGCGTGCTTCTCGATGATCTGCGCCTCCGCATACGCGGTAAGCGGGCCATCGATCTTCTCCCCGGCGAACCAGTCCGCGTCCTCGGAGACGGTGATTCGCTCGTCGGCAAGCTGAGATTGCACGGTGAACCACGTGGTGGCTCCGGCAACCACCATGACCAGGCCGGCGAGCATCAGCAGTATGGCGATCACACGGACGGGCTTGGCCGGACCAATCCGGTTGACCTTGGCGGCCGCGGTGCTCATCTGTACTCCTCTGTGGCAGGGATTCGAGCCTCTTAAGAAGGGCTTCGACCAGCGCCCGGCTTACCCCCAATCGGTGAGCACAATCCTCACCGGCTTGGAATCGACCGTTCACTTGCTTACTAAGCGTGCCCGCCTACGGACCTTGCGGATAGGGCCGACAAGGCCGGGTCGAAAGTCCCGTACATGCATCCCTGGACGGGGCCGAATGGCCCTGCACGGCTGAGGTGCCGGCGTCGCACCATGACGGATGAGCTCAGTAGCGGGCGGTCGCACAGGGCAATGCCGCTGCCGGCCGAGAGGAGGACGACATGAGGCCACTGATTGTCGGCGTCATCCTGCTTCTACTGGCGGTCCTGATGGTTGCCGGACCTCTCTTGGAGAGCTTGCTCGACCGCATCCTGCTCCGGCATGCGCATGACGGCCCACGCCAGGGTCATCGGCACGCGGTCCGGCAGCGCCAGCGGTAACGACACCGGGGGCCTCTTGGCCTGGGCACGCCCGACCGCGATGGTGTCCGAGATGCTTCGCGAAGCCTTCACAGTGTCGCCCCGGACTTCGACGCCGGCCCGGATTCCGCGTAGGGCCACGACTCTCCGGTGGCGAAACCCTGGCCGGTGTCGTGTCTCGAGCAGAGTTCAGTCGCGTAGCTCGATTACCTGCTCAGCAGGCAGACGAGGGGTCCTGCCGGGACCGCCGGACTCCGGGTTGGGAGTGCCCAGACGCATGACGAGGTACGGCAGACCGATTTCGCCGAGCATGCGATCCAGCTGATGGCGGGTGAACGACACCTCGATCGGGCTGCTCATCGGCAGTAGAGCGGCACCGAGCTCGGTGGCGGTCAGCCACACCGCGCTGAGGGCTTCGCCGGCACGGAGCCAGTCGATCGGTTCGTCGCCTGTTCCGTAGAGCACCGCGTAGCTGGCGGCGTTGTCATGCCCTGAGCCGGGCGCGAGGGTGCCCGCAGTGCCGAAATCGCGTTCCGCGACCGTGGTCTGAGGCATCGTCGCCGGCAGGTTCGCGTCGGGAATGCCGGCGCCGTCAGCCCGCTCACCACCGACCCAGACCGCCGTCTCGCCCCGCAGCCGTTCGTCGGCGCTCTCTGTCTTCTGGGCACGTTCCACCAAGACAGCGAGGTCGATTTCCTGGTCCCGGGTCAGCAGATGCAACCGGACGCCGACTCCTTCAGCGGCCGCGATCAGCGCATCCAGAACGGCGGGAGCGACCGGTTCGTCGCTGACCGTCCGCCGATCCGTGTGCCGCACCGGCAACTGCTCCAGCAGCCGGATCGCTGCCGGATCGGCAACAGTCCGCCCCTCGATGCGGACCACGGCCAGCGGGCCAGGAACGGTCTTGTCGACCACGCACTGCCAGCCGCCGGCGCTCAACGCAACTTGCGCGTGATGCAGGGCGGTTCCGCAGCTGATCAACAGCATCTGCCCGTCACGGTCCTGGAACTGCAACTGCCGGCGGTGCACCGGGTGCAGTTCCATCCGGTCGGCGTGAACGACCCACCGCCAGGGCTGGGTGTTGTGGATCGACGGCGCAAACCGGGCTGCATGGGCTGCGTTCAGCAGCACCTGACGGGTGTCCACATCTTCCTTCATCAGGTGTCCTCCCGTACAAGCGACAGCGTCGCGGGCCCCTGCCGGCTCCGAGCTGGCAGATACTGGCACGTCCAACCGGTCCCGGCGCGTCAGCGCAGGAGAGCCTTCGCGGCGCACCACCGTGATCACGAGTGCCCTGTAGGACGGCGGCAAAACCGGCAGATATTCCGACGGCATTGTCCGCTCGGCAAGACGCCTGCCGGTGTAACCGGCGCCAGCCGGTCGGACAGCGCTGTTCGGACGCACACCATGTCACCTAAGCAGGTTTCAGACCGGCAGGAGCGCTGATCGTGACTAACGGCCCGACCAGCGTTGACAGGCTCCCCGTACCCCGTAGGCGCCTTCCTGCGATGTCACAACCGACAGCTCTGATCACAACGCAACCACGTCGCTCGACCGGCGGGCGAGGAGCCGACGCAGACCATCTCCGGTAATCGTTGCGGTGGTAGCTGCCATCAGCAGACCGCCTACGATTCCGATCAGGGTGATCACGGCGACGGATTGTCCCGGGCGCCACAACAGCGTCGTGAAGCCGAGGAACACGCCGAGGCCCACCGTCCAGGCGACCGCGGTGATCACGATCCAACTCGCCGACCGGCGTACCACCCGCCTCAGCACAAACCACTGCCCGAACCCGATCGACGCCAGAAGCACGGTTCCGAGTACGGCCACGGCAACGGCCAGCAGCCCTGGCGGCACCTGCGACAGGCGGCCGGCGAGCATGCTGGGCAGCATCCCGATCGCGTACGCGACGACCGCAGCGGCCGCCGTCACGCCGACCCACCGCCGCGAGCTGATACCGGATATCGCTCGGCGCAACACGATCGCGTGCGACCCGCCCAGCAGCGCACCCTCCACCGCACCTGCTGCCAACACGGCGGGCAGCATCACCGCCGCAGATGCCCGCGCGGTGAAAGCTCCGACCATGGCCGAAACCGCAAAGCCGACGAACTCGCCGACGGTTACAACAGCGATCCACCGGCGCTGTAGCCGGGTACCCCGCAGCGGCACCGGATCAGGTGGCGGGCTGAATGAAGCGCAACTCCACCAGAACCCACGTACCGTCCGGACGCGCGCGGGAAAAACGCCGCCGATACACATCGAAAGCCGCAGCAGAGTCCTTCACCTGACCGATCGCAGGGTGCCAGGTGCCAGACAGCCACACCTGCACTTGCGCCGGCCGACGGAAGTGCCGCCACCACCGCTTCGTTGACGCCTGCCCGACGGCCAC